>JBCBLF010000240.1:0-7323 GCA_038520475.1 Cyanobacteria bacterium J06627_8
AAAACGAAGCGACTGATGCCCAAGAAACGAGCGCTCCTCCTATCGAGCAACGGCATGAGAACCCTGAGGGTCAACCCGACATTGATGAGTCTTCTCCTGTTGAAGAAGAACTGACGAGTGCTGAGCCTGGACAGGATGCCGCTGCTTTGGATGCGGTTCAGTTGACCACCGATGTTTGGGACTCCGGAAACCAACGTGAGGATGAGGCGATCGCATTATCTCCTGAACCTGCAACCGTCTCATCTAATCACCTATCTTCAGCAATATTTTTGGACGATCAATCGGGCGACCAATCACCGCTCGACACGGTTGCTCCAGAATCATTGAGTCAGCCCTTAAGCGAAACTCCTGCACCGGATGGGCAAGTTGAAGACGCTGCATCATCAGATTCTCCTGATTTGTTACGAGCCCTTGAGGTTGATATTCCCGAAGCAGCAAAAGAAGTTGCGATGCAATTTGAGTCGTTGCCAGAAGATGACGATGCCTCTATTGAAGACTTCACCTCCGATGTATCGACTGACTCGGCGGATGAAGTCATTGAGGAGCATCCGGCCGCGATCGTTGATGATTCCCCAGCGCCATCGATATCTATGCCCGAAACAGATACATCTCACTCAGATGATGTAGGGCAGCAGATTGTTGAGGCTCCTATCCAACCTGTCGAGGGGGACAATTCGGGCAATAATGCAGCAGTTCAACTGGATGCTGGTTCGACTGAATCGTCCAGCCCGGTTCAGTCTATGCTTAACAGCCCTCAAGAGAATGCAAGAGTACCCTTCGAAAAAGAGGTCTATCAATATCTAAAGGCATCGAATGATGCCCGTCCGTCTCAAATCGAATCGGCATTGGGTATTTCTCGATTTCAAACAGTGAACGCGCTGCGATCGCTTGCGGATCGAGGATTAATCAATTTGCGGAGTCATCCAACGTCACGGGGACAACACATCACTCAACAGAGTAAAGCGGATCAGTCTGATTTTACGTCTGGTTATCATTCTGGCCCTGCAACTCACCCCTCAATTTCACCGACTGGATCCACGCACTTAAACTTTCAGCCTCGGATGATGGGAGGTGAATTGATATGACGGTTACAACGTCGTCCCGTGGCTCAAGTGATGCTCGTCGATTTAACACTGCCACTCAAGGTTCAACGCTCGCAGATGTTCTTGAACGAGTTCTGGATAAAGGGATTGTCATTGCAGGGGATATTTCAGTATCAGTTGGATCGACAGAACTTCTATCCATTCGTATCCGGTTGTTGATTTCGTCTGTGGATAAAGCACGAGAAATTGGCATCAACTGGTGGGAAAGCGATCCCTATCTGAATAGCCAGAGCCAACAACTTCTGGAGGCTAATCAGCAACTTCAATCGCGCATTGAAAGTCTCGAAGGTGAGTTGCGATCGCTCCGCGCTGGTGCACCTGAAGATGCTCTCCAGGAACCGTCAAATTTGTAAAAGCGTCCCAATGAATGAAAGCTTGAGACTAGCAAGGGCTTGAGAAATCCTGAACGTGTTCAAACCGTAAGTGTGAGCTGTGCTTATGATTCGCATTAAGTCAATGAAGCAAATTATGACGAGTGCTCTGGTTCCAGGTTTGCAATCACTGCAAACCTTAGAGCGTTCCGACCGACGATGGCTGGACTATGGGCGCATCGATAAGGCTCAGTTGCAAGCTGCTGCATCCGATCTTTATCGGCAGTGGCATAACCAGATGTACCGTAGCAGAAGGAACTAATTCCAATGACACGTACTAAAAAATACATTGATTCAGAACATTACCGGCAAATGCTTGTCCGAGATGGCGATCGCCGCTTTCAAGAATGGCACACTGCTTTCTTGAACTATCAGAAGGAATTTCTGAGTGAAACGTCAAATGTTCAATATTCATCAACGTCTTCTGGACAGGGGGCGAGCTGAGCAACCGTTGCCCTTGATGCAGAAGGATACAGGTTTCGGGGAGCATCCTCCATCACGATAATGTACTCCAGGTCTGCATCTGCCGCTTTTTTGTTCGTAAGTGTGACGTGACGCCTGTCACCGTTATGCCAGCAATTGATTGCCCTCCTTCGTCAGATAAACGTATGGCCTCGCTTGATGCATCATCGATCCAAAATTTAACCGTTAGCGAAGCCCCGAGCCCTCTTCAGCTTCAGCAGCCATCAAGCAAGGGTTCTGATTCAGGACTCGCACCATTATTGCTGACTGTTGTCGAACTCATTCGACAGTTGATGGAAGCCCAGGTGATCCGTCGAATGGACTCCAATCTACTATCAGATACCGAGCTCGATCGAGCAGCTGAGAGTCTTCAAACCCTTGAAGAACAAGTTCTTCAGCTGTGTGAGATTTTTGATGTGGATCCAGCGGATCTCAATATTGATTTAGGCGAAGTTGGAACGCTGCTGCCGAAATCTGGCTATTATCCTGGAGAAAAATCAAATCACCCGTCAATTCTTGAACTGTTGGATCGACTCCTCAATGTGGGCATCGTGCTTGAGGGGAGTGCTGAACTTGGTCTTGCTCAGCTTGATTTGATTCATGCCAAGCTTCAGCTTGTCCTTACGTCCCAGCCCATTTCATCTAAATCACATCCGAATCGTTCATCGACCGCCAACTGATGGATAATTCTGCTCACGTTTGGTATCCAATAAATTGTCTTTTGCTCAACGAGTCATTAATACAGTGAACCCATCATGGTGAATACAACTCTACACAAGCCCGCCACAGATATTGACTCAGAAAAGCTACACGGACTATACCTCTACGGCATTCTTCCTGGTGATCACGCTCTAACGGTTGATTGCATTGGGTTAGACAAGCAGCCGGTGCAACTTCATCACCTGGACCAGTTTGTATTTCTCTATTCCATTGCTCAGCAAGAGCGATATCTCGCTAGCCGAAAAAATCTATTGGGGCATGAGCGAGTGCTTGAACATGTGATGTCAGTTGGTGGACGAAATGTTTTGCCGCTTCAATTTGGCTTGGTGATTGAATCGTGGGATACCGTGTATGCTCAGCTCATCGAAACTCACCGGAATAGCCTGATAGACCTGTTTGAGAAATTGGAGAATCGGCGTGAAGTTAGCATCAAAGTCATGTGGGACACGGGTGCTGAGCTGGAGATGCTGATGAATGAGGATGATGCTCTTCGCCATGAGCGCGATCGCCTCGAGGGAAAAACGCTCAGCATGGAAGAAGTCGTCGCCATTGGTCAGGCAATCGAGCAAGCCATGAATGATCGTAAACACAGCATCATTGAGGCGTTTCAGTCGGTTTTAGATGTGGATGTCGTCGATGTCATTGAGAATGATCCGATGACGAGCGAGATGATTTACAACGCTGCTTATCTCATCGATTGGGATGGTGAATCCGCGTTTAGTGAAAAAGTAGATGCACTCGACAAGCAGTTCAATGGCCGTTTACACATTCGCTATAACAACTTCACAGCTCCCTTCAACTTTGCTCAAATTGAACGAGATTGACTAAGGAGGGCGATCGCCAATGATTCTCGATTTATTGATGGCTCCGATTACAGCGCCAGTGGGTGGTATTGTTTGGATTGGCAACAAAATCCTAGAGCAAGCCAGTGGCGAGCTCGATGATAAAGAAAATCTCCAAAAACAGCTTCTTGCGCTTCAACTTGCGTTTGACATGGGCGAAGTTGATGAAGAAACCTTTGAGGAACAAGAAGAAGCCTTATTGCTTGCGATTCAAGCGATGGAGGATGCTGAAGCTGAAGCTGAGTGAGCTGTGATAGCCCTTATAGGGACTTACTCAGATGAACGTTTTTTCGCAGGTTGCGCTCCTGAAAAGACGTTCTCAAAGCCCAGAACCTTGTATGAAATACATCAGTTCTGACTGACAAACGTGTATGGGCTACAGTGGGTTTGCTGTGAGTCCTGATTTATCAAGTAGAACACTGCTGTGGATGTAACTGTGCTCAGTATTGCGATCGCTGCGATTACGGTTATCACAGTGGGAGTGTTCGTTATCCGATATTGGCTTCATCCGTTTCTTTCTCCCAATGCACCACGAGCAGATGCAGGCATTCTTATTGTGGAAGGATGGATGGATGATGCGTCACTCAAACGAGTCTTACCTGTTTTTGCCGCAGGAAACTATTCAAAGCTGGTGACTGTTGGTGGCCCACTGACAATGGGAGCATATTTGTCTCCACATAAAACCCTGGCAGAGCTATCTGCAGCGACATTGATTGCATTTGGCTTTGACTCCAGTGCGTTAGTTGCCGTTCCCTCAACGGCAAGCAAACGCGATCGAACGGCGACCACGGCGACCGCATTCTGTGAATGGCTATCTGTGCATTATCCTAAGGTGACCTCGGTCAATCTTTATTCTCACGGGGTTCATGCGCGTCGAAGTTGGATTCTTTACAAACGAGAATTAGAACCTGCTGTCCGAGTTGGCATTATTGCTCCGATACCAGTTTCTTACAATCCCAACTATTGGTGGCGGTCAAGCGAGGGAACGAAACGCGTCATTGTGGAGTGTATTGCCTTAACGTACACTCTTTTTCCCAAGCGTTCTCGCTAGATGCATGCTTTAGTAACGGTTCACAGGCTTGACGCAAGTTCGTTCCCTTTAATGCGTGGGTAGTGGTACCCGTAGGCAAGTCCCCGATGCTTACAAAAAACAGGGGTTTGGTGTTTATGAGTCACGTGGTGTGCAAACATCTTGTCGATTGAGGGAATGGCGTCAGATTTTTCTCCCGAGGCAGGTGGCCTACTCATAATCTTCTGATTCGTTGGGTTGCGCATTGCTTAACGTCACCTACGTCGAAACTTTTGTCAGACACATATGGCAATACGCATACAAGTCTGGACATGCATTTTTGAGGAAAGCCGCGCATCGCGCGGCTTTCCTCAAAAATACTGATTTGGATTAAGCGCATGGCGCCATAACATGGCACACTTTCTAGATCCATGACTAGGAAAGGGGAGATGGTCGCACGACCATCTCCCCTTTCGTCGTAGGCTTTGCCTAGTCATGTGTCAGTTAACCTGGACGGTTGACCAGGGTGTATCGATTCCGATCATGTGGGAAGAGGCACATCAATTACATCATCCGCAGTTAGTTGTTCAGGTTGAACGTTGATGAGGCGTGCAAGTGTGTTCTGCCCAAGTTTGATCAGAGTATTGTTGCCTTTCGATTGAAGCGTCAGCTGTCGGAATGTTATGTCATCTGCCAGCACAAGCTTGTCGATGTTGTCTTGGTAGTCAGTGATGATATCGATTCCGGGAGCGTCTTCAATAACAAAACGATCGCGACCCCGTTGTCCACTCAGGCGATCGCGTCCGGCCCCTCCCCAGAGGAGATCGTCGCCACCTCCAGCAATCAGCACATCATGACCGCGATCACCCACTAGATTATCGGCACCCCCTCCACCTGAAAGGCGATCGCGGCCGTTGCCGCCGGTTAGCGTATCGTTACCGCGGTTTCCCACGAGGCGATCGCCTCCTGCGGCGCCCTGAAGCCAATCGTTTCCACCATTACCCCTCAAGCGATCGCGACCTCCGAGGCCCATCATCACATCAAACCCCCCCCGGCCCATCATCACATCGTTTTGTTGCGTTCCAACGAGGTTATCGGCCCGAGCCGTGCCTCTGAGTCTTCTCTGATCATCAGCCATCAACAGTGTTGGAGCAACATTCATCACGGCTAAATCAGCCTGAATAAAGCCATTTCCGCTAATTGAGTCAACCCCTGGAGCTCCAACGTCTAGGGTGGATACTTCTAAAATGTCGCGAATTTCAGCAGGTGAGAGTTGTCCCGAACCTCCAGCACGTTCGAGCATGAGTGCGACGACAGCAGCAAGATGAGGAGCCGCTGCTGAAGTACCTGGAAAGGTTTCAAAGTCGACAACTGTTGTAGAAACGCCGTCAGGTCCGATGAGCTGAGGCTTTCTGCGAATCAGCGGAGTCCGAAGCTCGTTACCAGCGGTATCAAAGAGGATGGGCGTTCCTCCGAGACTTGTGAACGTCCGAGGGGCAATTGTGTCTGCGCCAAAGGCAGGCGTGCGATCAAAGCGCACTGCACCAACGGCGATCGCCTCTTCTGCATTGGGGTGCCCGTAGACCGTGCTGTTTGCTGATTGCCCGAAAAACTCGTTGACATACTCATAGATAGAGCCCACATCTTCAAAATCAATCCACTTGATGACATCCGGTTCGGGTGAATTATTGATCCCTTGCTGCTTTCCAACGACTAAGTAATAGTCGCGATCGCCCCCAGATCGGTTAGACGCTGATAGAAATTCCTGTGGATCGTTTCCAATATTGTCTTCAAGCGATGCACTGACAAGTGCTGGATCTTGTTGTGACTGGGGCAATCGAGGCTGTGACATTAAGAACAGGTCTAAATCAGTCGACGCCCCTGCGCCAAGGCCGAAAGAGCGAAAGGGTTCACTCCAATTGAATACAAAGTCAAGATCGCTAAAGCCAGGAACCGTGATGGATTGGAAGATATCGATTTCAGTTTCGGGATCAAAATCATGAGCCTCATAGGTGATGCCTGAAACGTTGAACTGCTGACCCGATGAACGAAATTCGCTTTCATAGGACGCATTGCCATAGTTACCCGCAGCACTGATAAAGGTGACGCCTTGCTGTACAGCGCGTGCAGCTGCTTGAGAGACTGGGCCATCCTGAAAGAAAGGCTGCTCCCCAAACCCTAAATCATCGACAATAATGTCAGCTCCTGCTTCAACGAGCTCATCAATCCCACGGGCAAAATCTGTGACCGAGGTTGGCCCATAAAAGAGAAGTTCGGCTCCCGGAGCAACATCGTGGATGATTTGAGCCATTGCACGCCCTTCATCAATACCTTCTGGATCGTCCTTCAGCACTTGAACGGAACTTAGATATCGATTCGGATTACTGCGCCCAGGTAATTCACCTGCTTGGACATCTGCGTCTGCTTCTCCAAACGCATCAAAGCTATCTGAAATGATGCCAATGGTAATCCCTGTTCCATCTAGGTTGTGGTTAAACCGTGCGTGGTCAGACCGCATGGCGCGATCGCCCTCTGTGATAACTGTTCCTGGCATGATTGGTTAATTGAACGACTCCATTAAATCTCTTTCGTCTCGGGGGTTCTCTGGTCCCAGTTTGTATGGGTCTCTAACAGTAATCGTGTCTAAAGCTTGAGAAGAATCCATAGGCTGTGAAACGCTCAATCTGCCCGGGGGGAATAACCGATTAATGTCGCAACCTAGTCATGTTAAGTACTGCCTGATACGTGAGGCCGCGAAGAGTTCCGATGACTCGATTACAAGTGCATAACTCAGTTGCCACTTCAGCATGCCTTCT
>JBCBLF010000241.1:0-7293 GCA_038520475.1 Cyanobacteria bacterium J06627_8
CAGATAGTCGAAAAACAAGCCCAGGGCCATGCCGACAACTAAGGCTGGCGAGAACCAGAAGTTGAAGATGTAGCCCAAGAAATCGTATTGAACAGCCATGAAGATGACGATTCCGACCACTAATCGGCTCAAGAACCACTCCAACAGCTCATACTTCCGCCAAAGTCGACGCTGGAAAAAGAAGATTTCGTGATAGAAAAAGCGGGCTGCAATCATCCATAGCGGACCGCCCGTGGACACAAAATGGTCCGGATCGTTTTCTGGGTCGTTCACATTGGCATGATGCTGCATGTGAACTCGAGTGAAAACAGGAAACGCAAATCCCAGCATCAGAGCACTGCCATGCCCCAGTGCCGAGTTCATCACGCGATTGCGGTGAGCAACGTTGTGAGAGGCATCGTGAATGACTGTGCCAACAATGTGGAGTGCTAATACGTTCAAACAGAAGGTGATCCAACTGGGCCAATGCCAAAGGCAATAGCCAATCGTTGAAAGCACCACCACACAAACTGCTGCGAGAAACATCAACAGGTTAGGACTCCAAAATGCTCGGGCTGGGCCAAGCAATTCTTTAGGCACCCTTATTTTTGATTCGGCCGAGGCCAGAGGCTGAACTGCCGCCGACATCTACACACTCCTTATCTATCGTCCTTGTGCAGTATATACCGAACATAAAGTTTTATGAAAACAGCTCATTCTGAGCACAATCTGAAAAATAGCTCTGATTTTGGCGATTTTCAGAGTTTCTTTGGATGAAAGGGATTGGCACAGCGGCTTCTGTATGGCTTCTGTGTGGCTTCTGTGCCTTGTGATTCTTGCGATTCCTGTCTTACAACGATTTCCTACCTCCAAATATTTGATAACCGATGCTTATTAGACGGCTAGATATCGTTCGATAAGAATCATAGCGACAACATCATCAACTGGCCTTGGAATGGTGCGGAGTTGTTTAGGGATGAGATGCTGGAGTCCTTTCGGTGGATAAAGCTTCCAATAGCGATCGCGTGCTTCTAGAGTTGAGTATCGCTCATCAACCAGGTGAATGCAGGGTAGGGGTGATAATTTTTGTTGAAGCTTCTCTTTCCATTGTTGTGAGGTGGTCTGGTCGCCCAATACCAGATGCTGGACTGGAAAGGTCTCCATGATGCGATTAAGGGTGGCGATCGCTTCCGATGATGTAACGACCTCATGACGGTAGAGTGTGCCCTGATTACCCATCACCGCAAGTCCGCACTTATCTCGTCCGGGATCAAACCCCACTAAAACCTCTTCAACCGGGTTGTTGGAGCTGTTGGACATGGATGCGGTCATCGCTTGTATCCTTGTTGTATCAATTCTTCAACGGATTCTTCAAAAGCCAGTGATGCAGGGCGGATGGATGGCCTTTAGCGAAACGATATCATGCATGATTATGTGTCTTGGTTTTCAGGCGTATCGTCTGTGCTAAACAAAATATCGTTTAGTTGAATCGCATCTAGCTTGATCGACAATGGCCCGGTCGTAAAAATGGGTTGGGTTGCGATCGCCCGAACGGTAATGTTTTGGGTGCTGCTTTGTTGATGTGCCGTGAATTTTTCAAAAAAGTATGTCACAGCGGCTTCTTGATTATCCGAGATGCGAACCGAATCGCTCAACACTCCAGCTTGTTTGGCACGAAACTGAGCGGCTGCAATCAGAAACTCTAATTTTTCTGCCAGTTCTTCTTGCGATCGCATAGCCGGTGAAACGGTTGTTGCTGCAATCACTTCATTGGTTTGGAATAGGAGCTGATTAGGAACAGCATTTGCGGTTACCTGAACGCAGGTTTGCCTAGCAACCACACAGGGTTCACCGACCAAATAGTTGCTGCCAGAGAGGATTTGGACCACATAGTCTTCTCCGGGTTGGAGTTGTTCCAGTATGGACTCGACTTCAGTGTTTGTGATTTGAACGACCTGAGCACGAATACTTGAGGTTCCAGGGAGCAGTTCTTGCAGCACGATCTCGTTTGCTCGGCGCAGTAGCTGGTCAACGACCTGACGGGCGCCTTCTGCATCGATAATACGAGCAACCCCAGCAGTCAAGACTTGATTATTGAGTAGGGCGACGTTCCCTTCTCGAAGGGCCTGAATTTCCCGTTCTAAGACGATGAGTTCTTCTGCCAGATTTGCTCGCTGTTCTTCAAGGGCCTGGAGCTGAGCTTCCTTTTCGGAGATATCACGTTCACGGGCAGCAATTTGGCGATCGCGATCCTCAATGACTTCTTGCCCCTCCTGTTGCAAAGCGGTGATTTCAGCTTGGAGTGTACTGGTTTGTTGTGAAACTTCTTGCAAGCGTTGTCTAGCTGACTCAAAGTTGGCTTCAACGCGTTCGAGTTCAGTTTCTGTCTGAGCTTGGCGGGCGATCGCGTTTTCTAGAGACTGGTTAATGTTTCGTAGCCGTTGTCGGGCTTCTCGACGGTCAGCCCGCACACGCGCGAGCTCCCGTTCGATTCTTTCTTTCTCAGTTTCTGCCGTGCCTAGCTCGTTCTGTGCCGTAGAGAGCTCTTCTCTCGCCGTCGTTAACTCATCTTGAAGTTCACCCAGCTCAAATACTCCAGTCCGAAGCTGTTCACTTAGTGCAAACAGAATGCCGAGGGTTGAGGCTGAGATGACGCCGCCAGTCAAAATGGTGATTAGCGTTGCAGTCTGGCGTGGTCGCAAGTTAAACAGGCTAAGCCGTGCTTTTCCCACCTTCATACCAATGCGATCGCCTGCCGTGGCAATCACACCGCCCAAAATGAGAATTGAAACAACGAGGAAAAAGCCAGTAGTCATGCCGCCAGGATGAAGTTAAACAAGCCAAATGCATCCTATCCTCTCGCTCAAGAATAAAATGCAGTGACCAAAACAAAGGCGGTGGGAAGCAAACTGTTACAACCAGAGGTAAGTCTGACTAAGCGAGTAGTCGATAATTCTACCGACCGATTTTTTAAGTGCACGGTTCCTCTAGACTACCGTAAATTTAGAGAACCTGATTGACGAATGCGATGGCTGAGACGCTTTTTCTAATCGAAGAATTGCCGATTTCATTAATGTTTATTTGAGCACTTGTTGCTATGGCTTAACTCTGTTTGGGAATCCTAATACACAGGGATTATTTAGCGTTTCATGCTTGCCTAATTATTCATGCGTGCCCAAATAAATTGCTCTGAACTGACAAACTTACCTCGTATAACCAATATATTGATTTCGATTACATCATCTACATCGTTATGAATCCAATAACAATTGGTTTTGCTGTTATTGTCGCCATTGTTTTGTTTTTGATATGGCGCGACTCTAGAACTGTCGATGGTCTTGATCCCAGGTTGATAGAGGCTGTCCGCGGAGATAAAGATCTCGCAAAACGATTGTTAGAGCAAGCAAAATTTAAATACCCTGGAAAATCTGACCGATGGTACGTTGAGAAGGTCATTTATGACAGTCAGCGAGATCAGGGAGTCATTAAAGCTCGACGAAGACGCTTTCAAATTGATACCCGCGATCTTCGTGAAAAACTATTTGCTGCTGGTGCTGCCCTGTGGATTTTTAATTCGTTGCTATCAACTATTGACCGATTATTTCGCCGATAGAAGTGAACTCGTCATACCGTTTCCCTAAAACCAGCTACACAGGGGGGCACTCATGCTTTACATAAGCGTCCCCCTGTGTAGCTGGTTTTTGAAGATATTGATATTACAGCGATAAACGTGAGAACCAGAGCTGATTAACTCTGCACTACAAGGGTTAATCAGCCCTGATTTGAGTCAGTAAGATGCTTCATTTGGTCAGCGGCAAATCATCTTTGCACCATCAACCCAATGTCTGCCCCTCAAATTAAAATCGCTCAAATAGTTGAGTAAAGTCACTTGGCTGGGCCTCGTAATTTAGGAGCTGTTCATTTAGAACAATCCATTTTTGGGCCCTTTGAGTCCACAGGTTGCCAACTGGATTAAGCCAACTGGTATCATCCAACGTGCCAGGTTTAATGTTGGTGATTTTGGAGTTGCGAGCAGGGTTATGGAATAGGCGCGTCCCACACTCCCCACAAAATAGGCAACTCACGTCGCGCCCGCTATCAGAGGCTCGCTTCCACTCTTTCGGCTGCCCCTTGAGAATGACAACTGCATCACGAGGAACGGGCATCGACATTCCAAAGGCACTGGAAGATTGCTTTTGACATTCTTTGCAGTGACAGGCATAAAGTGTAAGAGGTTCAGCCTGAATCTCGTATCGAATTTGCCCACACTGGCATCCTCCAGCGTAAGGAGCGGTCATGCTTGATTACCCTAAACCGAGGTGTGTGTTATCTGCGATCGACTTATCGATTATCTTCAACTGTCACCTATGCCCCTTATCATTCGGCATAGAAAGTGGATCTCTGTAAAAGCTCCTTTGTTATGTCGGCTTGCATGTCATATAAACTTGCGCAATAACAGAGGCTCATGTAAATTCGCTAAGTTTATGCATGTTTGCAATCAGTGATGCCTGTCAGCACTCACAAGCATGCTCGAACCCTGAGTAACGGCAGGCCTGAAAATAAGGGGATTGCAGGGCCAGCTCAAATCCTTTGTGCATCAAGCTGTATTTCTTAGTCTAGGAACCGATATCAAACAAAAAGGGAAGCTAGTTTAACTTCCCTTCGATACACAAGACCATATAAAAATGGTGGAGAAAAACCAGCATCAGGATCTAGCCCAAAGCTGATTTTTCAACAACGTTAGTAAGCTAGACCCATGCTGCGAGTCGTTTCAGCGCCCAAGTAAACCCGAACACTCAAGAAATCTGTCGGACAAGCAGTTTCGCAACGCTTACAGCCGATGCAGTCTTCAGTTCGAGGTGACGAAGCAATTTGACCCGCTTTACAGCCATCCCATGGAACCATCTCTAGAACATCCAGAGGGCACGCACGGACACACTGGGTGCATCCAATGCAAGTGTCGTAAATTTTGACAGAATGAGACATTGAATAGAAGCTCCTATCCAAAACATTTTTTTGATGAACGAAGAACGGATGTTAGCTATTCGCTGACCCGTTAACTAATCTAAAAATGAGAATGAAAGATATATTCCCTTCAGATTGTTCTTAGTCTACAGCAGCGTTTTTCATCGGTTTTGCAAAAGCCATTGAAACTTTAAAGAATGTAATAGTAGGCGATCGCGATCGCCATCTCTGGCTGCTTGTACGTGCTCAAATAACATTCGTCTCTATGTGCGTGCACAATCTCATTTCCTCATTAACAATTCCCTCATCGACGTTGTCAAGGCAGTTTCACCAATACGGGACGATGTAGGATTTGTTCATAATTTCAGGTGATAGCAGACGACCTGAAATTATGAACAGGATATGGCGAATATGTGTCAGTCTCGGATGTGTGACGTTTTCTTAAGGTGTTACCTCATCAATCCATGTGTTGGCCTGGTTTAGGTTGATGTCACGCGATCGCTACGCTGAGTGGAAACACGATCGCGTCCGTCGCGTTTTGCTTCAAATAGAGCCTCCTCAGCGCGCTTGAGGACGTCAAGCGCATGATGGTCAAGACTTGGAATGAGCTGAGCAACTCCGAAACTAGCCGTGATGCTCAACACCTCTTTTTCAGTTCGAAGCGGCATCGCACGAATCGATTGCCGTAGACGTTCTGCAACATCAGAAGCAACCTGTAGGTCGGTCTGTTCCAAAATGATGACAAATTCCTCGCCGCTATAGCGATAGATAGAAGTCGTGCGTCTGAGCTGATGCTGAAGCTGCTGAGCAACCCGTAATAGGATGCGATCGCCCAAGTGATACCCGTGGTTATCATTAACGAGCTTGAAATAGTCGATGTCGCAAATGATTAGGCTAAATGGTGCACGAAAGGCCCACACCGACGTCTTGCTCAGGGTATCCAGTTCTCGTTCGAGCGCTTCTCGATTGGGTAAGCGGGTAAGGCTATCAATAAAGAGCTGCGATTGATTCGCGACTGTCTGCTGTATTGAGGCAGGAACTGGAACCAGTGCTGATGATTGAGTATGTTGGATAATCGTAAACGCAATGGCCAGTTGATCAGTGCTTTGCTGCGCCATCTGTAATTCGTCAAGAACGTAGCGTCGATTTGGGCGATGGGAAAGGAGGGCGATCGCTCCAAAAAACTCCTCTCGAATGAACAGAGGAAGCACCAAAGCTGACCCAATGCCAGCATTTCTGAACCAGGTGCAAAGAGGATCGTCATCGGGCTGGGTATCGTCATTCGTGTCCGCAAGTTGAAGCTCTAGGTATGACGCCCCTCCCTGAAGGAACACATCGATGGTGTCGTGCCACAAGGTATAGTCGGATATCTCTCGGGTAAACGGTTTCAATGGTTGCCGAGGACGATCCCAATGGGTAATCAACGCTGCCGCTTGATTTCGTAAATCAAAGAGGGCAATGCGATCGCTTTTCAATCGTTGTCCCATCTCTGCAAGAATCTGTTGAATGGCACGGTCAGGATGTATGGATGTGTTGAGAATATGTGACGTCCGACTAAGTAGCGACACATGTCGCTGAGATTGCTCAAGCCGGCGCTTAAATATCAGGGCATCACACGCGAGTAAAAGATGATCGCCAATGGCTTGTAGTCTACTCAGTACCTTTTCTGTCCAACCAGGCCAGTCGGTTACTTCAGCATCATTCGCTTGTTGAGAGTTAGAGAACGTGGCAGGTGAGGCGTTTGCTTCTTGGCTGCTGCTGAATGACGAACTCACTTGAAAGACAAATCGAATCGATTGACCTGAGAATGAATTGGAGAACTGATCCTGACTGAAGTCATCGGATGGCTCGCTCTGAGGCATCGATATGTTGACCGCAGATCGTGGGGCAGAAGCATCATCGATGACAGGAATAACTAAATCTCCCGAATCCAGAATTGCCGGCTGAGGGTGGTGCTGTTGCTGAATGAGCCAGTCAGGTATGACGGTTGGACGAAATCGGCGAATCACCTCAACCGGTTCCACTTTGCGAGGTGGTGTGAGAGGGCGATCGCCTTGAAGATTTGACTTTTCCATGACCGGAGCCGACATGGCGTCTCTGTCTTGCCGAAATCTGTCTTCGATCTGGAGCATTGTCCAGCTGCTTGTCGTGCCATAAGCTCGCCAAGGCTCATTCTCAGAACTATCTGAATAAACCCAGACAATGCTATTGACGTGAAAGGCAGCATCGACAATCGTGACCGCTTTGCGAATCAACATATCTACCGTTTCTGCTTGAGCGATCGCGCCCCTCAAGCCAGACAAAACGGTTTTCCACTGTCTGGTCTCAAACGCCATGCTTCTAATCTCT
>JBCBLF010000242.1:0-7278 GCA_038520475.1 Cyanobacteria bacterium J06627_8
CAATAGTGGACCACCCTGGTACTATCTGCTGGAGCTGTTGAAATATGGGTTCCCGTGGCTGGTATTTCTTCCAATCGGACTCAAGACCGCATGGAACGATCGCAACCGTAGCTGGGCCAAACTAACGCTGATTTGGCTTAGCGTTTACCTGGGGGTGATTTCAATCATGAGTACCAAGCTGCCTTGGTATGTCTTACCGCTGTATCCGGCGATCGCCCTGGTCGTCGGACATGAGCTGCATCGTCTCTGGGAAACTCTATCTGGAGAATCGTTTAAGTTGTCGCCTTCCTCTCGCTATCGCTGGGTGCTCGTCAGCTTTTTTGCCTTCTTATCTCTAGTCGGGTGGGCTGGCAGTTTTTACTTCGGACGAATAGATAATGATCAGGCATTGGCGCTCATTCTTGCAGCATTGGGATTGACGATGCTCGTGACTACCCTACTGCTATGGAAACGCGATCGCCAATTCATTCCAATTCTTATCTGGGGCTTCTACATTACCCTGTTGCTCTTCGTCTCATCAAATCATTGGGTCTGGGAACTTGGGGAAGACTACCCAGTCAAGCCGGTTGCCGCCATGATTCGAGAGCGCGTTCCACCCGGAGCAACCGTCTTCACATCCCATCCCCTCAACCGTCCTTCACTAAACTTCTACAGTGAGCACCGTGTGCTGCCAAAATCGAATAAACAGTTACGTCAACACTGGCGAAAAAGCGATCCAGCTTACTTTTTACTCGACAATGCAACATTGAAGCAGCTAAACCTGAAATCACCAACTGAGCTAAATGATGTTGAAGGGTGGACAATATTAGCCAATCAGCGACAAACAGTATCAACGAAATAACAGGACCGTCTTAGTTCTAACCGCTGCTTTCACCACATGCAATTGAGACACAGAAAAATCGCTATAAAAATGGCGTACCAAAAACACTCGAAGGATTCTGGTACGCCTAGGGGACACACGTTGACCAACAAGTTGGAAACGTGCTCTAGCCATTGCTATTTTTGCAGGGAAATCTAGCGCTGTGAAGAGGGGCGATCGCCGATCTGTGCCTTCCAAATCTGAAACTTTTATATCGCTCAGCTTCTCATCATCTCATTTGCAGCTGTTTTCGAAGAGAAACGTTACTGTACCGCGTCAATATTCATCGCACATCTCAGAAGATATAGCGGTGTTCAAGATAGTCAAGCACAAAACCAGTTATGTGTGGCGCGTTGCGCCACACATAACTGTACTTAACCAACGCGCACAGCGCTATACGCATTCCAACTGGGCGCTCCACTTTCCATTTTCCGTATCAACAGCACACGTGAATCACTTTAAAGGCGTTGCGGAGTCCTATCATTCTTCAAAATGATAGGACTCCGCAACGCTTTCAACGTTATGTCATGAAGGCATAACGTATTAAGTGCACGATTAGATGAAATGAGACTGATCCAACTGGTCGGATTGAATGCCCCTGAGCAACGCTAGTTCTTGCCCATCCGCAAGGATAAGCGTTCGGTTGCCTTTCTGTTGGAACGATAAATCATTGAAACTGATGCTGCCCTGAAGCTGAATACGATCCTCACCTAGATTAAAGTCACGAATGAAATCGGTACCATGGCCCTTCTTGAGAACAAAGATGTCATCATCTGCCCCACCGATAAGCCGGTCATTACCTCGCTTACCCTGAAGAACATCTTCCCCTGAGCCACCTTTGAGTCGATCGTTGCCGCCGCCGCCTTTGAGCGTATCATCACCGCCTTGACCAATGAGCCGATCGTTACCTCCTCCCCCAACGAGGCGATCGTTTCCGCCCCGGCCTTTGAGGCGATCGTTTCCGCCCCGGCCCCGAATAATGTCATCTCCATTCGTTCCAGATAAGACATCATTATTGGGTGTTCCCGTCAGGGTGACGCCACCTGACAACAATCCAGTATCAACAATACTGACAACAGTTGAGTTTTGGGCACCGATGCTAGCGTTACTGATGGCTGACAGATTCAAGCCAAGCGTTTCTACGCCCTCTGTAAGAAAATCTTCAAGGACGGGAATTGTGACCGTCTTAGTCGTTTCTCCAGGATTAAACGTCACAACTAGCGGGAAGCTGTTGGTATAGTCAGCTCCTGCTGTTGCACTACCGCCAGAAACAGTAAGCTGAACACCTGATGTCAGAACATCATGCGTACGTGTGAGACTGACCTCGGCTCCAATCACTGTGCCGTCTTCATTGATAATGTAGTTACCTTGAGAAAATTCCACAACAGATGGAATGCCAAATTGCTGGCCATAGACCCCATTAGAGCTCCCATCTTGTCCAGAGCTTCGCCAAACTGCGATCGCGTTTCCATCCGCATCCATCGCTAACGCAACTTCTGACTGATGATTGTTGGTAGAGGTGTTGATCCGAAATTCAGTTCCGACTGTGGCTCCAGTGCTGTCAAAATACTGACCATAAACTCCGTCGTTATTTCCATCTTGCCCAAAGCTTTCCCATGCAACCAGAAAGTTCCCTGCGGTATCAATTGCCACCGAGGGATCGTCTTGATTTGAGTTCGTCGTTGTGTTGACGGCAATTTCACCTCCAACAGTTGCTCCAAAGCTGTCATAGCGCTGAGCATAGACTCCATCCCCGTCTCCGTCTTGATTACGACTTTCCCACGTAATCACAAAGTTACCGTTAGGATTCATGGCGATCGCCGGAGTATCTTGGGCATCCGTCTGTGTTGTATTCACTAGAAACTGGCCGCCCAAAGCACTGCCATTGCTGTCAAAGCGGCGAGCACGCACTGCGCCACTGGTTATAACCGCAGGGTTTCTATCGGTCCATGCCACAACAAAGTTACCGTTAGCATCCATGGCCACAACTGGATCGCCTTGCTCATGTGTGGTTGTGGTGTTGACCGCAATTTCACCCCCGACTTCATTCCCCAGGCTGTTATAGACTTGGGCATAAACACCTTCACCATCTCCATCTTGATCGAAACTTTCCCAAGTAATGACAAAACGGCCATCGGCATTCATGGCGATCGCTGGAGTATCTTGGGCATTAGCTGTGGTTGTATTAACTCGAAACTGATTGCCCAAAGCATTGCCATTGCTATCAAAGCGACGAGCACGAACCGCTCCACTGGTTGCACTCAAAGGGTTTCTATCGGTCCATGCCACGACAAAATTACCGTTAGCGTCCATGGCCACAACCGGGTCACCTTGTTCATGGGTGGTTGTGGTGTTGACTAAAATCTCACCGCCGATGGCATTCCCAAAGCGATCATAACGTTGAGCATAGACCCCATCGCGGTCTCCATCTTGGTCAAAGCTTTCCCACACAACGACGTAATTGCCTTGGGCATCTACTGCGACGGAAGGACTGTCTTGAGCATTTGCAGTCGTTGTGTTGACTCGAAATTCGTTTCCAGCAGGAACTCCAATCATGATCATGTCTCCTTAGTATGGTGAATGTGAAGCGGGCGCAAGATAGCCCTGCGCGAATCTGTTGCGATCGCCACTTCTGCCTGCATATTGAATAAGGCTAAATAAGATAAGCTTTATTTTGAGCTAGTCTTGAACCACCAGCGAGGTTATCGGACACGCACCATCGAATATGCTGACGAAACGTCAGCCCTACAGGCATTCTCCAGTTCCGTCAGAACAAGACAGGAAGTCGTTTGACGATACCTTAAGGAGTTGAATGATGCTGGGTGTCCTAGCCTAAATGACTGAAGCGATATCTTATTTACCAACGATACTCAGCATGATGTATGCCGTAAGCGTTATTGTTCTGTAGCAAATCCCCAAATGAAGTGGCGCATCAGTACGTTGGAAATTCTGATATTACATGCAATGCTTTCGAGGTCTTTGGCCTCGAACAAGAAGCATTTACATCATCGGTCAGTCAATAGACCTAAACAATTTAGTTCAAAATAAAAGATACACCCTGAAGCTGTGAGTGTGATTCGCTCACTTTCTCAACTCGATTGAGCCTGAATTGAATGAATGCTCCAATCAATCGTTGCGGTTCATTCTATAGCTTGAGCCATTGAGGCTAGGACGCCAAGTATCATTCGGTTACCTAGCCAATAATCAAATGGCTTGCCGTCTTGTCCTAACGGAACTGACGACGGCTATAGATTTTGAACGGTAGATGCGAGTAAACCGCGCTCAATATTGAGAATCGGATGAGCGTGTGATAAGAACTACAGTGTTCAATCTGTTATTACGGATAACCGTGAAAATATTACTCGCAATGACCACCTATGAAGATTCATGTCAAGAGTCGAGGCGATCGCCCACAGCCTTGGGCATCTTTGCGACAATCAAAAGCAACCTTCTAATCTTCAACACTTTTGATCTCGTGGGGTGATCGCCGTTCACTCTACTGGAGATTAACCCCATGAAATTGGCCTACTGGATGTATGCAGGCCCAGCGCATATTGGCACCTTACGAGTTGCCAGTTCTTTTCAAAATGTTCACGCCATCATGCATGCCCCCTTGGGCGACGACTATTTCAACGTTATGCGATCGATGCTGTCTCGTGAGCGGAACTACACGCCTGTGACAGCAAGCGTGGTTGATCGTCACGTGCTAGCCCGTGGGTCTCAAGAGAAAGTCGTCAACAATATTGTTCGAAAAGATCAGGAAGAACATCCTGATCTTATTGTGCTGACACCAACCTGCACCTCCAGCATCTTGCAAGAAGATCTGGCCAATTTTGTCGAGCGAGCGCAGATGAATTCTTCCGGTGACGTGTTACTAGCCGATGTCAATCACTATCGAGTCAACGAACTCCAAGCAGCCGATCGCACCCTCCAACAAATCGTCGAATACTACATTAAAAAAGCTCGGAAGAAGGGAGAGCTGGTCGAAACGAAGACTGAACGCCCATCTGTCAACATCATTGGGATCTCGACCCTTGGCTTCCACAACAATCACGATGCGAAAGAACTGAAAAAGCTCATGGGTGATCTGGGCATTGAGGTCAATGCCGTCATCCCTGAGGGAGCATCAGTTCACGAATTGAAACACCTCCCCCGCGCGTGGTTCAACCTAGTCCCCTATCGAGAACTCGGTCTCATGACAGCAGAGTATCTCCAAACTGAGTTTGGCATGCCAACTGTCGATATTACGCCAATGGGTGTGGTCGAAACAGCACGTTGCATTCGTGCGATTCAAAACGTTCTCAATGAGCAGGGTGTCGATGCAGACTACGAAGCATTCATTGACGAACAAACTCGTTTTGTTTCTCAAGCGGCCTGGTTCTCTCGTTCCATTGACTGTCAAAATTTAACTGGGAAGAAAGCGGTGGTCTTTGGGGACAACACCCATGCAGCAGCGATGACCAAAGTTTTGGCACGCGAAATGGGCATCCATGTGGTGCTCGCCGGAACCTACTGTAAATATGATGAAGCCTGGTTCCGAGAGCAGGTGAGTGAATATTGCGATGAGGTATTGATTAGTGACGACAATGGGGCGATCGCTGACAAAATTGCTCAACTGGAACCCGCCGCTATCTTTGGAACCCAAATGGAGCGCCATGTCGGAAAGCGCTTGGATATCCCCTGCGGCGTGATTGCGTCTCCCATTCACATTCAAAACTTCCCCGTTGGCTACACACCATTCCTGGGCTACGAAGGCGCTAATCAAGTCGTAGATCTGGTCTACAACTCCTTCACCCTGGGGATGGAAGATCATCTCCTCGAAATCTTTGGCGGCCATGACACTAAGGACGTCATCACCAAAGGCATGTCAGCCGATTCCGATCTCAGCTGGACAAAGGATGGCTTAGCCGAACTAAATCGGATTCCTGGTTTTGTTCGTGGCAAAGTGAAGCGCAACACCGAGAAGTTTGCGCGTGAGCGTGGCTTCTCAGACATCAGCGCTGAAGTGCTCTATGCTGCCAAAGAAGCAGTTGGGGCATAGTAATATTGCTCCTCTAGGCTAAGCCTGGAGGAGCATGCAGTGCGATCGCCCATCTGAGTTATGGAGCTGAACTTTACGACGTGCCATAAACGAACAAGAATAGCGAGCTATGGCCGTCGCTCGTTCCGTTAAGACAAGACGGCAAGCCATTTGACGATGCATCAAGGAACGGAATGATACCCGATGCCCTAGCCTATAAGAGGAAAACTATATTCATCGCTTTCCTCTTATAGGCGAAGCATAGGAGGGCGCGTGGTAACGGGGTAGGGAGATTGATGTAGACGAGCTTTGCCCACGGAACCAAATAACCGAAGTTTATCGGTAATCACTTGTTGCATTGCAGCGATCGCGACCCGAGCGAGGTCTAAAAGATCGGTCCCATCCATGCCGCACATCTGACTTCGAACAGCAGACATGTAAGCTTTCCGCACCTCCGTATTAACGTTAAACTTGCATACCCCCAAACGAATCGATTGATCAATCATCCCTTTGGATAACCCAGAAGCTCCATGCAAGACAAGGGGAATGGAAATCAGAGACCGAATCCTCGTTAACCGATCAAAGTCGAGGCGAGGCGGGCTTTTATATTCTCCATGTACATTACCAATGGTAACGGCGAGGACATCAACGCTTGTCATTCGAACAAATTCTACGGCCTGTTCAGGGTCCGTCATCTTAGCCTCTTTCTCAGCAATCGTGAGGCCATCTTCAGTGCCACTGATACGACCGATTTCAGCTTCGACGACTGCACCACGGGCATGGGCGCGTTGGGTCATCTGTTTTGTAAAGGACAGATTTTCATCGTAAGAAAGAGGGGAACCATCGGCCATAATAGAGCGTACGCCTGCCTGGAGTGCATCTTGGATATCAGAAGGAGAGGTACTGTGATCAAGATGTACTGAAACAGGAATTGTTGATACTCTGGCAGCTTCGAGGCATAGGGCCAATAAAGGAGATTGACCATACGTCAATGCACTGGGATGTAGTTGAAGCATCACAGGGCTGTGGACTGTCTCTGCCGCATTGATCACCGCCTTTACACCTTCGAGGTTATAGATGTTGAACGCTCCAATCGCGTAAGCATGACGCTGTGCTGTTTCTAAAAGTTCTAACGTTGATGTCAACATCGGTTTTGCTCTCACCGCGACGATGGCCAATGATGATTTTTATTGTCTCCTGAGCAATGAATGATGCGATCGCTCCTTAACAAGACTCCACTATGTTTAATGAAAGCTGTGCTGAGCGTCGCTTTCATTAAACATGTATGTTCTGGTATGCGTACTACTATAGAAATGGAATTTATAAAGACAGCAGTTGAGTTTAAAGCTTCAGCTCTATGTTGCAATTGAGCAACCCATTGCGCAACGCGATCTACTTT
>JBCBLF010000243.1:0-263 GCA_038520475.1 Cyanobacteria bacterium J06627_8
ATTAGGACTTACGCACGTTTGAGAGGAGTAGCAGCTTACATTACCACTCCTTCCGAAAATGTATCAAATATAGAAAACACGTGTAAGGCCAAATCAATCGTTATCCTTAGCACACAGCCGATCATAAAATCATCTCGTTAGAATCATACTCATGACGACAAACTAGAACCCTAACATTCTTGTCCTTGGTGCCAATGGCAAGGTTGGTGGCGAAACTCTACGACAACTCAAGCTTGCAGGCAACAGTCAGCCCATTGCCGCTG
>JBCBLF010000243.1:273-7270 GCA_038520475.1 Cyanobacteria bacterium J06627_8
TGTTCGCTCCGCAGAAAAAGTCCGAGCCTTCCAAGATCAAGGCATCGAAACCGTGCTCCTGGATTTGGAGCAACCAGAAACCTTAGAATCTGCACTCCATGGTATTGATCGTGCTCTTCTCCTGACTGGATACAGCGTCGATATGTTGCGCCAGAGTAAGCGATTCATCGATGCAGCAAAAATCAAAGGCGTTAAGCATATCGTTCACATTGGACCATCCACAGCTCCCACCAACGAAGTTGCTCATTGGGGCTGGCATCAAATGATAGAAGCCTACATCGAACAGCAGGGGTTTAGCTTCGTCCACCTTCGCCCGGAAGCCTTCATGCAAAACATTACTGGCCCAGGATATCGCTGGCTCGATGGCACAGTCATTCGTCACTACGTTGGCAATGCTCGCTGGAGCTGGATTGACTGTAACGACTTAGCATTAGTTGCCGCTCATACCTTACGAAAAGCTGAGAACTATTCAGGCCAAGTCATTCCACTGGGATACGATGCCAAAACCTTTGATGAGGTAGCAGAGATTTTGAGCCGCGTTACAGGAAAATCCTTCACCGCAGACGCTCGCCCTCCAGAGGAATTTCTGGAAAATGCCTTAGCAGCCGGTGCTGACTTTGCCTACATGACCTCTGTTTATACGCAATTCAAGCTCAATGGTGAAGGTAAGATTCTCGATGCAGACGCAACGTTCAATAACTTTGAAGCCATAACTGGCCGAAAGCCAATGACTTGGCATCAGTTTGCACAACAGCATCGAGATGAACTGTGATGATTAATCACAGTTCATCCAAGGGTTTCACCGAGCCGACAACTGGGCTGTCTTGCGTTACCAATCGACTACAAGCTCTTGAATTTTAGCCTGTGCCTCAGTCAACCCTTTCTGCTGAGCCTCGTCTCCCATATCTAACCCACTGGCATTGACAAATTGAATATCCGTCACTCCCATAAAGCCGAAGATATTTCTTAACGCCGGTTCTTGACTATCGAACCCTTCATAGGGCGAACCTGGCCCATATTCAATGCCTCGTGAAGTAATGAAGACAACTTTTTTATCTTCGACAAGTCCTTTACCTTGACCCTCTTCTATCGTAAACGTGCGGCCAACGCGCACAATTTGATCAATATACGCTTTGAAGTTAGATGGAACGCTAAAGTTATACATCGGGACGCTAAATACGCATCGATCTGCCTCTAAAAACTCATCGACCAACTCATCCGAGAATTGAAGCAACGCCTTCATTTCCGGCGTGAGAGCTTCCAGTGGAGTAAAATCAGCCTCGATCCATGCTTCTGTGATGTGAGGAACTGGAGTCTGACGGAGATCTCGATAGGTTGTCACTGTTTCAGGATGACGAGTGTTCCATGCAGTCATGAATACTTTTGCAAGTTGGCGCGATCGCGAACGTTCGCCACGAGGACTGGAATCAATATGCAACAGGTTAGTCATATCAGTGCAATCAAAAACGGTATGCGTCATCTCGACATTAAGGTGGATACTTACTAAAGTAAAGTAGGTACCAAATAGTAACTAGTTGCTTTGAGCAACTTTCTGATATGGCTGAAACTCAATGTTGTCCTCTAGAAACCTTACTCAAACACATTGCTGGGCAATGGACACTGTATATTCTCTGGATATTAGATACCAATGGTCCCCAGCGATTTGGAGAATTGAAACGAAAAGTAGAAGGCATCTCGACAAAGATGCTAACGCAACGATTGAGGCTTTTAGAATCTCTCCAACTCGTTCATCGTGATCAAAAACCCACGATTCCACCACAGGTAACGTACTCTCTATCTGAACGAGGGAAAGAATTATCTGGAACCCTGGATCAACTGTATGAATTGGCTGTACGTTGGTACGGCCCTAATAATGAAGCCGCCGTCTAATATAGCCGTCGCTAGTTCCGTTAGGACAAGACGGCGGACCATTTGGCTGTATGCCTAGGAACTGAATAATACTTGGTGTCTTTGCCTAAATGGCTAAAGCTATACTTTTTCCTTAAACCAGTCACACAAGAGGCATGGTCACGCTAGCATGACCATGCCTCTTGTGTCGTTCACGTCTCGGCAAACATCTCAATTCCAGAACTCTTATCGTCTCCTTGATCGTTGCCAAGGCGTGTGTCGTTCATGTTTGATGCAATATGCCCAGTGCTAAAGAAAATTTTCTAGAAGTCGATCGCCTGTCGATCGCGCCAAAACTTTCCAGTTTCATTGTGGGGAGCTTCAGTCGCCAACCAGATAGCCGTGTCTGCTCCTTGTTCGGGCGATCGCGGCGCTGAGGCTCCTCCCATATCAGTTCTGACCCAACCGGGACCCATCGCATTCACCGCAATTCCTTTAGAACGAAGGGCTTGAGACAACATAATCGTTGCTCCGTTCAACGCTAGTTTCGATAAACAATAGCTGGGCACATCTGCAGACAAGCCGTGAATTTCACCATATCCACTTGAAACATTGATAACTCTGGCGTCTTCCGAGCGTTCTAACAATGGCAAGAATGTTTGCACCATTTGAACCGGCCCAAGCGTATTGATGTTTAGGGTGTCATCCAACTGCTGACGATCAATCGTGAGGATATTCACGCCCTTATCGGGATAAATACCTGCATTGTTAATCAAAACATCAAGGTGATCGACGTGTTGACGCGTCGTTTCCAATGCCTGAGTAATCGAGTCATCCACACCAACGTTCAATTCAATCGGTGTAACTGTTCCTGCTTCAGCTAAATCAGATGCTGCTTGTTTGGCACGCTCAAAAGATGTTGCCGTGATAATGACATGATAGTTTTGAGCGAGTAATTCTCGGGCGATCGCAAAGCCAATGCCACGATTGCCACCCGTTACTAGTGCTGTTTTTGAGGATGTCGGGATCATAATGAAGCCTCCAAAATCAGAAGTTACTTATCAAACTCAAATTGCAGATTTCAATTGGATAGAGCTAAAAACAACTCTCCGTGAAGATGCTTTTGATAATGGTCGAAGCCCTGAACAACTTCGAGCATCGTTTGAAAATAGCTACGCAGCCTGTATTGCCTGCATTGATCATTGCATTGTAGGCACCGCCCGAGTTCTGTCAGATGGTGTGTGCAACGCCTATCTAGTGGATGTGTGGGTCCTGAGCGCTTATCGTCGTCAAGGAATTGCGAGTACGATGATACAAAGGCTACTCAGTCGTCTAGAAGGGCAGCATGTTACTTGTTCACTGATGATTGTCTAGACCTCTATGCAAAACTAGAGTTCGTTCAACAACCGCTGGGCATGGGTCAAGTCATTGGACAATGGCTAGTCAACAAAGAGTCAGACAGTCATGAGTGATAAGGTACGCAGCAGGTTCAAGGAGAATGCAATCGCTATCAAATGCTAATTCGCTAATCTATCAAGCTGAGCTATTTCTATGCTAGACAATTGTATGGATGCAGCTCCGACGTTTTCTTCTAGATGGGAAATGGTTGTGGTACCAGGAATCAAGAGAATATTCGGCGCACGATGCAAGAGCCACGCCAACGCAATTTGCGTGGGATTCACGTCATGAGCTTGCGCAATCGTCGCCAGCACACCCTCTGCAGATGCAAGCGGGGCTCCACGCTTGAGCGGGTGTGCCCCCAAGGAACCATAGGGAATAAAGGCGATGTTCTGTGCAGCACAATAGTTCAGCATCTCATCATGCGTTCGATCGATAAGACTGTAGCGGTTTTGAACCGAGGCAATTGGAACGATATCCTGAGCTCTTTTGAGCTGCTCCAAGGTCACGTTTGAAATGCCAATATGACGAATCTTACCGGCTTGCTGTAGCTCAGCCAACGCCTGAATTGACTCACCGAAAGGTATTTTCGGATCGGGGCGATGAAGCTGATAGAGATCGAGGCGATCGCGCTTGAGGCGCTGCAAGCTTGCTTCTACCCCGCGCTGCAAGCTGTCTGGTCGGCCATCTGCTTGAATGTTGTCTGGAGCAGGTTTATGAATACCTCCTTTCGTGGCAATCACGAGATTCTCTGAGTAAGGATAAAGCGCATCAGCAATGATCTCTTCGTTCGTCCCAGGCCCATAGGCTTCAGCCGTATCAATGAAATTGACGCCTAACTCGATAGCACGACGCAACAACTGTTTTCCACCTTCCCAGTCAGCGTAGGGGCCAAAGTTACCGGGTTGTCCGGTCAAGCGCATGGCTCCGTAGCCAAGGCGATTGATAGTCAAGTCTCCACCAAGATTAAAGGTCTGCATCATTGTTTGAGAGTCTCTTACTGTACTCATAATTGAATGTCTTTGTCGATTATGTTGAGAATAAACCGGTTATAGCGAACAGGTTTTCGGTAGCAGCGAGTGGCGTACTCCCTCATCGCTACACCACATCAATGACAACTTTGCCAATGAGCGTGCCACTGTCAACGGCATCATGAGCTTTAGCGGTTTCATGCAACGGATAATGTGCCGCAATCTGGGGGTGTAGGGCTCCATCAGCGATCGCCTGATTGATATCTCGGGCGGCGGCGGCATGAGCATCATCACTCATGGCATAAACCAACACCGTTCGCAGCGTTGCATTTTTGTAGAGCAGATCATAGAAGGGGATTTCAACCGTCCGAGCATTACCCGACTCATAGGCAGCAATCACACCGTTACGAGCGATGAGCGATGCATTTAAAGTCATGTTTGCAGATAAGGCAACGTCAATAATGCGATCGCACCGTGTCTTACCGAGCAGCGATTTGACCTGTTCGACTACCTCTTCCTGACGATAGTTAATCACATGATGGGCACCCATCTGCTGGGCGATCGCCGCCTTTTCATCACTGCTCACCGTCGCAATAATCGTGCGCGCTCCACCCCATTTGGCAAGCTGAATCGCATACATACCCACTGCACCGGCTCCACCATGAACCAGAATTGTCTGATCCGTTACAGGACCGTCACTAAATACCGAGAAATGGGCCGTCATCGCAGGTACGCCCAGACTAGCGCCTGCTGCGAAGTCAAATGGCTCAGGTAAGTAAACAGCTTTGTGAGCTGGAACCACAACACACTCCGCTGCGGTGCCGAATGCGGAGCCTCGTTGAGCTTCATAGAGCCAAACACGCTCTCCGATTCGGGTATTTGGAATCCCTTCGCCCACTGCATCAATCACACCTGAACCATCGTTGTGAGGAATCGTCTGAGGATAGGGTTGCCGTAAGCCCATCCAACCGCTACGAAACTTTGTATCAGATGGATTGATGCCTGACGCCTGAATTCTGACTCGAACCTCTCCAGATCCAGGAGTCGGTTGATCAATATCGCCGTAGTGCAAGACCTCTTCGGCTTGTCCGGGTTTCTCATACCAAATTGCCTTCATCGGTTGTTCCATCTCCTAAACAGCGAACATTAAACAAAACTTAGTCCTATAGCCAGCGATACTTAATCCTTATTCCCTAGTTATCAGTTGTTAGATGTTCATGTACAATCAGCCAGCGATCGCCCTTTCGTTGCCAGATGTGGGTTGCCCGTTGTCGAAACTCAATTGGGTTCTGATTCTGGTCAATCCCACCCCCCGTCAATGTAAAGACAGTGACGGCTAGATCACCATCAACATTGACATGAATCTCACCCTCTGGCTCGATTTGCCATTCTGTGAACTGTTCCATGAACGGCTCCCACGTGGCGCGATAGTCTTCCCAACTGGTCAACACAACAACGCTGCCCCCAGCATCATCAAAGACCAACAGTTCATCTGGTTCTTGCACAAAGAGTTCGCCCATTGCGTCCCAATCCACAGAACCCTGCCCCGGACTCCAGGCTGCGAACCATTCTGTCGTCAATTGACGTATTTCTGCTTCATCATCAGCCTGAACCGCGGATTGGGCCACGACAGCCAAAGCCTCAATTGCTGCGTGGGAAGGATTCATCGTCAGGGGCAAGCGAGCAGCCGTGAGAGTCGTCTCCTCACGATGTTCCTGCTCTACCTGACCGAGGTTCTGGCGCTCTGATGCATTAAGGGGAGCCTTTCCTGAATTTACAAAAAGGACAACACTAACGGCCCCAAGAAATGAAAGTTGCGCGAGAAATTTTCTATCCATGATGGCTACCTCTAGTAATCAACACATGAATTTCAAAACGAATCGTTCCGTATATTTAATTTATAAACGCAACGTATCGAAAGTGTCAACCACTATTGACACTTTAATTTTCGATTCGTATCGTATAGATAATAAATCGACATTATTTCTAAGGCCATGCCAAGGCAGAAACCCGTTTCAGCATCAAAGCAATCCACTCTAGAATCCTTCCAAGCCTCTGAGATAGAAGCTCACGCGTCAACCTCTACCTCAATTGGACGTCCGCGATCGGTAGAGTCAGAGCGTGCCATTTTGGAAGCAGCCTGGCAATTACTGCAACAGGGAAGTGTTCGTAAAGTGTCGATTGAGGCGATCGCCCGTGAAGCAGGAGTTGGCAAAACAACCATCTATCGCTGGTGGCCGAGTAAAGCTGCGGTCATTGTCGATGCGTTCCTTATGCAAGTTGAGACCAGTCTGCCCTTTCCTGAAACCGATACTGCGGCAGAGGCGATCGCTCAGCAAATGCAGCAAATTGTTCAAGTCTTTCGAGGCGATGTTGGGCGCATTGTGGCTCAGATTATTGCGGAAGGTCAGTGTGATTCAGGTGCATTAGAGAGTTTTCGCGATCGCTTCTTGTCCCCTCGCCGCGAAAGCGCGCGGCAGGTGATCATTCGAGGCATCGAGTCAGGAGAATTTGACGACAATCTGGACCCAGAACTGGTCATGGATATATTGTATGGGCCGATTTACTACCGACTCTTAGTTCAGCATTTGCCTTTAGATGATGCCTTTGCCACAGCGCTTGCCCAGCGAGCAATGCGGTGTCTGCGATCGCCGTCCCAACAATAATAGGGCGCTACGATAACACGTTAATGTCTACTTCATTGACTGGTCGTGTTATCCATTTGCTTCCAGTGGAGGTAGCCGCCGCTTGACTGGAGATGACTGGATCATAGACGTATT
>JBCBLF010000244.1:0-7239 GCA_038520475.1 Cyanobacteria bacterium J06627_8
CAATGCGAACTTGAGCGGCATCAATCTTTCAGAGGCGGTGCTCAGTGGCACAGACATGACATTCGCGGACTTAACTGGAGCCAACCTAGAAAATTCAGTCCTAAGTGGCGTGAGCCTCACCGATGCAATATTAGTGAATGCGAATTTACAGGGTGCCTACATCGGAGACGCTGACCTCCGTCGAGCGGTACTCAATGATGCAAAACTAGATGATTCAATTTTGATTCGCACAAGTCTACAGGAAGCGTTCTTGAGCGGAGCCAATTTACAGAGGGCCGATTTTGACAGCGCTAATTTGCAGTCTACGAACCTCGTCGGTGCATCGCTAAGCCGTGCAAACCTAGCAAAAGCCAATCTCAGTCGAAGCAATCTACGCGATGCTGACTTACGTCGGGCTGACTTACGTCGAGCAAATCTGTCATCCGCTAATCTGAGAAACGCAAATCTCCGAGACGTAAATCTCAACGAAGCCAATCTTTCATCAGCAGAATTAACCCGAACCAATTTGTCTCAAGCATTTATGCGGGGAGCAAATCTCAATCGAGCAGATCTGAGGAGGGCCGACCTGAGCGAAGCGACACTGCCTTTGGTCAACTTAGTCGGCGCAGATTTGCGAGGAGCAAATCTGACAGGAGCCAACTTACGTCGTGTCGACTTAACAGATGCAAACCTGGGCAATATTGATCTGAGAGTGGCAAAGCTGTGCCAAACCATATTGCCCAGCGGAACGAAGGTGAGTCGAGATTGCCTGTAGATAGTTTTTAGGGAAACGACATCACACACGACTTGGAAAAATTTACGAAGAAACAGAGGGGCTGAGCGCGGATGCGCGCTCAGCCCCTCTGTTTCTTCGCTATGCATTTCAGGAGATTGCCAAGTTGGCTGTCACAGAACCGTTTTGTAACGAATTGGATATCGACAATCTCAAATCATGAAGATTGTTAACGCTCACAGTGTTGCGTTTCTGAAACAGAAGCGCAATATTTCGTATCAACACGAGCACGTAAGCCCTGCAAAAAACTAATCGTTTGCATGATGAAACCCTTGGGTATCGATATGAGAACTGCCTCGTTATCGACAGCGATCGCAAGATTTCCATTCTTGATTACACAAGGATTAAAGCAATTCACGTAGGTTCTGAAAATAGCACCAATCACCACGTGGGCGATCGCCAAATCAACGAGTATTCATTTGCGTCACTGTACCCATTTCTCTCTTTAAGATGGCTGGCTTCCTTGACTGCACCCGCCACATAAGCGAAACTTACATGTAATGAATTGACCACTCAGTCTTTGGTTAAAAAATAAAACGCGATTTTACAGAGTAGAGTCTTTTGTTACTCTACATTTAGATGTACTCACAGTAAGTAAATGAGGTAGACGTTTCGCATATTGTGAATCGCTTACCTTGCCAGCTAAGGAAGTTGAATCCGCTTTATGGAAACCCTCGAGTTTGTTATTCACCCGGACGGCCGAGTCGAAGAGAAAGTAACTGGCATACAGGGTATGTCTTGTGCTGAGGTTACGCGTGCAATAGAAGAGCAACTTGGTTGCGTTGTCACTCACGAAAAGACGGCTGAATTTTATGCTCAAGCGGTGACCGAGTCATCAACTTCTGTGTCAATGCGTGCTACTCAAAGTCATTGGTAGCACTGCATTTTAAGGATTGTGTCACTTTTTGGAAATCAACATAGATAGTACCCATGTCTCACTTTAGCCAGATTAAGACTCAAATTCGCAATCTTGATGCTTTGAAAGTTGCTTTGACCAACAATGGTGTCGAGTGGCTTGAAGGACCGGCTCAGGTTCGTGGATATCGCGGACAGACCCACAAGGCTGACGTTGCCATTCAACAGGAGAACGGTTACGACATTGGCTTCAGCTGGAATGGTAATGAGTACGAGCTTGTCGCTGACCTTCAATACTGGAATCAGCCGCTTTCAGTTCAAGGATTTCTCAATAAGGTGACTCAAAGCTACGCCTACCAAACAGTTTTGACAACGACTGAGAAGCAGGGCTTTCAAGTTTCTGAGACCGAAAAGAATGCAGACGGTTCGATTCGCTTGGTCCTCCAGCGTTGGACTGCCTAGATGCATCGCTAGTCAGTTGTGCATGAGTGATTGTTGATGGGAAAGGGCGACGGCGATCGCCCTTTTCTCGTATTTGAGCCTAGGTCAGAAGATTTGTTTCTGGGTCTGATCCTTCCCCTCTCAGACTTCACGAAATGCATGCACTCGAAGTTCTATGGAGTTCTCCCGGTGAGCGGGCTCCATAGCCTTCAAGTCACATACCAATTCGAAGAATTGGAATAGAAAGAATGGGTACCAATAGTCCTCTTTAGATGGATGACGAATTATGGCTACTGAACACGCTCCAAAAACAGGATTTGAGCCAGAGCTCGGAGGATTTCTTAGAGATGCAGAAAACCGCACAGGATTTGAACCTGAATTAGGTGGGTCATTTCGAGAAAAAGGGGTATACGTTGATGAAGTGACCTGCATTGGCTGTCGCCATTGTGCTCACGTGGCCCGCAATACGTTTTACATCGAACCTGAGCATGGCCGTTCTCGCGTTGTTCGCCAAGATGGCGACTCAGAAGATTTAATTCAAGAAGCGATTGATACCTGCCCCGTTGATTGCATTCATTGGGTTGACTACACCGAACTTAAGACGCTTGAAGACGAAAGGCGATATCAAGTAATTAAAGCGCTTGGATTTCCCGTCAGCCACTCATCTAGCGTGGCGAACCTTCGACGCAATAAATCAAAGCCGTCAGCACATCCCCCCAAGCAATAGCAACGTTAGATTCATCAGTCCTAGAATTCTTGAAGCCCAGACGTCTTATACTGGCTTACGTTACGTTTCGAGCATTGGTTTCGAACATGAGTAATCTGGGGTGTTTGAACCAAGACTAGAGATTCACCCGTTGCCATCCTTTTCTATGAACGGCTAGTTAAAAACGCAACACATTCAACATGAGCTGTTTGAGGAAAGAGGTCAACGGGTTGCACTCGGGTCAACTGATAGGGGCCGTTCGTGCATAGAATCTTCAAATCGCGAGCGAGGGTTGCAGGGTTGCAGCTAACGTAAACAAGACGAGACGATTGCAGCGTTAGCAACGCATCTAGAACTCGTGATGTACAGCCTTTGCGTGGCGGATCGAGCACGACGACATCTACAGGGCTCAGTCCCTCTTCAAACAGAATCGGCAACACCTCTTCTACGGCGCCCACATGGAACATGATGTTATCAATGCCATTGATGGATGCATTCATTTGAGCTTGCTCGACTGAGGGTTCATACGACTCAATGGCGATCGCCTCTTTCACCTGCTCAGCCAGAGGCAGCGTTAGCGTGCCCACGCCACAGTAGGCATCTATGAGCACTTCCTGACCGCTTAATTTCAACTCTTCTAACATCACCTCTAGTAACCGCTCGGCCTGATCCGTATTCACCTGAAAGAAGGTCGTTGCCCCGATCTGGAAGGTGAGATTCGCAAATCGTTCTGTTATGTAAGGTTGTCCAACAAGACAGCGAGTTTCTGTTCCAAAAATAGCGTTCGTCTGCTTGGAATTAAGGTTCAGCATCACCCCAACCAAGGCTGGATAACGGTTAAGCCACTCCGTTGCTTGCTCCGTGAGTCCGTCCCAATCCGCTTCACACGCCACCACCGTCAGCAGCATTTCTCCGGTGCGACGCCCGATACGAAGCGACAGATGTCGCAATCTCCCTTGATGACGATGTTCGTTATAAATGCTCCACCCTCTTGCCTGAATGTCCTGCTTTACGTCAGCCAGTAAGGGATTCAAGCGCTCATCTTGCACAGGACATTGGTTCAGATTCACAAGTTTATGGCTACCTTTTTGGTAATAACCCGCCTGCACTTGTCCTGTGGAAGGCGATCGCCCAAACGGATATGTTGATTTATTGCGATAGCCCAGTGGTTCTGCCGCTAACACAGCATCGACAGGAGGGTTCGGAAGCTGACCAATGCGTTCTAAGGCCTGCCTTACTTCGTTATGCTTAGCCATCAGTTGTTGGTCATAAGCCACCGCCTGCCACTGACACCCTCCGCACTTGTCCGCCACAATACATGTCGGACGAACTCGGTAGCGGGATGGCGCAAGAATCTGCTGAATTTTCCCGTGCCCATACGAAGGCTTTGTATGAACTAGACGAACACGGAGGCGATCGCCCGGAACGGCATCAGGAACAAAGACAACGCGATCGCCCCATCGTCCTACTCCATCACCTCGGTTACTCAAGTCCTGAATATCGAGGTCGATACATGTGCCCTGCTGCCAGAGCGGTGAAGAAGACGGCTGCTCTACGGGCAAAGAAGGCTGCTCTGCAAGCATCTGCTCAGGTGTAGCATCAACATCTTGCGATCGCCCCAAGCTTGAATCTGAGATTTGACTGGAACTCGACGTTGCATCGCCTGCATGCTCATTCATCTGCCTTGCATCCACACGTTGTGAGGTTTAAGAGCAACGGTATCACAGGTATCGACGTTCTCGTCATGCTGTGTTCACACTGCAAAATGATCTCATTCTAATGTTTACAAAATCTCGCAGTAGAACCGGCTCGATCAGGGCAACAAAACAGAATTGACCCGCGTAATATAACTTTAGCCATTCAGGCTAGGACACCAAGAAGCATTCAGTTTCTTCTTTGAGAACGTTTTTTGCAAGCTGCGCTGAGCCCGCGAAAAAGCGTTTAACTGCTTAGACCCTAGAGGTGATGAAGGATGGAAAGCTAGGTGAGAAGAGATATGCCCCTCACCCAGCGACTCGTCTGCCTAATGCCCAATTGGCTGAATGTTGAGTTCAGCTTGCCATTGGCTCAACGGCTTTTCCCACTCGTCTTCCCACTTTTGAGCAAAGAGCGGATTTGCAGTTTTGCCCATTTGAAATCCCTGTGCGATCGCATCTAGCAACTTCGGCAAGGTTTCTGGTTCCATGAGTGTGCTGGCGATCAAACTATTGGCGACCAACATTGTCGCCAGCGGATAGGGAAACTGTGGCAAATGAAAGGCTAGTAAGCCAATTTCACCAGTTTCGGACGTATCAAATCCGGTCACAATGTGCCAGAGATCATGGGTCTGGCTTAGCCGTAGCTCGACATAATGGGCATCCGACTCTGCACTCATTTCGGCATGGAGGTTGGGATCAAATCCCGTTTTCTTCAACTCCGTTGCATAGATGTACCCCAAAGAATCGGGGGCCAAGTTCAGCAAAGTCTCAAGGTCATGGGCAGGCGGAATATAGCGATCGCGAATCAAGGCAGCACAAGCCGGATCTTGCTTGAGATGGTGTGCTAATAAGTCGTAGCTAGGCGTTTCTAACAATCCATACGTCAGTTCACCGACCGCTTGCAGACTATTATCTCCAAACAACATTGAGATGAACGACTTAACGATAAGCAGTTTTGAGAGCACTGACTTAAATCCTTGGGCGACTGGATGTTGTCCCTGTTTTTGCACAGGAGTGCTCATAGACAAATTGGACATAGCTGAGTTGAGCAGTGGCATCAGAAATCACTCCAACAAACGAAAGGATGATACATTGCCGGCCATCAAACACATTGGGATGTTGCTACCAGAGCAAGTCATTGAGGAACCCATAAACACTGACAAAATCAATCCGAGCGATCGCGCTGAAATACCGAATCTGTTCATGAATCCGTTCCGCTCCCGAGGCAAAGACCAACTTGAGTAGTGCGATCGCCGACACCAACCAGGGAGAACACTTGTGACGAACAAAACGAAATCCAATGCATCCATATCTCAGAAGAGATCGAGAGCAAAAGCGAACGCGGGAACTCGCTTTTGGAGCAGTCAGCAAATTCTGAGACATAGCTTATTTCTCTGGAACAAACCAAGCTAAAATGTGAGCAATATTCATGTTTTCGAAATACGAGCATCACTCATGTTTTGCCAAGCAAAGCATGAGTGATGCTCACTTTTTCTTGACGCCTCAAAATCCCCATGACTGAAAGTCCATCCCCTATCAACAGAATGCGACGCAAGCCGAGACAGGCGCGTAGTCAAGAACGTGTCAACCGAATTCTGGATGTGGCAGAAGACCTATTTGCCAGACAGGGTTACACCGCTACGACGACGAATGCGATCGCCACTCAGGCTCAAGTGCCAATTGGGTCGCTCTATCAGTTTTTTCCAGATAAAACGGCAATTCTCCTAGCTCTGGCTCTGCGTTATGCCGAAAAGCTGCATCAGCAGTTGATGGCCATTGATGAGGCTGAGGCCGAGTCAACTCCCCTTTCGTTAGCGGATTATGTCGATCATCTGATTGACACCACTGATCGCTTCTTTACTGAAAATCCCAGTTACCACGCTATTTTTATGGAAGTTCAGGTCACGACAAGCGAGTTAGAAGCCATTGAGGAGGAAACCGATGCCAAGTTAATTCATGACTTAGCCAGTTCCTTAGCCAAGCGTGATGCCAACTTAGATCCCGTAGATTATGAAGCAATCGCCTTTGTGCTGGTCAAAACGATTGGTACTTTGCTGTGGCTATCTCTCAGCCAAGAAAAAAGTTTTCGGCAGCGCCTGGTCGTAGAAACGAAACAGATTGCCTTAACCTACCTGCAAGGCTACTTTCCATCAATGTGAGTGCCCTCCACCAACACCTATGCTCCTGACTGCTGAAAGTTTAGCGATAGATATTTGAGGCCATCGTCGGTAGTGATGGTCCAAGTTGTGAAATTCCCTCCCCCAGAAGACTCCACACCAATCATGGCTTGTATCAATGCTCTAAAATCCTGCTACAGGTTGTAGTCAACGCGGAAGTAAATGCCATCGTCTTGAATGTTGTCACCACGGTCGTCTAAATCAATGAGCGGAATGGTGAAGTCTAGGCGGAGGTTGAGGTTGGGAAAAATTTCCCAGAGGAATCCAGTTCCGATGCCAGCCAAAAACGTCTGATCCGGCAGATCAACATTGTCGGAATCATTCCACACAACCCCCATGTCGAAAAATGGCGCAACCTGAAATGTCGATGCACCTGAAGCATTTCGAGCGAGGGTGATGCGATCTTCGAGGGAAAAGCGGAGGCCGTTGTCGCCTGCACGAACATTTTGACGATAGCCCCGAAGAGACTGTCCGCCGCCAATGACAAACTGTTCTGACGACAGGAGTGCATCAGGCGTGAACTGCATGTCGAGTTGAGCAATGAGTAGATGATTGTTACCAATGCGTTGAACTCGCTGAGCTTGCCCCAAC
>JBCBLF010000245.1:0-7219 GCA_038520475.1 Cyanobacteria bacterium J06627_8
GTTGACCCGGTAGACCCCGTCGATCCAGTTGACCCGGTTGACCCGGTCGATCCAGTCGATCCAGTCGATCCAGTCGATCCAGTTGACCCCGTCGATCCGGTCGATCCAGTCGATCCAACTTCTCCGCAAACAGGTGATTTCAACTATGGAGAAGCCCTTCAAAAATCACTTCTCTTTTATGAAGCACAGCGCTCCGGACCACTTCCAGAGGGTAACCGCATTGAGTGGCGAGGTGATTCTGCCGTTAATGATGGTGCAGATGTCGGTATTGATCTATCTGGTGGCTATTACGATGCAGGAGACCACGTGAAATTTGGTTTCCCGATGGCGTCCTCAATGACCATGTTGAGTTGGGGGGTAGTGGAATATCGAGACGCTTATGAGCAGAGCGGACAGCTCGACGAAGCATTGGAGGCCATTAAATGGGGAACGGATTATATCCTTAATGCTCACATTACAGATAGCCAAGGAACCCGAGAATTCTGGGGACAAGTGGGCGATGGTTTTGTCGACCATTCCTATTGGGGACCTGCTGAAGAAATGACGATGAATCGTCCATCCTTTAAGATTGACCGCCAAAATCCAGGGTCTGATTTGGCTGGTGAATCAGCCGCCGCGCTGGCAGCCGCATCCATTATCTTCAGAGAGAGCGATCCTGCTTATGCCGATCGCCTACTCGATAATGCAGTACAGCTGTTTGACTTTGCAGATCAATACCGGGGTCGATATTCAGACGCAATTCCCAACGCTAGCTCGTTTTACAACTCCTGGAGTGGCTATATGGACGAGTTGTCGTGGAGTGCAGCATGGCTCCACCGAGCAACGGGCGATAGCACCTATCTCGACAAAGCTGAGCAGTACTATCAAGGATTGAATCCGCAGTGGACGCAAAATTGGGATAACAAGTCTTATGGTGCTGCGACGTTACTCGCTCAAGCAACAGGTAAAGCTGAATATCGGCAAGATGCAGAAGCATGGCTCAATCATTGGTCAAACCCAACAGGTGGTATCCAATACACATCTGGAGGGCTTGCGTGGTTAGATCAGTGGGGTTCAACCAGATACAGTGCTAATACGGCCTTCATTGCTGGAATCTACAGCGATACGGTCAATGACTATGGCGATCGCTATGCGAACTTCGCTGAAAATCAGATCGACTATATATTGGGCGACAACCCCAACAACTTCAGCTACATGGTCGGATTTGGAGACAATTATGCGCTGAATCCGCATCATCGAAGTGCCCACGGCGGATATGACATCAATGATCCCAATCCAAACGGCAATATCCTCTATGGGGCACTCGTCGGTGGTCCAGCATCTCCAAACGACAACGATTATATGGATGTCCGATCAGACTTTATTCGTAACGAAGTCGCCCTTGACTATAATGCAGGTCTAACAGGCGCTTTAGTCCGTCTTTACGATGAATTTGGAGGAGATCCGCTAACAGATGCTCAACTCGACAATCTGCCTGGAATTTCAGTGTCAGATATTTAGCATCAGCTCATTAACGTTAGAACTTAGCACCAGCTAATTAACGTTAAATCATTCAAGCTCGACGTTATCCATCATGCGCATAGCAAAATAGGTCAACCCTATGGACAACGTCGAGCTTATGTTCCATTTATGAATGACGTCTAATAATCGAGATTCTTCAAAAACTAGTTAAAAATAAAGTCAGCTTTCTCCCTTTAGGAGACAACAAGCCAACGATTCTGCTTAACAAACGGTCGGCTGAGCGAAGTCGTTAGCACAGCCTCTCTGGAAGAGACCGGGTACATGTGTAGCTGGGTTTTAGGGAAACGATACAACCAAACAGCTCATCACAACACTGCTGACGTTACACGCGCGATCATCATTGAACGGGCTTGACCACAGCATCATGAAGTAACCGCTCCTCATCAGCATCTGAGGCATCTGAATGCATACAGTTTTCTAAGCATTCGAGGGTGTAGCTTGAGATGATCCCCGCGTCGCAATACAGATCATTGTCCTCTAAAAGATTAGATTCAATGCCAACTTCCCAAGAAGGTGCAAAGGCAGGAGCAGCAAGCTGACAAGACTTCCACCCCCCTTGAACAGGAGCACCTAATTGCTGACAAAGACCTCCTCTGCGTCCTTCTAAGGAGTAATATCGGCAGTGTCGGCATGTTGAAACAGCAGAGGTTATAGAGGTCATTTATGAGAGAGTTGAATTCGTTCACTTTCTCATTTTGATTAATGATTTAGACCTACTTTTATGCAAAATAGAGCAAGGAAAGCTTGATCCTAAAAGGGTTTCAGCGATCCCAAACAAAACCTTAATTTCACATTGTTTTTATGATCCCCTTACAAACAAGCGATGATTGTCAAGAAAGTATAGAAATTGTCGTCACAAAACGATCAAAAAATCTTTGTGTTTTATGCTACTTTTTCAGGTGCAAAAGAACGGGGATCACGCCATACTATTTCCCGAAATGATGCACAAAGATCAAATCCTGCACTAATTCTTCGAATTGGTATTCCTGCGCTTGTACTCAAGAAAAATCATTGAGATGTCCATTGCTTAGTTGCACATAGCCCACATCTCTTCCATCGGTCTAATTCACCCTGAGGGGTTGGACATTGGCAGACAGGGCACAACGAAAGTGTTTCAGATCGCTGTTGAATCAGTGTCGCCCACTTCTGAAAGGCAGCTTCAGGTGCATCTGGCACAATCGACAAATGGCGCTTCATTTTGTCAGTCCCACTTTGAGATATCTGACTGGGGTGCGATCGCCAAAGTTCTTCAATTTCTGAGTTCCCGTCTTGTGAATTGCTTTCAGCTTGTGCTGCAGCATTAGATGATGGCGATCGCTGCTTTGAGTGCCACTGAGTCGTTGAAAACCGGATATCGGCTATCACCACATCCGGGAACATCGCACTGATTTTGTCGGCAATGCGTTGTCGTTCAAACGTTAAATTCTGTGCCCAAGCTGAATTGCAAACCGCAACGAGTAGGGTGTCGTGTTGAAGACCGATTGGAACTGTTTTTTCAGCCACAATCGGTCCTACAATGTCTTGCCAACGCCGCATAATACGCTGGAAGCGCTGATGAGTGCTCCAGGTATCTTGGTTCTCAATTCGATTGATGATGGTTTGGAGAGATTGGAAAAACACGAACGTATGATGTGATTGAATATCAATTTACCGCCAACGTTATCCTAAATGATTCTACAGAGGAAGAGACTTAACTAAACGGTTATCGTTTGCAAGTTTTTAGATATCTGATCGAATCAGCAGATTGATAGAATGTGTCTGATAAACATCCCACATGTTCCAGATTTGAGGCCAACACAAACTTTTTCTTGTCGAAGTGTTGACACAGAATAGTGGCGTTCGTTACATTTATAAAAGTCTAAATACCTGCCCCCATCGTCTAGAGGCCTAGGACACCTCCCTTTCACGGAGGCGACGGGGATTCGAATTCCCCTGGGGGTATTGTTAAATAATTAGACAGTCGATAACGGAAGCCCGAAAAGCTTCCGTTATTTGCTTTCTAGGCTTTGTTACAGAAAGCCAATCAGGGCAATAGAGAAAATGAAATCTCTATCTCTGTAGGAAAAATGTATTCCTCAAGTCCAATGTCCAGTTCTCGAAGGCACTGCTCGAGTTGCTCGCTGTTCCGATTGTTCTCTTGCTGAGCGCTCCTGTTCTTTAGCCAAACGTTCTTGTGCCGTATCGGTCAGTAGCCAGTTAACGTCGCGATCGCACCATCGCAGCCATTCACTCGATACCCCTTCAAAGTCGCCTTCCCATAGCCCCAGACCAATGTTTTGAGACTCACCCTCTTGCTAAACCACATAGCTGTTGCGTAAATCGTGACCACCATAGAGTCGGGGGACACCCACTGCTAGAAACACCAATCAGGTCGTTTGTGCCGCAGCGGATAGTGGACGTCGTAGTAAAGATTGAGATCTGAAGCGCTGAACCATTCATCACGAGTGTAGTCAGTCCGCGATATTAGCTGAGGTTGAAAAGCATGAAACTCATCGGGCAAACCATGCTCCTTCGGAAATTCGATGGCAAATCATACATGGTTAGTAGCGTTTCCAGAGGAATTTTGGAGGAACGATCTGAGGGACCGAATAGCCAGTCGTCGTATAAGCCATCGTAGAGATTTCCTAACGGTTGATAGATGCAAGCAAGCTTTCGACGCTCCGCGTTTGATTTACCCACGCGAGATCGTAGTTCAGGTCTAATACGGGGACCTGGGGCAAGATTGAAACTCCAGGATATTGGAGTCCTGGTACGACTGGGGCATTCCCAACACCAACCCTAGCTGCCACCATCGCAAGCATGTCTTGATTTGTCGCGACCTCAATCGCGATCGTTGGTTCAAATCCAAACTCAGCCGTGTATTGACAATAAATGTTGTAGATAATCGGTTGCCGATCTCGGGCTGGAATAATCACTGGTTCATCGCGAAGATCACCAAAGCCGACCGTTTCCTTTTGTTCCAATCGATGTCCAGTCGGAACAATAACCGATAGAGGCACACTGCTTAAATGTCTGCGCTGAATGCCAGCAGGTACGGAGACCTCCCACGCCACAGCAACATCGATGTCTCCTGATGTGAGAGCTGAGCCAATTGACCGCTCATCTAAATAACACAACGAGATACGGGTTTCAGGATGGTTATCTTTAAATCGACGGATGAGCTTTCCTACATAGGGTTGTGCAGCCCCTAACATCATGCCAACCTTAAGCGTGTCAATGCCATCGATCACACTTGCCCGAGCAGCCCGAATTCCCATATCGACCTGGGCGATCGCATGCCTAGCCGAATCAAGAAAGGCTTTCCCTGCAACCGTTAGCGCTACCTCTCGAGAGTTTCTATCCAGAAGTTTGACACCAATTTGTTTTTCTAAATCGCTTAACAGTCGACTCATCGCAGGCTGTGAAATCCCGCATTGCTGAGCAGCTCGTCCAAAATGGAGCTCTTCAGCCAAGGTAATAAAAGATTCCAAGGTCTTTAAATTCATTAATACCAATTCTGATATAGGACAATGCGAAAACGATATTTGTATTTTTATTAATACCATGATACTCATATAAAAGACGGGTTTCAATAACGATTAGTTATCGCAACTAATCGCTGAACTCGCACGATTATTTCTGCATGTACTTTCTGCACACACGTTTCTGCACACACAGATAACCATGAGTAAAGGATTTTTGAATCGCTATCCTAAATTTTTAATTCGACTAGGTGCGGCTGTCGTAGTGCTAGTTGCAGGTGTGCCCATTGTTAGAGCTCAACTCACAGCATCAGCAGACAACGGAGCAGTAACAGACGAGATTTCACCGTTAGCCGTAGAGACGCTCACCGCCGAGTTGGTGAGCAGCTATGACGTCTCCCGCAGCTATACGGGAAACGTTACAGCGCTGCGTAGCAGTGACCTCGGCTTTCCACGAGGGGGAGAATTGGTAACGGTTTTTGTAGACGAAGGAGCTCGCGTTTCAATTGGACAACCGCTAGCTCAGCTCGACACACAAAACCTTCAAGCCCAGAGACAGCAACTCGAAGCTCAGAGAGACGAGGCTCAGGCTCGTCTTCTGGAGTTATCTCGTGGGGCTCGCCAAGAAGATATCGCTGCTGCTCGTGCTGAAGTCAGAGATTTAGAAAATCAGCTCCAGCTACAAGAAGCACAGCGATCTCGTCGGGAATTCCTCTACAACGAGGGAGCGATCGCCCGGGAACAGCTTGATGAATTTGCGTTTGGGTCAGAAGTCTTAGAAGCCCGGCTGGACAGAGCTGAGAGCCAATTGAGTGAGCTCCTCAACGGCACTCGTCCCGAACAAATTGCAGCGCAGCGGGCTGTTGTGCAGCAGCTAGAAGCCAGCATCGCTAACGTCGATATTGATATCAACAAAAGTACGCTTAAAGCTCCGTTTGACGGCATCATTTCAAGCCAGCAGTTCGATGAAGGTGCCGTTGTTTCCGCAGGGCAACCGATTGTGCGGCTGGTTGAAAATGCAACCCCGGAAGCGCGCATCGGCATGCCCGTTGATGCGGCACGCGCCCTGGAGGCTGGCGATGTGGTCGGCTTGAGCCTGGGGGGCGATCGCTATGAGGCAACGGTAACGTTCGTACTGCCTGAAATTGATCCGGATACCCGCACCCAGACAGTGATTTTTCAACTTCAAGCAGCCCTTTCAACCATCAATCCGGGACAGACCATACGCGTTGAGTTGACGGAAACAATACCCACAGAGGGGTTCTGGCTACCCATTGAGGCCCTAACCCAGGACATTCGGGGGCTATGGAGTGCCTATGTTGTGGTTCCTGATGAGACGAATGAGAATCAATACCACGTTCAGGCTCAGTCCGTAGAGATTTTGCATGAGGAGAGCGATCGTGCTCTCGTACAAGGAACTATCCAGCCGGGCGATCGCATTGTGGCCAGCGGAGTACACCGATTAGTGCCTGGTCAAAGCATCGATCCAATTGAATAGCGTTCGACATTTCTAGTGGTGACAGGCATGTCTGAATAGGTTGCAAATCCAAAGAGGGTAAGGGCACCATCGCTTGCTATTTGTCAGAGGCTTCAGCGGCTTGAAACCCTTAACGAATAGATTCGCTCACCACTTCCACAGCAATCATCTACCGTGATGTGACGTTTCCTAGAACATCTGAACAGGTGTTCCAGGTGAACGGTGCGATGCCAAGTCAGCACCGCATTGAGTCAATCTTTGGTCAAGAAACATACCGTCGTCAGATTCAGTAAATTTCTAGCGTATTTCCTATGGTTCGTCCCTTTTTCACCAACATACGCCTGCTTATCCTAACTGTTATCCTCATCCTGGGCTGGGGATTCTCTGCATACCAATCGCTTCCTCGTCAAGAAGATCCGCAACTGGTGTCTCGCACAGCAGTCGTAACCACAGCCTTCCCAGGTGCCAGCGCTGAACGAGTTGAAGCATTAGTGACCACGGTGCTTGAAGAGGAATTGGCAGAAATTGAGGAAATTAACATCATTGAATCCGATTCACGCATCGGGTTTTCCTCCGTGTCTGTCGAGCTGCTGGAATCTGTCAAGAATGCCCAACCCGTCTGGTCTAAGGTGCGGGACGAACTCGATGACGCAGTGATCCGCTTTCCAGAAGGGGCGAGCGAACCAGAACTAGACGAAATTCTGGTCAAGGCTTATACCTATGTGACCTCTTTAACCTGGCGACTCCCTAACGAACCCAA
>JBCBLF010000246.1:0-7154 GCA_038520475.1 Cyanobacteria bacterium J06627_8
CAACGTTGCTCGATAGGTCTCAGCCGTGATACTGACATCTTCCAGGAGGGCGAGCTCTCCGACGTTCCGAAGAGTAAAAATGAACGGATGACTGCCATCGTCATTTTGTACGAGCGTATCTCCAGTCGCTCCAGTGTAGAGCCGGAGCTGGCTATCTGCTGGCAGTCTTGGAATGGTATTTCTGACTAAGCCCTTGGTGAAAACATTAAAAGCACTCATACGGTTGGAATGTTGATTGGTGACGCCTCAAAGATTCCATTCAGCATTGCAAGGTGCAGAATGTTCGCAAGGAATTTTGGATAAGAAGAGTTCCTAATTTAGATGGCGCAAAAGTTTCCCTATGAACGAGCCTCAATGGCGATCGCTGAAGCCGATATCTTTGGTGATCACAAAGTGCTTGAAAAATATGGAATTAATCAATCAACCCTTTGGCGGTGGCGGGATCGAGCGAATAGCGATTCCAAACTGCATGAAAGTGCATTATTAAAAAAGCGCATGCTGTTGGTCGACTGGCAGCAAGATGCAACCAAGTGCCTAAAGATAGGACTCGCAAAGCTTTCAGAACTCATCCCAAATGCAACACTCAAAGATGCCACAACAATTCATGCGGTTGCTGGAGCAATGAAGATCGTCGGTGAACTCAAGATTGCGAACGATGCGTTGAACGAGTCAGCCAGTGAGTCTACATTTAATAGCTAAAATTAATAGCCTCAAACGGGAAAAAGAACGTCGTCAAAAGAAAAAACATGCTGGATTTAGCGATCGCCTATCTTCCAAATCGCTGGAAGAACTGCTCCCACACTTCAACGACAAAGAACGTCAGCTATTTCCTCCATGTCGATTCAAAGCTCTCTACGGTGGACGAGCGGGACGTAAGTCACATACCCTAGCTGAGCTCATGCTGGCACGCATGATTCAAGACAAGGATTTGCAGTGCGTCGTGATTCGTAAGTATCGAGCTTCGATTACTAATTCTGCTCAGCTGCTACTCAAAAATAAGATCTCCCAAATGGGTTGGGATGACTACTTTGAGGTGCAGGACAAAACGATTAAGCGCAGAGATGGCAAAGGCTTTATCGCATTCACCGGCATCCAAGATCACAATGCAACGTCGATTAAGTCATATGAGAACTTCGGTGTGGCCTGGTGTGAAGAAGCTACTGAAATCGATCAATACAGCCTTGATTTACTTGTTCCGACATTGCGCAGGCCAGGCAATGAGATTTGGTTTAGTTGGAATCCAGATCAACCAACCGACCCCGTTGATGCAATGTTTAGACAACGACCCCCTGGCAACTCAGTAGTGGTGCCGGTCAGCTTTAAAGACAATGGATTCCTGAGTGAAGAATCCAAGCAGGACGAAAGAGAAGCATTAGAACGAGACCCTGAGAAGCATGCTTGGATATGGCTTGGCGAGTATAACGTTAAAAGCAATGCCATCATCTTCGCTGGACGCTGGCGTGTTGGAGAAGTAGACCCAACTGGATGGGATGGGCCTTACTTTGGAGCTGATTTTGGATTTGTCATTGACCCAACAGCAGCAGCAAAACAGTGGCGATTAGGGAATCAAATCTATATTGAACGCGAGTCGTATTCATACGGCCTTCAGATTGACCACATTGCTCAGAGCTGGATGTCAGATATTCCAGGAATAGAGACGTCTGTCATCCGTGCTGATAACTCAGAGCAAGATACGATTGCCTATTTGCAGCGTCATGGATTACCTCGCATTGTTCCGGTCACGAAAGGACCAGGGAGCGTCGAGGCTGGGGTCAAGTGGTTAAAGTCGCACGAAATCATTGTTCATCCCGACTGTGTTCACTTTCAGGAAGAGTTGAAGCGATATCGGCTTAAGACGAATAAAGCTGGTGATGTGATCGATGAAATTGTGGATAAGGACAACCACTTGATCGATCAATGTCGGTATAGTTTTGAACCTTTGATAAAGCAAGACAATACCCTTGATGACGCAGCCAAAAGACTTTCAATTCTGAGTTAAGGAATTCTTTCCCCGTAGCGATCGCCATCTCACCCATGCCAGATAGCAGCCTTGACATCATTGCAGATAGTTCACTTCAGCTTCGCAATGATGGAGCGGTAACGAACCTCATTAATGGAGGACTGCTTTTCAATCGTCAGACCGGTATGGGGACTTCCAAATCGGGGGGCTATCACACTCATGTCGGCAGTGGGTATCTATTGAGTGAATCTGAGTTGAGATCGCTTCACCGCTCCAACTGGCTCATCAAGCGAGTGTGCAATGTTCCCAGCTTTGATATGACCAAACAGTCCATCGAGCTGAAGATGGAGGACGGGGATGAAGATGACGTGTCGAAGGTAATGAGTCGGTGGCGATCGCCCATTCAAGATGTCTCTCCTTACAGTAAAAAAGCATCTTATTCCTTTGATAAAGCACGACAGGAAGCTGAACGTTGGGCCAGACTCTTTGGCTCAGCCTACATTGTCTTGAAGGTGAATGGAGACGAAGATCCGAAAGAGCCATTGCAAGCGGTTCGTTCACTCGATGCGATCGCCGTCTTGGATGCATATTCGATGCGTCCTTCAGGGCTGGACTATGACAAAACTGACCCTGAGTTCTACGAACTGATTTATGACCGCAATAAGGATTTAGGATATCGTTCCGGTGGGTTCATCCATGAGTCTCGCGTTTTGCCCTTCTACGGAGAGATTCTGCATCCGTTCGATCAGCAAATGAGCAATGGTCAGAGTGATTCGGTGGTGCAAGCCATGTTTGAATCCTTTATGAATCACTATGAGGTCAATGCCACTCTAAAAGAAGCCATCAACTCCTTCTCTCTGCTGACGGTTTCTGTTAATCGACTCTCTGAATTGTTGGCCGCTGGGAAAGAAGCCGCCGTCAAAAACTATCTTCAGGAAGTAGCCCTTCAAAAGTCTGTTTATCGGATATTAGTGACTGACCCAGAGGCATCTAAAACAGGATTTGAAGGTCGTAACTTAACTGGTGTTCGCGAGAACATTGAACTCTTTAGAGAGGAAATGACCGCTTCTTCTGGGTTGCCGTTCTATAAGCTCTGGGGGACCGTGGGGCGTGCTGGATTGGCAGATAGTGGGGCCAATGAAGCACGGGCATACGCTGAGCTAGTGAGTAGTTGGCAGGGGTCTAAATTCCTTGACAATGACCAACGCATCATCAAGATTTTGTCTCAGCTCGAGATCGGACGTATTCCAGAATCGTTCAAGGTGGACTATCCCTCCATCTATGAGCCGACGTCCGAGGAATTGCTGTCGATGGAAGAAACGAAAGCCCGAATCTATCAAGCGTATTCCACCCTCCCAAATGTCGTTAAGGCCCAAGAGCTCAGGAAGGCGATCGCTACCGGACAAAGCCTAGAGAACATCATCGACTTGGACGAAGCCCCTTCAGGAGTAGATGAGGAGCAGCTGATTGTGGCGCAGCCTTCTGAAGCTGAGGCAATCACCCCAAGCAATGATGATTCTGGGCATGAGCAACTCGTAGACAGGCGCACGGACTTCAGTTATGTGAAACGTATCCTTAAGTGGAATGGTCTTGAGCTTGGACTTGAATATCTTCCAGGCGATCGCCGCTTCAACAAAAAGATGAGAGCCGCCTACGGTCACATTCGCAAGCATATTGGTGCGGATGGAGAAGCCTTAGATTGCTATGTCTCTCGCGACTTCATTGATGACTATACCGAAGGGATTGAATGGGAAGGCGATCGCATCTTTCGAATCACTCAACTCTCCCGCGATGACGGAGACTTTGATGAGCACAAATACATCATCGGTGTTAATTCTCTGATTGAAGCTGAAGCGCTTTACCGTACTCACATGCCTGACTGGGCATTTGGAGGCGTCGATGAAGTTGATCTAAGCGAGGTGCGATCGCATCGTCGAGACTCCGAGCCCGTTGAAGCAACGGGACGAATTCTAAGCGCAGAGGAGTGGGATGAACTCAGCAATGTATCTGAAGACGATGTGCTGAGAATTCTGGGAGAAGTCTTAGAGTGAATATTTCAGCACTCCCTCGGCATGACATCGAAGAGTTTCTCTATGATCGCCGCCTCAATCGATACCGATGGCGATCGCAGTCGGGCGCAGGTCAACTCGCTTCAAAAGCATCTGTCTTCAACCGCACTCGCACCTACATTAATGAACAAAAGACTGAGCTGCGCACCATCGGGCAGCGCCTCATTGATGGGCAGATAAACCTCACAGAATTCCAAAGAAGTGCCGGGCAGACGCTCAAGAATATCCATCTGTCACAAGCCATGTTGGGCCGTGATGGACTTGAGAATATGGCCGCAAATGATTGGCTTCGGGTTGGCCGTGAATTGCAGCGCCAATACTATCGTGGCTTGGATCGTGAGAATAATAGACGCTACGGTCTTGCTCATTTGTCGAGAGAGATAGCCGACGGGAAAGTGAGCGATCGCCAACTACTGAACCGACTATCGATGTATGCAGAGTCGGGGAAGGTCAGTTTTAGTGAAGCGTTCAAGGCTGCAAATGAAGGGAAATGGGTGATTAGGCGACTAGGTGCCACTGACAGACATTGTGCATTTTGCCTTGCTCAGGCAGCGGAAGGGCCAAGAAAGATAGAGGATGTCCCGGCGCCAGGCTGTTGTCCTCAGTGTATGAGTCGTTGCTTGTGCAGTCTCGTTATTGTTGATCCACCGAGGCGATCGCGTAATCCCGAGGAGATATTTGGACGGAGGCGATCAGGCGGTGGACTGAGAGTGACTCGCTAGACGCTCTCTAAGACTGAGAAAAACTGCATATTGAATCCAGTGGCTTCAGCGATCGCCCCCACGGTGCAGCTCGGAGCATTGCCGGTTTGTTCCCATAAGTGCACCTGCTTCTGGCTGAAAGGTGGTTGCTTTAGCAACTCCCCCACCCGCTTACCGAGTTCTTCTTGAGTAATTCCATTGCCCCTATCAGCAGCGACTCGTGCCATTTTGATGCGAATAGCTAGTTTCTTACTGGCAGGAATTGTGTCCCAATCTTTCATTTTTGGCGTATTGAATAGACATCCTGAGAATTCCTGAGTCTACTTACACTTCAGAATCTTCCATTCTTGCAAAACGATGTGACGGTGTGAGCAGTAGCACTACAAGCTCATATGGAAAAACGCCTCGACTATGGTCGAGTCAGTGACTGGGAAAAGCTTGATGACGGTCGCCTGCGAGTGAAGGCGTCTGTTTCGCGTGTCGGTACGCTTGATTACCGACTGCCAGATGGAAGCACTCAGACAGAACATTTGACGGCTGACGAACTCTTTAAGCCAACCTCACTTGAAACCGCTGGACTAGCACCCGTCACCCTAGGGCATCCCGAAGTCGGAATGGTGACACCCGCCAACTGGCGTAAGTACAGCGTTGGTGCAACAGGAAGTAAGGTCGAAGCTCGCAAACATGATGGGCTTGTCGATGTAGTTTTTGTCGTGGGTGATGAGGAAGCGATCGCCGCCATAGAAGAGGACGGTATCCGCGAGGTAAGTGCAGGCTATACGACGGAGTTACGGAGCGATGGCGAGAAGCTCTATCAAACCGATCGGAAATACAACCATTTTGCATTAGTGAAGCGTGGCCGAGCCGGTGAAACTGTTCGACTGCACCTAGATGGCGCTCCTGATTGGGGAGTGCAAATTGTTGAGCGAAACGATGAATCAGAGTCAGCGAGGAACTCTGAACCCAATCAACGCACAAACGATTCACAACACAAGGAGACATCCCCCATGGCGAAATACCGTGGACTGGACATGTCTGATGAAACGATGAAACTCGTCCAGGACATGGAGGGGCAAATCGAATCGTTAAAGACAGACATGGAAAAGATGAAAACTGACATGGGCCATTCCAAGAAAAAGGATGAAGCCGATGCAGCAACAGTCACCCAACTCACTGAAGCTCGTATCAAAGCAGATGCCCGTGCGGATGCAGCTGAGATGAAACTCAAAGATCTTGAATCCAAGTTTGAAGGCAAGATGGATGCGGCTCAGGTTGAAACTGAGATCAAAGCTCGGCTTGATGCATGGTCCAAGGCAATGCCGTTCTTGGGTAAAGATGCAACGTTCGATAGCTCTGACTCCGTTCTTGGCATTCAGCTAAAGGCGATCGCAAAGCAACGCCCCGAGCTCAATCTTGATGAACTCAAAGGCAAATACGGCGACGACTTCCCGGTTTATGTTCAAGCCACATTTGATGCTCTGGAGACGCCTAAATCTGAGGCTAAGTCAGAGGCAACGCAAAATAGCGATGCATATGACGAGGCGATTAAGCGGGCCAAGGTGGGCGGCGATCGCAGCGGTTCCTCTGTTGACACTCGTGAAGATGCTGACGAGCAAGCCAAGTACGATGCGGCAATGAAGGCGATCGCAGATGCATATGAAGATGCACACAAGGAGGGTTCTAAGTAATGGCAATTACGACTTACGACGACATCTCCAATGCAGGTTTGATTGAAGGCCAGATCTACTCTGCTGAAGGTGCAACCAAAATCCGCACTGGCTTCAATGCAGAAGCGTCGACGATTATCCCTGCTGGCTTTGCTGTATGCCGGGCCGCTGATTCAGTCGCAGAAGACAGCACCAAAAATATCCCGCTCATCCTCCCAGCAGATGCGAATTCAATCTTTGCTGGCATTGCTTTGTTGCCTGTTGGAATTGAGAAACGTTCTGGTTACTCCCTTGATACCAACAATCGATTTGGTTATCCCGTTAACTATGAGGTTGCTTACTTGGTACAGGGAACCATTGCCGTCCCAGTCGATGACACGGTTGCCTATGGTGATCCTGTGTTCTGGCGTCATGCGACGACTGGAGATGAATTGGCCGGAATGTTCCGAATGGATAACGATGGCGGGTCTGATGCTGTTCAAATTGGCGGTATCGACACCTGCAAGTTTGTTTCAGATGCGATAGGCACGGCTGCGAACCCTGCGATCGCTCTGGTGTCGATCAATATTGCCTAATAGGAGGAACTAACAATGCCTATTGGAGGCGCATACCTACACCGAGCGTTGCAGCAAAAACTGCCCACAGTCCTGCAACGTCGCTTACGTGAACTACGATTTGAGAACGGTGAAATCGTACCAACGATGACCGATCTTGAGCCAGGGGCCAAAGAGCTTATTCAAGAATTTGATCTTGAATA
>JBCBLF010000247.1:0-7149 GCA_038520475.1 Cyanobacteria bacterium J06627_8
CACTCGCTTTGCGAACACAATCTGCGTGAATAATCCCGCCATGATAATGGTCATCGCGACGCTCACAAAACTAATTAATGCTTCAATGGGCTGGCCGCTAATGCCTGACAGCATCGTCCACGGAATGAGAAGCGCGACGATCATCAGCAACAGAATCACCAGCGCCAATAACATTGGGCTTTTGTCTGACCAAATCCAGCTTTGCAGGCCCCGAGACTGATATCGCGACCAATCGAGTAGCGCTTGCCGGGGTGGAACGATCGCAAACATCATCATGAACATCAGCAGAATAGAGACCGTATAAAGGCCAACGGCTGCTGCCGCGACAACGCCGGAGTCAGGGGCACCAAACTCTGGGTTTAGCGTAAACCCAATAATAAGCAGCTCTACATAGGCGACGAGGCCATAGCTTTGTCGCTTACTCATCAGGGTTGAGCGAGGTTGACGAAAGCGACGTAGGATAATTCGCCAAATGAGTCCTGTGGCGAGCAGCACATTAAGGAGCGTAAATCCGTGACTCAAAATCGGGTTCACGGTGATGTTGACAAAGCCCCAGTACAGCTCTAGTCCGTCGCCGCTCGCAAACTGCTGAGTGTTGTCGATCCTTGGCCAGTTCACTGCCATGTTCCAGGCCATAAAGAGCGGACTGAGAGCAAAGAATGACAGGATGCCAAACGACACTGACGTGGTTGCTTGCCGATTGAGGACATTAGGGTTGCTGCTGCCAACGAGACCAAACAGCAGCGCCAGTCCGTAGATGAGCGCACATCCGCCGATCAGTAGAATGTAGTAGCTGATGACCAGTGCAAACGACAACCCACCCTGAAGCGCAGCAATTAAATGAAGTGGAATCGCAGCTGCGATGACAATGTAGGGCAACATCGGAACGCCTAGCAGCTTGCCGAGCAAAATCTGCCAACCCGGACGCGGACTCAGCCGAATGAAATTGAGGGTGCCGCGTTTCTCTTCTTGGGTAATGTCGTTAACAATGTAGTAGCCTCCAAGGCTAAACAACACATAAGGAAAGCACCAGGCCAACGCTTGCCAAATATCAATCCATTCGTCTTGAAAATCTTGGTCCAAGCCCGATGTCTCAAATCGGGCAAGGCATAGCAAGAGCTGTGCAATCAGCGAAAGGGCGATCGCCGCGATGATGCTCCGGGCTCTCAGCCGACCTCGCCACTCGCGCACGAGTTGAGGGTTCCATGCGTTGATGCGGTCGAGCCAGGTGGATTGCATAAGCGAGGACCAGTAGAGTGTCGTAGACCGGTAGAGTGTCGTAAAACGGATGGGACGGAACTTAAGAGGTTTGTCGATACCCCAGCTGAATGAAGATCTCTTCGAGACTGGCTTTCACCGGAGCAAATTCATTGATGGAGTGTCCGGCCTGGATGAGCGATCGCAATAGATCGGCTGCTTCAGCGTCAGCTCCCGACATATCAATGCTAAATCGATAGGGTGGTGCATCATCCGCGATGCCTTGGGGCTTAAGCCGTTCCCATGATTCGATGAGGGGCGATGCTTCTAGAGTCTGTTCTAAGGCTGCGGCATCTCCTAAGGTGGCAATGACAATTTTTTGATGATTGCGATCGCGCTCATACAGCTGCCGCAGTTCTGCACTTTCGACGAGCTGACCTAGCTCCATCACTCCAATGGAGGTGCAAAAGTCTTCTAAGTCGCTCAAGATATGCGAAGAAATCACAATCGTCATTCCCTCGCGCTGTAGCGCTTTGATGGTTTCTCGATACTGCACCCGCGCAATGGGGTCGAGTCCTGAAACGGGTTCGTCTAAAAATAGCAGTTTGGGGCGATAGATGATGGTGCGGGCCAAGCTTAGCCGCTGCTTCATCCCTCTAGATAAGCTACTGATCAAGCTGTCTTTTTTGTTCTCAAGGCTGACTAACTCAAGCACTTCCTGAATGCGCGATCGCACCTCTGATGGTGGGAGGTAGTAGAGTCGCGCAAAATAATCGAGATATTCGGTAACGGTCAGGTCATCGTAGAGTGGAAAATCGTCAGGCAAAAATCCGATGATTCGCTGAATCTCTGGACTGGGCTGATCTGGAATGAGCCGTGTGCCGTTAATGTAGATTTCGCCTGCCGTGGGTTCTTCCGCTGTTGCTAACATGCGCAGCAGAGTCGTTTTTCCAGCGCCGTTGGGGCCAATCAGTCCGTACACCTCGCCGGTTGCAATCTCAAGATTGACGTCACTGACCGCTTTATTGGTGTCAAATTGTTTGGTGAGTCCGGTGGTAACGAGTAAGGCCGATGGCGAGGGAGGCGAAAGTGTCATGGGAGGGCATCAATAAAGTAGAACGTGGGCGATCGCCTATCGAATGTTGAGCATGGAAACGACACGACCATAGCACACCTGTTCAGCAATCTAACAAGCGCAACAGAGCCCTATCCGGATCAACCAACAAGAGCGCGTCACCGATGGACACGCTCTTGCCAGATCAACTGAGTTGGTCGGATGTATTAGAACTCAACCCATCGGCTTACTTTTGGGCCATGCGCGTGGTTCGAAATGTGACGTTCACGCCTTCGTTTGACTGAGCGAGCACCAAAAGCGGGGTTGGTTTTGCCTTCTGGTCCCAGCTAATGGTGGCAATGCGTCCTTGAATGGTGGGCTGCCAGGTGTCGTGATCGGTCGATGGGCTCATGTAGGCTTCCAGTTCATTCACAATATCTCGAACAATCGCTGTTGTGGCCTGCGACGGAAGCTTGGTTAGCTTGAATTGAATACGGAATAAAACGCCCCGTTTGCTGTTCACCCGTTCAGATAGTTGGTGCTCAACGTCAAAAATCTCATCAATTTTTCGCCCAGTACTCGCGACTCCAACGATTCCTGGGGAAGATTGAGAAGATCGAAGCGCGAGGCTGACTTTCTCCTTCACCTTGATCTTGATTTGATTCATGATTGCGAAGTGGAATTGATCTTCTTCCATTCGCATGCGGAGATAGTCCAGATTGAACTCTCGCGAGTAGATCAAATCTGGATTTCGCTCCATTTTGGTAATTGTTTGTAGCGAGAGTTTGAGCTTTTTCTTCAGCTCACGATTTTTGAATTCTTCGAATCGTTTTTCCTTCTGAAGCGCTTTCAATTTCTTATTAAAGGCGATCGCCATCACCACGAGTGCTGTCAGCAATAGACCACACGACCCTATCCAAAGGTAGTGGGGTCGCAGACCTGCTGAGTTACTCACCGTCTGTGGCTGAGCAGGATAAGACGTAACTGCAACAACTGAGTGATTCATAATCGTGGGTAAGATGATGCGATGCTGATATATCGGAATCTTTATGAATGTCTAGACAAATGTCGAGAGGTATTGCACCCCTCGCGTTGGTGATCACGCGCTGGCTATCAAACAACTTGATGTATCGAAGACTATTCCTCGAAATGGATGCACTCAGTATTCTTGTGGAGCCTACTCACCGAGCAGTCCGTCCAAAAATCCAAACTGTGTGCCAATTCGAAGTATTGATGTGAGAAATGAATGCACCTAACCATGTATCATCTCCTCAATTTCAGTTTGCATCCCCCCAATGACTGACCATAAATTCTTCGAATGGATGTTGCTGAGAAATTGAGTTCAGCATTTTTTCGGTTATGGAATTCTCAATTTGCCGCTAGTGAATGCTTGCTTTCGCACAATGGGTCACCATGATGGCGGCGTTAGGGGCGATCGCCGCAACTGTTTGATTGACAACAGTTTTGTGAGCGTTTTGTAACATCGGATGCACACAGTTTGTTAAGATAGGCTTACGAAAATGAGGATGCAGGAAATCGGAGACACTATGACTCAGAAGAAGACTGTTATTTCGCCATCGATTTTGTCTGCTGATTTCAGCCGTTTAGGAGAAGAAATTCAAGCAGTTGATAAAGCGGGTGCTGACTGGATCCACGTGGATGTAATGGATGGTCGCTTTGTGCCAAACATTACAATCGGTCCGCTGATTGTAGATGCCATTCGTCCACTGACTCAGAAGCCTTTGGATGTGCATCTAATGATTGTTGAGCCTGAGAAGTATGTTGAGGGCTTTGCCAAAGCTGGCGCAGATATCATCTCTGTTCATGCTGAGCATAATGCATCTCCTCACCTTCATCGCACGCTTTGCCAAATTCGCGAACTTGGTAAGCAGTCTGGTGTTGTGTTGAATCCGTCCACTCCTCTCGAACTTATTGACTATGTGCTAGAGGTGTGTGACCTAGTTCTCATCATGAGCGTCAACCCAGGCTTTGGTGGACAAAGCTTTATTCCTGGTGTTCTACCCAAGATTCGTAAGCTGCGTCAAATGTGTGATGAGCGTGGCCTTGACCCATGGATTGAGGTTGACGGTGGACTCAAGGTGCACAACACGTGGCAAGTTCTTGAAGCTGGAGCGAATGCGATCGTTGCAGGTTCAGCTGTATTTAAGGCCAGTGACTATGCCGAAGCCATTGAAGGCATTCGCAACAGTAAGCGCCCTGAGCCTGAGCTTGTTACCGCATAGATCGCTTTTAGATTTTGATTCAGCTGCGTGATTTTGTCGCTATGGAAAGCTGAGATTTTAAAAAAGAAACGAGGCGTACAGGAGCACTGTACGCCTCGTTTTGATCTGGAATCGCCCAAAAATGAAATCCTGAATAACATGTGGTGTTAGCGGTTACGCTGCCGCTTTTGCAAAGACGACATCATCTGTTGCCGCACGAGCTGCGCCCATGCCGAGAAGTCAAAGTTGTCATCTTCTGGGGAAGTTGATGAAAGAGACTTCCGTCCATTGCGTTGATTCGATGTCCACATTATGTTTAGCCTCCAGTTTCGTATCGAGTTAATCAGATGAATAAAATCCGGCACAGACTATTGCTGGCCACGGTTCAGTGGGGTTGGAGTCGTCATGATATTCAATGGGGCAGAGTGTCAACTCGGTCATCGCTTATATTGATAGCTTGCCCCGTCTCTCAAAGGCGCTAACCCTTATGTCACAGGCCAATGACATACTATCGAGTAGGTTGCGATCGCATGTTGAACAGGTTGCCGTTGAGCGAGATATTTACTTCAATCGGCTCAACCATCTTGCAGTTCGAGAATACATTCGAGAGCAGATGTCAACATACGGAAGCGTGTATTGTCATCGGTTTGATGTCCAGGGCGAATCGTTTGAAAACCTGATTCTTGATATTCCTGGCTCCACAGCTAATCAGCCCTCTCCTATCTTAGTGGGCGCTCATTATGATGGGGTTATGGGCAGTCCAGGAGCTGATGACAATGGATCTGGAGTAGCAGTCTTGTTAGAACTTGGGCGATCGCTTACCGCACATTTGCCGCCCCATCCCATTCGTTTAGTCGCTTTTGACCTTGAGGAAATGGGCCTACTCGGCAGTCGTGCTTACGCGACTCATCTGCGCGAACAGCAGGAACCGCTGCGATTGATGCTCTCGCTAGAAATGTTGGGATATTGTGATTCCACGGCTGGTTCACAGCAGTATCCTGCTGGACTGAGCGCGTGGTATCCAACACAGGGTAACTTTATTGCCCTCGTCGGTAACGTGTTTTGCATCCGAGAAATGAGGCGACTGAGTCGAACCTTTCGACAAGCCAACCTGCCGTGTGAATGGCTCGCTGCGGGCCTCCGAGGGAAAGTCGTGCCTGCAACGCGACGGAGCGATCATGCGTCTTTTTGGGATATGGGGTATCGAGCCATGATGGTAACGGACACTGCCTTCTTGCGAAACCCTAACTATCACACCGCTGGCGATCGCCCAGAGACCCTAGACTTTGAGTTCATGGCGAAGGTTTGTGTTGGGCTAGAAAAGGGATTGCGATCGCTAATGTTTTAGTTGTTTTCGGCTAACGCCATAGTCACTGCTGCTTCAGCATGAATGCGTGTGGTTGGAAACACAGGTGCGTCACAGTCTCCTGGTTGAACCAATAGCTCAATTTCTGTGCATCCTAGAATAATCCCTTCTGCCCCGGCAGTGAACAGCCGCTGCATAATCAGTTTGAACTGTTCGCGAGAGGCTGGATTCACAACACCACGGCACAGCTCATCGTAAATCACCTGATGCACGCGCTCTCGGTCCGCTAATTCTGGTGTTAGGACCGTCAGGCCATGCTGATCTACCATGCGGCCCCTGTAAAAGTCTTGCTCCATGGTGAAGCGAGTTCCTAAAAGTCCGACTGTCTTCAAGCTAGATGCTTTAATTTGCTGAGCTGTGGCGTCAGCGATATGAAGAAATGGAATGGTTGTATGGGACTGGATATCATCGGCTAATTTATGCATCGTATTCGTACACAATACGATGAAATCTGCTCCAGCCCGTTCGAGACGCTGTGCTGCATCTGCCATCAGTTGCCCCGCTTCGTGCCACTGCTCTTGATGCTGTAAGGCTTCAACTTCAGCAAAATCTACGGATACCATAATGCTCTTTGCCGAATGAAGCCCACCGAGTCGGGCTTTTGTCACTTCGTTAATGATGCGGTAATACTCGACGGATGATTCCCAGCTCATTCCACCGATCAATCCAATGGTTTTCATTTTCGACTTTTAGCTACTGGTCAACCCCACGCTCTGATTCTAGGCTATGGCTAATAAACGTGAAATAACACCATGAGCACTCCTCAGCACTCAATCGGAGACGTACAACCGAAACCGTCGTATCTGCCTGTTAACAGCCGGAGCGCTCCCCTTGGAACTGGAGCCCCACTTTGTATTCAGAGCAACTGCCGCACGGAAGAACTCAACGCCTTGATGAAGCTAGCGAGACGAGTACTCGACAGTCCAAAAGCGATGCAGCAGCTAAGCGATCGTGTGTATGAACTGATGCAAGAAGAGTGTCGCTACCTTCACGATCACCATCCTGGGTGTCGTTCCCGCTTGCGATAGCGGATGGGTGAATCATTATTAACTCATTTGATGATGGGTTTCGCCATCTGTTGCATCACGTTTTTGTTGTTATTGATAGAGTAAGATGCCGCGTTCTTCCCGTTCGTCTAGAAATAATCGCTCATCCCGCTCGTCGAGGGGTAATCGCTCATCTAATTCGTCCAGAAATAATCGTTCCTCCAATAATCGTTTCTCTCGCCCAAATACCTCGACGTCTTCATCGTCCCAATCATCAAGTAACCGTGGCTCAGCGTCGTCTTCACTGAATGCATTATTTCGAGC
>JBCBLF010000248.1:0-7109 GCA_038520475.1 Cyanobacteria bacterium J06627_8
ACTATTCAAACGAATAGTAATGGTCTTGATCAGCCCCTCTGCTCTAGAATTGTTGAGGGTAAAGCTGTTAGTATCGCTCAGACAGTGGATACCTCAATTCCTGAGACCTCTCAACGAATACCTATGGATTTTGCTACTCTCTCTGCCCAGCTCCATGCCAGCATCATCATTCCAGAAGCCATTGTAGTGGTTACGCTGCTGGTGGTTCTCATTGGCGATTTGATTGTGGGGCGATCGCAAGCTTCAAAATGGACGCCCTACGTATCGGTTATGGGGCTGATCGGATCAGTCATTGCTCTCTACTTTCAATGGGATCTGACAGACCCAGTCGCATTTTTGGGAGCGTTTAGCGGAGATACCCTGAGCATCATATTTCGCGGAATCATTGCGCTCTCAGCAGCGATTACGATTCTGATTTCTGTCCGCTACGTCGAGCAGTCGGGTACGCCACTATCTGAGTTCATCATTATTCTTCTGACTGCAACGATTGGAGGGATGTTTCTATCCGGTGCTTCAGAGTTGGTGATGATTTTCGTTGCACTGGAAACGCTCAGTATCTCTTCCTATCTTTTGACGGGATACATGAAGCGTGACCCGCGTTCAAATGAGGCAGCATTGAAGTATCTCTTGATTGGGGCCGCAAGTTCTGCCATTTTCCTGTACGGTTCATCGCTGCTGTATGGACTGTCAGGGGGAGAAACACGGTTGAGTGCGATCGCAGAACACATGGTTGGTGGAGACGAACCAATTGGGCTCATCATTGCACTCGTCTTTATCATTGCAGGAATTGCGTTCAAGATTGCAGCTGTTCCCTTTCATCAGTGGACACCTGATGTGTATGAGGGCTCTCCAACCCCCGTGGTTGCATTTCTGTCAGTCGGTTCAAAGGCTGCAGGGTTTGCATTAGCCATTCGACTACTCGTCACGGCGTTTCCGGCTGTTTCCGAGCAGTGGCGTTTTGTTTTAACTGCACTCGCTATCTTGAGCATGGTTCTGGGAAATGTGGTTGCTTTGGCTCAGACCAGTATGAAGCGAATGCTGGCCTATTCCTCTATTGGGCAAGCTGGCTTCGTCATGATTGGCTTAGTTATTGGCACAGATGCAGGTTATTCCAGCATGTTGTTTTACCTGCTCGTTTATCTATTCATGAATTTGGGTGGATTTGCGTGCGTGATTCTCTTCTCGCTGCGGACTGGAACGGATGAGATTTCCGAGTACAGCGGCCTTTACCAGAAAGATCCACTCTTGACGCTAACGTTGAGTATCTGTCTGTTATCTTTAGGCGGCATTCCTCCTCTCGCTGGATTCTTTGGCAAAATCTACCTCTTTTGGGCCGGTTGGCAAGCGGGTGCTTACGGGTTGGTTTTGGTTGGCTTGTTAACCAGTGTGGTGTCTATCTATTACTACATTCGTGTGGTGAAGATGATGGTCGTCAAAGAGCCTCACGAAATGTCGAACTCCATTAGGAATTATCCAGATATTCGATGGAATCTTCCTGGAATGCGTCCGATTCAAGTTGCTCTGGTGTTCGCCCTCGTCACAACGTCTTTGGCGGGTATTTTGTCGAATCCGCTTTTTACCTTGGTTAATACATCAGTGACTCGGACAACCATTCTTCAAGTGCCAACGACACAAGTTATGACGATGGATGCACCCTGTGTGGCTGGTGATTTAGAGTCGTGCGTTAGCTTAAAGTGAGCGGTGAATGTTTCAAGAGAGGATTTCATCGTCTCTTGAAAAACTAAGAAAGGTATCTATTTGTGTAGAATTATTGTCGAATTTGACGAGATTTTCAGTAATTTGGCCAATCTTGGGCTCTATAGAAGAAGGGCGTAATGCATGAGTTCATTTCGGTGGCTCAATTTTGCGTTGCACAACTGTTTTGACATGAGTTTTGGTCAACACAGATTCGAGTATTCTTCAGGGAACGCACCTAATCTTGAGATTTCTGCAAACGCTTACACAAAGGGCTAACGATGAAAGCGGTTTGTATAGAAATCCATTGACGATTCAAAATCGGTCACGAGGGTTCGGCTAGACATGATTGAACGTTTTACTATACGGACGTTCATCGCTTTTGGTCTCTTAGGGGTGAGCCAAATCCAAATTTTATGATGACTTACGCAGTTGAACGTTCTTGTACGGCACAGCCCGTGCAAGAACGTTCCAAATGTCCAGAACATCGTATGTAATGCGTAAGTCATGTTTGTATCAGTCGGTGGAATCGAAACTCCACCATGAAATAGACGGCATGAGTGCTCAAAACGTGTTTGGATCGGATTGCCAAGAACATCACCCCAGTGAAGCAAGGTCGTTTTGCCTTGACTCGATTGTTGGGATTACTATCTTTGACCTCAATGGGTTTCCAAAAACCTACTATGGCACAGTAGACAACGATGATACGGATTGGATTCAAGGTGTTTTTCAAGCTCTGGGGCTAGAGCTGTTGATTGAGTCTGCGTTTCAATTCGGCAAATTCCAGTGCTCAATTGTTTATGACATGCCGAATCCAGCAGTTGTCTTTAGGTTACATACCTGCTGTGTTGCTTTTTTGTTGGGGCCGATGAATTATCGAGATGTTGCTGAGCGAATTGCTACACAGATCGATCAATTTGACCCGAATTTACCTGCGACGGACCCACGATTTAGCGTGGTGGTAAGCTCATAAAGTGTTGTTCAGGTTCTTCAAAACCCAGTTTCAGATGAGGGGTGCTTACGCAAAACGTAAGCACCCCTCATCTGAAGCTGGGTTTTAGGGAAACGAGGTTAGATATGGTTGGCGACTTGACCTGGGCATGCATCAATGATCGCTTCTAGGCATAAGTTCTACTTGCCTGGTGTAGCGATGGCAGCTTTATGATGAGACTTGCAGATAATCAACATAAACCGTCGCGCTATATTTTTCCTATGACATCTTCTTCCTCGATGACGTGCCCAGTTACTTTGACGATTGCTGGTTCTGATAGTGGAGGTGGTGCTGGTATTCAGGCGGACTTACGAACGTTTGCGTTTCATAAGGTGCATGGAACGAGCGCGCTGACCTGTATCACGGCTCAAAACACTCTAGGCGTCAATCGAGTTGATGCGCTACCGGCTGAAGCGGTTGAGGCGCAGATTGCGGCAGTTGCAACTGACATTGGAGTGCAGGCGGCGAAAACAGGGATGTTGTTGAATCAGTCGATCATTGCAACCGTTGCTCGGCAAATCAAGACATATTCGATCACTCAGCTGGTTGTGGATCCGGTGATGGTGTCTCGGGCCGGAGCGCAGTTAATCAGTGATGATGCGATCGCCACTCTGATTCACGATCTGGTTCCCCTAGCCCATGTGCTGACCCCTAACCGATATGAGTCTCAAATTCTGAGCAAGATGACGATTGAATCTCTAGATGACATGATTGCTGCGGCTAAAGCCATTCACACGATGGGGAGTTCAATTGTGTTGGTGAAGGGGGGCGGCATGCCGAATGATTTGCAAGGGGTAGATGTGTATGTCGATGGCGATCGCGTCGAAGTGTTGCGAACTCAGCATGTGGATACCCCAAACACCCATGGAACAGGCTGTACGTTGTCAGCAGCGATCGCCGCTAATCTTGCGTTGGGGTACGAAGCGTTGTCGGCAACTAAACAGGCGAAAGAGTATGTGACTCAAGCCCTTCAGCACAGCTTGTCAATTGGTTCAGGTCAAGGGCCTGTAGGGCACTTTTTCCCGTTGCTGTAGCGTTCAAAATAATCAAAATCTGCATATTGATTCCGAAAACGGAAAGATTAGCGCTCATATCGCGCTAGTCTCTCACTGTGTTTGGGAATTGATTAGGCTACGGTATCGTGGATCGCGTCGCGCCCCACGATACCGTTTAACGCTGCTGTAAGTCATGTGATGAACGCATATAGATCTGGATATGTATGTTTGAGGAAAGCCTGGCTCTGCGAGGCTTTCCTCAAACATACTGGTTTGGGTTGAACACGATTGGACAGGTACAGCCTGTCCGATCGCGCTCAAATTTTAGTTGAGATCTTAACGAGGCTGTGGACGGTGGACCGTTGCCCGAAGATGCTATGTCCGGCTCGGCTGCAGGCGTCCTGAGTCCATATTCTCTTGTGGAGGAGAGGCCGCGGCGTCTTTCCGGTCCACGATCATCTCTTTGATTGTGGATAAAAACTCTTGCTCTAAATACGGCTTCGTAAAGTAAGCGGTTGCACCCAATTGATTCGCGAGCCATCGGTGCTTGTCATTTCCTCTAGACGTCAGCATGACCGTGGGAATGGCAGATAATGCGGCATCTTGACGGCGATGGGTGAGAAATTCAAACCCATTCATATTTGGCATCTCGATGTCACAAATAATCAATTTGACGGAGGAGGCTTGCTGAAGTTGTTCGAGAGCTTCGCGACCATCGCGGGCTTGCAATACTCTGAATCCTGCCCGGGACAGCGACAGCGATAGCGTTCGGCGGATAGTGACTGCGTCATCGACCACTAAGATCGTGGGTGCTTGAATCTCTCGACGAATGATGCGCCCTGGTTTGAGCGGTTGTTCCTCTAGTGATTCTTGTACTCTAGCGGTTGACACAGGTTCTTTTCTAAATTGCAGCAGAGCCGATGCATCGATCACGGGAACCAAACTACCGTCTCCTAGAATGGCGCTACCGTAAGCGTATTTAGGGGAGGCGATCGCCTGACCAAAGGGTTTAATCACAAGTTCTTGCTCGTTAATCAGACGATCAACTTCTAGGGCAAAGAAATCTTGATCTTGGCGGAAGATCAACATCGGTGATGACCAGTTTTGAGGCGTAGGTACAGATGCGAGAGCTTTGCTAACTGATGTTTCAGCTAAGGGACAGTTGTATTCCAACAAATCAATTAGGCGATGGATAGGAATAATTTTGTTTTTCCAGTTGAGGAAACGTTGATTTGCAGAATGATTGATTTGATTGGGTTGTGGGGTCACAATTTCTTCAATACTGTCAGATGGCAACGCGAGGGATACTGGACCAACGAGACAGGTAATCAGCTTCGCAATCGTTAGCGTTAACGGTAGGTACAGAGTGAACGTCGTTCCCTTGCCAGGAGTTGAATTAATCGTAATCTTTCCCTTAATGGATTGGATTTGAGATCGCACAGCATCTAATCCAACACCTCGCCCTGAGATTTGACTAACCTGCCGAGCAGTTGAAAAGCCAGATACGAAAATGAACTCTAGCAGATCACTGGTGGACATCTCTGCGACCTGTGCGGCGGACGACCAGCCTAACTTCACAATTCGGTTTCGAATTCGCTCATAACTGATCCCTTGTCCATCATCAAATATCTCAATGATGGTTTGGTTTCCTCTATGAAATGCTCGAATCTCAATTTGTCCTTGTTCAGGTTTTCCTCGTTGTTTCCTTAGAGCAGGAGGTTCAATTCCATGGTCAAAGGCATTTCTTAAGAGATGGAGAAGCGGATCATATAGTTTCTCCAAAATAACTTTATCGACTAGGACACCTGTTCCAACAACGCGTAAGTTGACCGGCTTTTGGTAAACCCGAGACATATCTCGCAAGACTCGCGGAAACCGGTTAAGAATTTCACCCATAGGCAACATCCTTGCCCAGACGAGCTCATCACGGAGGTGAATGAGCATGTATCGTTGCTTTTCTAAGGTCTGGTCAGACTGTCGTGCAAACAAGTTGATGTCTTCAACGGTTTCCTCAAGCTGGACGAGGTCTTCGAGAATTCCTTGAATTTGTAAATGCAGTCCACCATAGCGATCCATTTCCAACGGGTCGAATTCAGGAGAGGTTGTATCGGCGATCGCCGGAATCATTGGATTAGGCAATGGAAGAGGTGCAATGGATCCAATTGGCTGAGCAGCTCCATTCTTCGCTTTGAGCGTTCCATTTGACGGATATCCGTGACGTTCTGGTGCAACCAGCATTTTGTCAGAGACTTCGCGTAGGCTGTTGACAACCGTTTGAAAGCGAGAGAATCGTTTTAAGAGCTCTTGCAATACGCTCTGGAGCTGATCATTCTGAAGGGCCAATCCTTCACGGTTAATGGCTAGCTCACCAACAAGATTATTCATTCGCTCAAGACGACCCGAGTCAACCCTCATGGTCAAGCCGCGTTTCACGGCTTTTTGACGCGAGGAGCCTGGTTTTGTTGGGCGCTGACTCGTGTTTTGCGTAGATGTGGGAGCACTCTGCTTAACGACGACAGGCTGGGCTGATTGCTCAATGCCCGCACGACCTATGGCTACAATACTGCCTCCTTTTTCAGAGCTAGGCTGCTCAGATTTTGCGCGAATATTCACCGTGATCGCAGTTTGATGATGGTTGGGTTCAATTAGAGAGCTCGATTCATCAGCCGATGTTGGATGCTCAATGATTCCATCTAGTGTTGGAATAGCCTCGTCAACTGACTTCTCTTCAAGTGGGGTATTAATTAAAGGCTTAACCAGAGATGCATCTGGTTCTGAGGCCTCTATTTCTTCGATAGAACTGACCTCAACCACGTCTGTGGAGTTTGCACTTGAGGTGATTGGTTCCACTGTAATGCTTTCATCTGGCGAAACTGGCTCTGGTGGTTCTACACCATTTTCAACAAATGAAGGATGCTCTGATTCACTAAAACCGCTGTCGAGACCATAAGAGTCAACAGCGATTTGATCATTTGAATTATGTGGAAGGTGAGCTGTAGACTTGATGGCTGCCGTTGCGTCTGTCAGCATATCGAGTTCAATCTGATGATAACCATTTAGCGTTTCTTCAGATTGAGTCAATTCAGCTGATTCGGTCGCTGTGTCTGATAAGAGGGAATGTTCGATATTGGATGAATCAGTGTGTGATGAGTGAGTGCCTGATGCATGTGTGTTTGACGTATCAGCGGTGTTTGCATCTAGCGTGACGGCATCTTGAGGACCGGTCATTGGACCATCAGCAACGTTCCCATCTAATGGATCAGCATCCAAGAGATCAGAGCTTAAGGTAACAGCCTCTAGGGTCTTTTCTGTGTCTAATATGTCTACGAGATAATCGTTCGCACTCGGATCGTTCTCTAGACCTGTGTGATCATTTTCTAGGAACTCTTGGATAGAGGCAAAGTCAGCTGATTGGCGGTTGTCCTCTG
>JBCBLF010000249.1:0-7052 GCA_038520475.1 Cyanobacteria bacterium J06627_8
CTTCACACGGTGCCGGACACACCCGTCCAGTGAATTCTGGAAAATTATTAGTTTTGTGGAGTCGATCGAGTGCCTCTTCCCATAGCCCTCGGTAAATCAGATCATTCCACTCAGGGATGAGGTTGTTGATGGGACAGCCGCTCGCCATGCGGTTGATGGTTATGCCCGTGTGGCAAAAAGGCGTTCCACAGTCCATACACCGTGCGGCCTGATTTTGGAGGCGCTCGTCTGGCATCGGCAGATGAAATTCATCCCAGTTGCGAATGCGATCCGCTGGAGCCACCTCAGAGGCAATTTCTCTCAAATACTCAATAAATCCAGTTGGTTTTCCCATCGTGCTGTGTCCTTAAGTCAATGATTCATGTCGTGCTGTCAGTCGAGCCAAACGTAAATGTAGGTTGGGTTGAAATAACGAAACCCAAAATTAAGAGCCGCTTTGAAGGGTTAGCGCTGCGTAACCCTTCCTACAAAGCAACGAGCCTGCGACTAACTACCACTAATGCGACTGATGTCACGGGCATTTTCCTCAAAAGCAGCGGTCAATGCGTCATCCCCGCTCAGTCCATCGGCGATCGCCTTTTCGATGTGCTGGAGAACGCGCTTGTAGTCCCGAGGCATGACTTTGACGAATTTAGGAAGCAGATGATCCCATTGGTCGAGAACCATTTGTCCCCTCCGACTATTCGTGAACATGACATGTTTTTGAATCAAATCACGAACTTCACGAATCTCTTCTGGGTCCTCTAAGGCCTCTAAATCCACCATTTGAAGATTGCATCGGGTGGGGAAATCGCCAACTTCATCCAACACGTAGGCAATCCCGCCGCTCATGCCTGCTGCAAAGTTGCGTCCCGTCTGCCCGAGAATGACAACCTTGCCTCCCGTCATATACTCACAGGCATGGTCGCCAACGGCCTCAACAACCGTACGCACGCCAGAATTTCGCACACAGAAGCGTTCGCCTGCTACTCCAGAAATATAGGCTTCACCGTTTGTCGCTCCGTAGAAGGCCACGTTACCGATAATAATGTTTTCTTCTGGAACAAACGTTGAACCCGTTGGCGGATAAATAATGACCTTGCCGCCGCTCAAGCCCTTTCCAAAATAATCATTGGCGTCACCCTCCAGTTCTAGCGTTACTCCCTTGGGAACGAAAGCGCTGAAACTCTGACCCGCACTACCCTGGAAGTGGAGGTGAATGGTGTCTTCTGGCAAGCCATCCCAGTGACGCTTACTGATTTCATTACCGAGAATGGTGCCGACCACGCGATTCGTATTTTGAATGGGTAACGTAGCAGTGACCTTTTCTCCGTTTTCGATGGCTGGTCGACACAAGTCCAGCAACGTCGTCATATCCAAAGACGTATCCAAACCATGATCTTGAGGGATCTGGCAGTAGCGTCCGATATCAGCTCCAACCTCAGGCTGATGAAGGATCTTGGATAAGTCAATGCCTTTCGCTTTCCAGTGATCAACCGCCTGCTGAGCTTCTAACACATCAGTTCGTCCCACCATTTCATTGATGGTGCGGAACCCAAGTTCAGCCATAATCTCACGCATCTCTTCCGCGACAAATCGCATGAAGTGTACCGTGTGCTGAGGGTCTCCTGTGAACTGCTGTCGAAGCACTGGGTTCTGAGTAGTGATGCCAACAGGGCAGGTGTTCTTATGGCAGACCCGCATCATGATGCAGCCGAGGGAAACAAGCGGCGCCGTAGAGAAACCATATTCCTCAGCGCCGAGAAGCGTGGCGATCGCCACGTCTCGTCCGGTCTTCATTTGTCCATCGGTTTCCACTGCAATGCGCGACCGGAGATTGTTCAACACCAAGGTTTGATGGGTCTCAGCCAATCCCAGTTCCCATGGCAATCCTGCATGTTTAATCGACGTCTGGGGGGATGCTCCCGTTCCGCCATCAAATCCGGAAACCAGCACCACATCGGCGTGAGCCTTGGCAACCCCTGCCGCAATCGTACCCACACCCACTTCAGACACCAACTTGACGCTAATGCGAGCCTTTCGGTTAGCATTCTTTAGGTCGTGAATCAATTCGGCCAAGTCCTCAATGGAATAAATGTCGTGGTGGGGTGGTGGCGAAATCAGACCCACACCCGGTGTCGAGTGACGCACCTTAGCAATCCAAGGATAGACCTTCAGTCCCGGCAACTGTCCGCCTTCTCCGGGCTTCGCGCCCTGCGCCATCTTAATTTGAATTTCCTTCGCCTGAGATAGATAAAGGCTGGTGACGCCAAATCGTCCAGATGCGACCTGTTTAATGGCGCTGTTCTTCGAATCCCCATGTTCATTGGTCCATGTATAGCGCTCGGGGTCTTCACCGCCTTCTCCAGTGTTAGACTTGCCGCCCAATCGATTCATGGCGATCGCCAGCGATTCGTGGGCCTCCTTTGAAATGGACCCATAGCTCATAGCCCCTGTTTTGAAGCGGGTCACGATGGTTTCAACTGGCTCCACTTCCTCGATGGGAATGGGAGTCCGTGCTTTGAAATCCAGCAAGCCTCGCAGCGTGAAGTGAGATTTGCTTTGGTCATTCACCAAAGTTGCATACGTCTTGTACAGCGCATAGTCCCCTTCACGGACAGCGCGCTGGAGCGTGTGAATGGTTTCAGGGCTGAAGAGGTGACGTTCCCCCTCTTTTCGCCACTGATAATCACCGCCCACATCCAGGGTCATATCCTCAGTTTCACGATCTGGGAAAGCGTGACTGTGGCGCAACACTGTCTCTTGAGTAATTACCGCCAAGTCTGATCCTTCGATACGAGAAGCCGTCCAGGCAAAGTACGTGTCAATGAAGGATTTGTTGAGACCAATACTCTCAAAGATTTGGGCCCCACGATAGCTTTGAATTGTAGAAATACCAATCTTCGAAGCAATCTTAATGACGCCTTTCGTCACAGCCTTGATGTAGTTTTTAGAAGCAGTGGCCGAATCAACCCCAACCAAATCGCCCTGCTCGATCATGCCATCCAGCGTTTCAAACGCGAGATATGGATTAATGGCACCGCATCCATAGCCAATCAGTACGGCAAAATGATGAACTTCACGGGGTTCGCCTGACTCTAAAACGATGCCGACGCGAGTCCGCGTACCATTGCGAATCAGGTGATGATGGAGTCCAGATACCGCTAACAGTGCAGGCATGGGTGCTTTTTCGGCATCAAAGGTGCGATCGCTCAGAATGAGAATGCTCGTGCCAGCGGCGATCGCCTCATCCGCCTGGGCAAATAGCGTATCTAGCGCGGCCTCAAGCCCGTCTGCTCCACTTGTTGGATCAAACACAATCGGCAACGTTGTTGACGTTAAGCCATCTTCATTCAAGGCTTTGAGCTTGGCTAACTCACCATTGGTCAACACAGGAGTCTTCAGCTCAATAAGATGACAGCTTTCCGGTGTCGGCTTCAGCAAATTATGCTCCGAACCAATCGTCGTTTCAGGGGAAGTGATGATAGCCTCCCGAATCGAGTCAATAGGCGGGTTCGTCACCTGCGCAAAGAGCTGTTGGAAGTAGTCATAGAGCAGTTTGGGGCGATCGCTCAACACTGCTAGCGGCGTATCCGTTCCCATGGAACCAACTGCCTCAACCCCATTCTTCGCCATGGGGGCTAGCAACATCCGCAGTTCTTCAAAGGTATATCCAAAGGTTTTCTGGCGTTGATGGAGGGGTGCACGGCCATTCGCTCCTGCGTTATCTGGTTTGGCATCTGGCAAATCCGCCAAAGACACCATGTGCTCATCTAACCAACTTTGGTAGGGATGCTCAGAGACGATTTGCTGCTTGATTTCTTCATCAGCAACAATGCGCCCTTCTTCCATATTCACCAAGAACATGCGCCCCGGTTCCAATCGGCCCTTCTTCAGCACATTCTCGGGTTCAACAGGTAAGACACCCGCTTCCGACGCCATGATGACGCGGTCGTCTTTAGTGACGTAGTAACGAGAGGGGCGCAATCCATTCCGATCGAGCACGGCTCCCATCATGGTGCCGTCCGTAAACGCGATAGATGCCGGACCATCCCACGGTTCCATCAAACACGAGTGATATTTGTAAAATGCCTTCTTCTCAGGGCTCATGGACTCATGCGCCGTCCACGGCTCCGGAATCATCATCATCACCGCATGGGGAAGCGATCGCCCAGACAGTGTCAGCAATTCCAACGCATTATCGAAAATCAGAGAGTCACTGCCGTTGATGTTGATGAGAGGTTTAACTCGCTTTAAATCATCCCCAAAGAGCTCTGACTCAAACAGCGATTGACGAGCGTGCATCCAGTTGATGTTGCCGCGTAGAGTGTTGATCTCACCATTATGCGCAATGTAGCGGTAAGGATGCGAACGATCCCAACTAGGAAAGGTGTTGGTGCTAAATCGAGAATGTACCAGCCCCAATGCAGATTCCATATCTGGATCATGCAGATCCAGGTAATAATGCCCCACTTGATGAGGGGTCAGCATTCCCTTATATACAATCGTGCGACAGGACATACTCGAGGCATACCAATAGGTATCAATCCCCGTCGTTTGAATGGCTCGGTGGGCCATCTTGCGAATGATGTAGAGCTTTCGTTCGAATGAAAGTTCATCTGGGATAGAGGGCGATCGCTCAATAAATACCTGTTGCATAAACGGCTCACTCGCCCGAGCCGTTTTTCCAAGAGAAGAGTTGTCTGTTGGCACATCTCGCCAGCCCAAGACTTTCATCCCTTCATCTTCAACCACACGCTCGAATGCGCGACGTCCCTGCTCCCGAGCATGATCATCCGGTGATCCAAAGATCATGCCAACGCCATAGTGTCCAGGTTCGGGCAAAGCTATCTTACTCAGCGTCGCCACCTTAGCCATGAATCGATGGGGGAGTTGCATCAGAATGCCAGCCCCATCCCCTGTATTAGGCTCAGCACCCACGGCTCCACGGTGATTCAAGTTCAACAATATCGTCAGTGCCTGTTCGACAATGTCGTGAGATTGCTGCCCTTTCATCTGGACAACAAAGCCCACCCCGCAGGCATCGTGTTCAAATTGTGGATGATACAAGCCCTGCTCTTTCGGGAATTGAATAGTCATTCGTAGAACCCAGCACTACAAAATAAGCTGAGTTAGCCTGACATAAAATCACTTGCGCGATCACACATCAAAAAATGGACAACAATGTCTAAACTGTGTCCAGTCAATTTGTGTCTAGCTAACTCTAAGGGGGATTCTCATACGAATAAATAGAAACTATGCGATGCCTTAAGGATTTCGACAGAATATATCGTTTTAAAACTTGATATTTTTAAGAATAATCGACTTCAAATCATGAATTCATGTCAATGTTTCAGAGCATTCTGTGGTCATAAAAATTTCTGAAACAGCTAATTTTACAATTCACTCATCGCTTCATCAACTGAATAACAAGCGCTGTCTATTTTTCGAGAATTATAAAATTTTTCAGAATATACGTCTTATCCGTTTCTGAAACACGTTCAAACATTAATTCGTAAACATCGGTTCAATAAGATGGCTTCCAGAGAGCAGTTAGGAAGTAAACGTCCGAATATTCTTCCAACCGTTCTTCGTTCTCTGATCCATCTACATTTGGTCTTCGATATGACTAGAACTGATTTCCGTCCAACAGTAACCGTAACGCACTCAACCCTACCACAGCCAACAGTGACCGTATTGTATCCTCCTGTAGTGTCGCAGCCACCTATTATGGTCGTTAGCTCAGTGGCTTCGCCACCATCGATCACTGTCATGCAGCCCGTAGTGCCGCAACCAATGGTACCTCAATCAACCGTGATGGTTCTATCGTCGACAGCCGAAAGGGTAGTGATGCCACAACCGCCTGTCACCATTCTCTATTCCGCAACTCCGCAGCCGACCCCACCACAAGTCGTCATGATGCATTCAGAAGCACCAGGCTATCAACAGCATTATTATCCTGCCTAACTTGGCTGCGTCTGACTTGTCATTGCGGACGATGGGTCCTGAACCATCGGTCGCTATTTCGAATCAATCAAGATAAGTAACACAATCATTTCAAACGCAATAACCATGAATCACCAGCCCCCTCAACAAACATGGGTGTATACCACTCCTCCACCCAGCGCGGTTCCCAATACACCCATTTATCCTCCGCAGACTCATTTAGGAATCCATTTAGATCATCCAAACGAGAAGCCAGAAACTCAAGATCTATTGCCCCAAGAGGTATTAAGAGCCTGGGGAATTTTAGGAGTTTTGACTGTTTTCTTATTACTTGGATTCTTAATTGGAGTCATTTACGAACGCACGAATGAGTCAACGTCAAGACGTGCAATGAACTCTATCTCAACTGTTAGTCGGTCACTGCCAAATGAGAGTACTGACCTAAAAAAGGTAAGACAACACATCATGTAGTCACGTGTAACTGCTGTCGAACTCTCTCCCGGATGGGCGAATTGAATGTTATTGCTTTTTATAGCTTTAGCCATTTAGGCTAGGACACTGAATATCATTCAAGTCCCTAGCGCATCGCCAAATGGCTTGCCGTCCTGTCCTAACGAAACTGGCGACGGCTATATCAATTCCCTAAAATCCCGTTGCACATGTTCCCTGTCTCTTCCAGAGAGGCTACGCCAATGATTTCGCTCAGGGAATGTCAGCTGAGGGGAGTCGTTTAAGCAAGGTAAGCACCCTTGGCTGGGTGCTTACCTTGCATTAGTTTTGAAATAATAGCGGCACCTGATAGGTAAGGCGATCGCATCAAAATGGAACATCGTCTAAGTTGATTGGTCGTCTTGGCGACGGCGTTGGCAGTGCGCTCAAATCGGCAGGCACGCTCCCTGGTAGCGTTTCTGGATTCGTGTCGTTATCTTGACGGGTCGATGGCTCTGGTGCTGAACCCGGTTTGATGGACTCTGATTCGTTGTCTGAATCTGAGTCCGACTCCTCATCCAAATTTACGATCGCTCCATTAAACATCTGAGCGAGGCTCTTAGCTGCTCGGGTCACGTCATCCTCTTGTTGCCATCCTCTTGATGCCGTAGGGGGAACCACATCTTTCGGAGTCTTCT
>JBCBLF010000024.1:0-32916 GCA_038520475.1 Cyanobacteria bacterium J06627_8
CAGTGCAGCCTCTACGTAGCGCAACATTCGAGCTTGTGCTGCTGCAATTTTTTGACGTTCGATATCGCTCTTGGCTTGATGTCGAGGCAGAATTGTACGAAACGCCCGACGGAGAATTTGCGAAATGAGAAACGGCGGAAACGGCAAACTTTCCGTTGATGGGTAATAGTCGTTGGCTTCAAATAAGTCACGAATGGAGGGTAAGTCAGCGGGGACAATCGGCATGCCGATGTTAAACGCGTCAAATTGAGGATTGCTAGGAGTTCGGCGGAGTAATGTTTCAAATTCCTCATCGTCACTCTTTTGCGTCAGGATAGTGGGCTGACGATTGTTGTGTGTAGCCTGAATCGTTAGGATTTGGTCGGCTTTAGCCTCATCTCCATCAAGCAAATCCGTGAGCGTCGATTTATTGAAGGGGAACAAGACGGTATTGAGGGTGACGTACATGTATTCGGCACAATACGTCATGTTCGCGGTGTCGTTTAGAAATGCGACGGCGGTGCGATCGCCCAAACAGGCCAACAGCCCATTTTTCAAGAAAGTACGCAACGTTGATTCATCAATCACGCGCGTTGGGTCGCCGCCATTGTAGTCCTTAGGAAACTTCACAAATGGATTGAGCAGTCCCATCCAGCACATGATGCTGTCCGTGTAGCCCCGCGCTTGCTCACGAATGACAAAATCAGGAAAGACCAATCGCTGAGCCACGGTGACAAATCCATCATCGCCATACATTCCATCGTGATAACTGCCCGGTTCATTATGAGCACCAAATGATGGAGTGGGTTCGCCATCAGAACTGAGTCTTGTGGCCGGGACGATTGCCCCAGCATGGTGGGCTTCATTTTTGGCAAAGGCTTCTTGGAGCAAATCCTTGCTCATGGGCTGTTGAGTGTCGAACGGCGTCCCATAGCGCTCTTTATCCCACTGGAAGGTGACGATGAGCAGGCCATCTCGTTCTAACAACTGTGCGACATCGGCATGAGCAGAGACGGTGGTGCCTTCCGCATCATTCACGGTTTCTGGGTCTGCGATTCCAACAAAACCAGGCACCTTTAGCGTTTCTGGAGTAATAGTTGTCTCGTTATCAAGAATGACCTGCTTAACGAAGAGTTGCCTGATATCAGTGAGCGGTTTTCCCACCCAGTTGAGTACAGCAGCATCGCCAAGCAAGGCATTGAAGCGTTCAATATCGATGAACTCGGGCGGATAAAGCGCAATATCTTTCTCAGGAGTCCAAGACGACGCAGAGGGAATCGTGGTGTACTGAACCATGCTTAGCGGCTTACCGTTCGTGATTGCCTCAGGTTGTCCCAATGCGGATTGCGATTCTTGCGGCGATCGCCGAGTCCACAAGTATGCTCCAGTACCCACCAACGCAGCTGTTGCCAGTAATGTAAGTCCGCCAGCCATGTATCACCCCCAATTGATGATTGTGTTGACGGCAGCATGCTGAAGCCGTCGTACCAAATTATTCCGGGCTACTGTCCAATGTGCCTGTCATTGTGATGAAGCAACATTACCCTCAAGGGTAATTGGTAGGATTATTTTCTACAGCGAACACGCTATTTTTTTTAATCCTCGATTACAACCAGATAATTAGAACTGACGCACGTCCAATCTCGTGCATTTTTGAGGGTGGTGCCTCGCCACCACCCTCTACCACCAAAAATGTGTGACTCCCAATAATTTTTGCGGAGGATCGTCATCTGGGAATAGAGTTTGGAATGCTGATGCACAGATCTTTGACAGTCAAACATCAGTAATTTAGATGGCAACATCAGCAACGCCTGAGCGCGTTCGATACGATGAAAAGCTTTCTTATCGGGTGGTCTGCACTGATCCAGTACGATGTCTAGAATGCAGCGTGCCCTGCAACACCTTTTCTATGTGGCGACAGCTGCATACTGCTGTACGTACGTTTCATGCGTTCAGGGCAGTGGTGATTTTCGTTGAGGAGAAAGAATATCAATGGCTCCAGTTCTCTTTCATCTTGCGTTTCCTGTGACCAATATTGTCCAAACCAAGACTTACTATGCTGACAAGCTGGGGTGTACGGTCGGTCGAGAAAATGACAAGTCAGTCATCTTGAACCTGTATGGACATCAACTGGTGGCGCACCTAACCCAACAGCCAATGGAGGTGCAAAAAGGAATTTATCCTCGTCATTTTGGGCTTGTGTTTACCGATAAGCACGATTGGGAAGCCCTCATAGAGCGGACCCAAGCTCATCAAATTCCCTTCTACATCGACCCGAAACGCCGCTTTGAGGGGTCTGTCTTAGACCACGCCACTTTCTTCCTTGAGGATCCCTTTCATAACCTCATGGAATTCAAGCACTACTACCATGCTGAAGCCATCTTCGGTGCAAGAGAAGAAACAATGATTGGTGAAGCTTAGGGGATGTTGACCATTAGCGTGAGAACGTGTGAGTTGTTTGCGGAATCGATGGACGCCTTGAACAGAACGGTTTTGTTTTTCGCTATCAGTATTTTAAAGCCTGCAAATTGTGACAATTGTCACAATATGAATGCGATCGCGTCAGCGGTTGTGGATCAATTTATCACGACGCTCTAATTTATTTGTCACGGGCTTTCATTGAAAAACTCACAGTTTCAATGCGTTTCGAGTCACTGATGAGAGGCCGGTTACATCCGATACTGAGTGTATTGGAGATAAAAGTTGGGAGATATTTGCATGAATAGTGCTGTGGTTCGCGATCTTACCCTCGCGCATGCTGCGATTAAACACGCATTGTACTTTTTAGAGATTGATGCGGATGGACGGGCCGCCTCTTATTGCAACTACGCCGCAGATCATCTCAAGAGCTTTGCAACTGGGCTGTCAGCAGATCCACTTTCGGGACAACCCTATGATTTGGAAGATTCTTGTGAAAGCACTGCAATTCAACGCTTTCAAAATAACTAAAATCCTTATCCTGATGGGTTAAAGATGACGTGGAGATTAGCGCAACGGGCTGGGGAAATGAGGGTGCTTCAATTTTTCTTGAAGCTCTTGCTTCACACGGTTCAGAATGTAGGTCTCGTCGAGAGAACTCAAAATTTCTTGAATGACGATCTTTGGACTATCGTTTCCCCATGAGGCTCCGTTTGCGAGATAAGTTTTTGCAACTTGACCAACGCCATAGGTTGATACGCCTGCGACGCTAGCCTGGGTGATGGCGACTGATATATATGGGGCGATCGCAAATCCTCCTGTTGCAGGAATTGATAGTCCTAACAATCCTTTGAGCGAACTCAAGCCTAGTGTGGCTGCCAGTTCACTAACGGTGATTCCCCCTAAACTAAGAGCCATTCGTTGAAGTAGCTGAAACGCACCCTGCTGAGTCATTGCAATTCCATACAGCCGTGACAGGGTCATGACCATCACGCCATCGATAACCGCACCGCTGAGCACATCAATGGCCGTAACAGGATTAAGGGCGATCGCCATCGCTTTGGTCACGACGCTATTCCAAATCACCTGATTTGCAGCTTCATCACGAATCGTCAGCTTTCGATGAACAATGGCTTCGTTAACATCATCAGCAAAGAGCATAGTGTTCAAAGCGGTCATTGCCTTGCCTTCATGATGAAGAACATTCAAAATTTTGAGTTTGAGAGCTTCAACATCTGAACGCCCACGACGATGATGGAGGGTCACACTGCCATCAGGTTGACGAATCGCTTCCTTAATCACGGGAGAGGCGGCTGCCATCACGATCTCATCGGGTGACAGCAACTCTTGAACGCGATGATGTCGAATTGCGCTGTAAATGGCGGCTCGATCGGTTTCGGGATATTGATCAACTTTGTTGAACACCAGCAGAATCGGTTTACTCAGCTGTCTTAATTCTGCTAGAGCCTGATATTCGAGCTTCGTGATATCACCGGAAATAATGAACAGGATGAGGTCAGCTTGGCGAGCGACCTGCCGAGCGAGGCGCTCTCGTTCTTCTCCATTGACCTCGTCTAGTCCTGGCGTATCAATCAGTTCAACCGATGACTGTCCTGTTCCTTTAAGGGAAAGGTATATCGCATCTTGCGATGTTCCCGCGATCGATTCTTTTCGAACCGACCAGTCCGCCCGCTCAATAGATTGGGTCACGCCATGAAGAGGTCCCGTTTCAAAGATTGATTGCCCGAGCAAGGCATTCAAAATAGATGATTTGCCACGACCCACCATGCCAAAGACTGCAATTTGAACGGTCGTTTCTTCTAACCGCTTTAGCATTGCGTTTAATTGATCAAGGGATGGATCAAGTCCTTTTCTCTCTTCAGGTGTCAGATCTAGTTTGGTCAAAAAGCGATGCAGGGTTTGACAAGCATGCTCGTAGCCAGCCTCTATCTCGGTATCAGCAAAGGAGGCGATCGCCTCGTCCCATTCGCTATCGCTGTCAACCTGATGCATGTTAGTTGGGTAACCATCGACTTCGTTTCCCAAAGATCGTTTCTCGGATGCAGCCCCAGCAGTCGACTGAGAGGGCTCATCAAACATTCCAACAGCTTCCCCATGATGGGAACCGTTCAACAGTTCAGCATCGTGATCTGGGGATGGAGTAACGGATTGCTTGCTTCGATGGTCAGATGATGAATGGTGCAAATGAATGTCTTCAATAAGGATCTTGATTGACACACCCAATTGCTAGATATCGCAGGAGATCGGAAAAATTCACCTGCTGTTCGTCGCTGATGAAGTGTGACGAATCAAATGTGATTACGATTACATCTTGCCATTGGGTGCTGTAGGTGTGCTCCGTGCGCCTACCGCACCCAGAAATCTTAAGTGATCAGATAAGGTGCAAAACATAAGTATGGCAATGTGCAACTGGGTTAAGCACCAAAATTAATGGTGTGCTCCATACTATTGGGCTTAATCAATGTGCACAGTTCTTTATCTATACTATCGATTCGACGGTTCAGTTGAGGGGACTGGACCGTTTGATGGCATCGACCACCCGATCCAGCGCCACGGCACGCGAGGCCTTAAACAGGAGGCGATCGCCCGGAGCGATGATTTCGCGTAGCCGTTGAGTTAGTGCCTCTGGACGATCAAAGCACTCAGATGGCGTGCCTTCAGCTCCACTCTTTAAGGCAAGACTTTCAGCTGGATCTGCCAAAATCAGAAGATAATCAAGTCCGAGTTTAGCGGCGGCTTGTCCAACTTTTGTATGCAGCTCAACCGAGCGATCGCCCAGTTCTTTCATAGTTCCTAAGACCGCAATATGGCGCGTTCCCGGTGTATCAGCCAATAGCTGTAGAGATGCAATCATTGACTCGACGCCTGCATTGTAGGTTTCATCGAGAATGACGATGTCATTGGTTAACACATATCGCTGGGCACGGCCTGACGGCAGTTCAATGGTTAAGCCCTCTATTAGTCCTGACCAGTCTAAACCCAAAGTATCTGCAACGGCGATCGCCGCTAGATAGTTGAGGGCATGATGGCGACCCGGTAGAGGCAACGGAAACCGTTCATCCTCAATGCATAGTGTGTCAGTGCCAGCCAGACTCCCGGTAACATCACCCATATCCAGACCAAACGTGACGGTTTTTCCGTGCCAAACCGTTTGTGCTGTTTCCATCAATAATGAATTCTCTGCGTTTAAGATAGCGACAGCCGAGGGTGACAGTTGAGATAAGAGTTCACACTTTGCTTGGGCAATCGCCTCCTCGGAACCCAGGCGACCAATATGTGCTGTGCCGACGTTAGTAATCACCGCAATATCCGGCTGAGCAACATCCGCCAGCAGCGCAATTTCTCCCTTTGCTCTCATACCCATTTCAACGACTGCGTAGTCGTGGGTGGGTTCCAGTTCTAGTAAGGTTTTTGGGACTCCAATTTCATTGTTGTAATTGGCCTGCGTTTTCAACACGTGCCCATGTTGCGATAGCACGGCAGCAATGAGTTCTTTTGTCGTTGTTTTGCCGACTGAACCCGTAATTGCAATGATTTGAGCGTGACATTGGTGTCGCCACCAGTTGGCGATCGCCTGATAAGCAGTTAACGGATCGGGGACAGCCACGAGAGGTGCACGCACGTCATCGAGCCGGGCGAGTTCAGCGACTTTAGACTGAGCAACAATAGCGGCGATCGCTCCGTTTTGGATGGCCGAAGCCACAAAGTCATGCCCGTCAAATGTCTCTCCTGATAAGGCTAGAAACACACGATTGGATAGCACGTGTCGACTATCGGTTTCAATTTTTTGAATGGACTGGCTCCAAATGGAGCTGTCTGGTGAAATACCGATAGGAACCTTCAGCTCACAAGGACTGCCCTGACGATTCAACACATGCGTTAGCTGTTGCAGCGTTATGGAAAAAGACATTGACCGCAATACGACCTCTTATTCCTCTGTTGAACCATTTAACCAGTTCTAATGGCCCTTTATCTAATGTCCTTCTAAAGAGAACAAGAGAGAATACCTAGGCATTCGTGCATCAATATGTTGCGGAGTGATGCGCACCGTCCAGCTATGGCTGTTCTGAATGCAGTTGGCGATCGCCACGCATAGGGGCAACTGCATTCAGCTATCAGTCCAAACAATACTAGAGACGTGATCGAACAGTAGTGTTTTCAATGATGCTAATGTCTGATACTACACAGTATCTTAAACGTGTCTTCATCAAAAAAATAAGAATTCAGGGGGGTTTCACCTGATCACACTGGATTCATAAGGTGATAATAGATACATATCCGTCTGAACGGTACGTGAGGTGGGGTGCTCTAAATCGATCAAATCGGTTAGCTCTGGGTTTGAACTGGATGTTGACCATGTGTTCCCTTCAAATGCCAACCATAACGGGCCATAGAAATCATCAGCAAGACTCAATCTGTAAATCAAGCCAGTTTATATGCTTTGTGGGATTTTCGCGTTGCGAAAGATCTGCATGAGCATATTTATGGTTCTAAGACCGTATGAGATTTCATGCTCGGTTTTGAGCTGAGACTCAGGCACAGTTGTTCATCATGTGATCGACCAATTGTAATTGTGTCTGCTGATTAGCCTCTTGATGTCAATTTTCTGGTGTAGTGGATCCTGAACGCCCCGTTCAGTTGTTCGGCTCCAACGTCACCATACGCATTCTTCGGCGACTCGAAGGAAGAATTAAAGACGTCAACACAGGCCCTGCCCAGTTATTGAATGGCACATGGAGCTAGGACAGTAAGTATGAGGATCGATGATCCTCAGCGAAGGAGAAATGAGAATGGGAACTGTCGCGTTGCGGTATGGTAGGCAAATATCACAGCATGAGCAAGTGATTTATGATCATTTGCTCGATGTCATCGAGCGAGAGTCGCCTGCGGAAATGCTGGAACGATTTCGTGGTCTCTTTATCGAGGGAAAACGGTATTCCGTTCCCCATGTTGCAGATGCGTTGAATGCGGTCATCAAGTCTGAAACATCTAAAGAAGAGTTTCGATACGTCCTCAATCGGTGTTGCCACATTCTCATTAACCGTTGGCAGTCAAATCCCTATCACCGACTAGAAATTCCAGCACTGGTCCAATTGTTTGAGACGGTTTCAGAAGGGTCTTCGTTAGGATATCGGCAATATCGACTGAACGGACGGCTTCTCGAATTAGTTAGGCAATTTCGCGACACTGAACAGTATCGTGTGTTGTGTCGTCTCCGCCAGGTTATCAACCGTTCAGCAGAAGAGTCAGCCTACGGCAATCGCCCCCTCGGAAATCTCATTAGACGATATCCATTTTTATATGAGCACTGTTTATTAAGCGACGACCATATTCAAGAGCAGCAGCATATGGTTCGAAAGCTGCAATATGAAGTGCAGCATCAATTTGAAATTGATCTTGCGAAGTATGCAACGTATCAGGTGCGCAAGTCAAAGCTTGCCCACGCCTCAGAATCATGCTCTGTTCAGCACTCCGTTCCCTCAGTGAAAAATCCAACATTGCTCAGTGATGGAATGCTAAATTCTGCGCTCAACCACTATACGGGCCGTATTGATGGGCAACGAACATACCAAGACCTCGCTCATAGCTTTATCGCTCAGAGCAGACACTCTAGGACCTTCGCCTCGTTCAAAGAGAATTTGTACGAATACATCGTTCTAGGGGTGGATAGTGACTACGGCAAACGCAAATTTAACGATCAACTTCATAAGCAGCTTAAGTTGATTCTCCCCGACAGTGCGGGTAAACCACCAAACGATTTTCTGATTGTTCGAACCTGTAGTCAGCTGTTTAATTTTTTGGTGATTGACGGAGCTAAGTCTGCTCAGCACTATATTTTTGTTGATTTGCTGATGAACTTAGGCCCCATTCGAGCAACGGGATTATTGTTGAGGATTGTGTTGTTGTGTAGGAAAGTGTTGCCATATTTAGAGCGTCGGTTTTCGATTCTCTTCAATCACTATGAGAGCTACAGCCAGGAGGCTGTTGAGTGGCTTGTTAGCGCATTAGAGACGCTTAACGTGGCACTTGCAACAAACTTTGGAAAGCTCACGCTCACGTCAGTTTCCTAATATGACTTGGAAAAATCCCTGTCCATTCATGAACTTTATAGCAGTACGCATATAAGTCTGGGCATGTATTTTTGAGGAAAGTCGCGCTGAGCGCGACTTTCCTCAAAAATACCGGTTTGAGTTGAGCGCGTAGCGCTATACCAAGTCGTGTTTTCCAACCAAGCGTAGAGCTGACAGCCCTATGAGGATTTCCTCAAACATGCATAGGCCATGCCTCAACGAAGGCTGATGTTTTCGATGCGGCGCGGCAACCGAATTCGTAAGCACGCTCCGCCTGTTTCAGGGTGATTGCTTGCTGTTATGCTGCCCTGATGAGCTTCAACGATTCGATGCACAATGGATAAGCCAAGACCACTGCCTTGATGGGAGCTAGACTTAGTAGATTCAGTCTGGTTAGCTGACGATGACGGTAGTAAGGGAGCTGCAAGGGCTGATGACGCGGTTTGAGAAACGCTGGACTGATTAGAGGGTTGGGGTGACCGGGGCGATCGCCTAGTGTCTGGCTCCGTAGATATGTTGTTCGTCAAAGAAGTTTCTGATTCTCTTGCACGAGCCGAATCTGCGCGATAGAAACGCTCAAAGACGTGGGGTAAATCTTTTTCAGCAAATCCAGTTCCCATGTCAACGATTTGGAGGCACAACACTTGATTGCTAATGGACGATTCGTGAGGTTGTAAGGGGGCCTCTAGCGACACACGTGAATGAACGATGCCCCACGGAGGACTATATTTGATGCTGTTATCAAAGATGTTTGTCAAGACGCGATAAAACCGAATTTCATCGAGCTGTAGGATGAGCTGTTTTGGGCCTTCGTAAGACAGCTTGAGATTCTTTTTTTGGGAGAGCGGCTCCAAGCTGTTCCATGCGCTTTGGATCAAATCAACTAGATCAACCTTTGATACGTTCAGATCAACAAATGTTCCTTGTTCAAGCTTCCCTAGCTCTAGTAAATCTTGGACCAAATTACTGAGCCGAATGGTTTGACTAATCAAGCGTTCCGTCCACCCCAGCAATGGGCCTTCGAGACGAGTTTGCAGGGTTTCAGCAATGAGGCGAATCGACGTTAAAGGAGTCTTTAACTCATGAGCGACATCTGAGGCCCAGCGATCGCGCTGCTGAACAAGCGTCATGGCTTCTTGACGACTCTCAATGAACACAGCAATCGTTTTTTTATGTAGCGGAAAGCCGTATCCCCTAAGGGCATAAGAGGTTTGTTTTGCAAGACGAATCGGGTCTGGATTGTAGGGATAAAAAACCCATTCCCTCTGCCGTTGCTCTTGAGACGTTCGAACTTCTTCGATCAGCACATCTAGCTCATATGAACGAACCAGCTCAAGTAATAATCGAGGTTCTTGAGCATCGTTAAGAGTCATCTTTAAAAGCGTTTGTGCTTCCGCATTGGACCAGAGTAGGCGATTCTCTTCATCAACCCAAAGGAAGCCAATCGGCGACAGCTGTAGCAATTGGCGATAAGTGGCTAACTGTTGCTCAAGGGATTGCTGAACCTCTTGTTGATAGGCGATCGCCAATGAGAGTTGAGAGATAGCCGAAAAAGGACTCGAGGCCACCTCGGGTCGAAAGTCAGTGAGCAGTGCTGCTATCTTCTTGTTCGATTGCCTCCGATGCCAGGCCAATAGCAAGAACCCGCATCCTAACCCGATAAAAAACCCAATTAGTCCCACATATGCCTCAAGCTATACAGTTGGATCTATATCCAGCATGTTACTGACAAATCATTCCATACATTTTGCTCGACCGCTACATCATTCGGATGATTATTAACGGACCTGTTGAAGCGACTCCGTTATCTGTTAAGGCCCTCTTGTATCGGTTATTACGAAGAGTATGTTCGGCATAGCGAACGAGTCGAGAATTTTGTTGCGCTGAATTCGGGAAACGCCACTATGTTGTGGGGTTTAGCCGAACGAAGAAACCCTGAAGCTTTGCCTAAGATAGCAAGTAATGAAATGCGCTGAGCAGAAAACGCTCAGACGTCACTGCACTACACTCCACGAGGAATATCTATGGCTTTGGTTCATTTTAATACTTGGTCTAATGCAGATAGCCTTCAACATTATCTAAATCGTTTGCTAGACGATGTTGTGACTCCACTATCAGTAGAAGATTGGGATATCCCATCCTTTGTGCCCGGAATTGAGCTTTACGACAACGCTGATGCCATTGTGCTGAACATTGAACTCCCTGGGATGCAGCCTGATGACATCGACATCGAGGTCACAGCAGAAACGGTTTCTATCAAAGGAACGCGTCAGCCTGAACATCAATCTGAAGACAAGAAAGCGATGAGAAGCGAATTTCGCTATGGTTCATTCAGCCGACTTATTAAATTGCCTAGCCGAGTAAAGAATGTAGATGTAATAGCTGATTATAGAGATGGCATTCTACATCTGACTCTACCCAAAACCGATGCTGAGAAGAATCGCGTTGTGAAGGTTAGCGTTGCATAACAGCAGCCGTACACATGAGAGTGACACAGACGCATCCTGAGTCATAAGCGCCACAAACACGCGCCAACTTTAAAGGGCTGATGCATGCTGCATCAGCCCTTTAGGACTTATAGCGAGATTAACTGACTTTGCTCTATTGAACAAACTTTAACGAAACGTAGCGAAGACAATTGGTATCTTACTGAGGGTTAACGCTTACTCAACTGAGAAATCTCCACCATTTCAGTCTCTTTAGGAGGCTAGCGAGCTTAGCGATTGTTAAGCAACATTGTTACGCTAACTAACGATGTGAAAGGAAGCGATTTAAATGTGTTCTTACACACGCTTCAAAAGTCAATGGTGTCAGACTGTCTCACTTGGTTGGCCTTTGACAGGAGGTACAAGTCAAAGTCCTATCCCGTTTCTTGGTTGTATCTTAACCGTTTGTACCTTACTTATTAACCTAACATTAACGAAGATTCTGAGCTCAGCCCCGTTAGAAAAGTTGACGTTCTCTCCATTCGTTTTTCCGCTATGGCAATCCTAAATGATTTGTGGGGCAGGGACCGCCCCCACAAATCATTTAGGAAGCTACAGGCACTTCAAGACGTTTCGGGGTCCATATGCACAGACTAACGAACAGGCGAAGCCAACTTTTTGTTTTGTTTAATCTCTACGTGACGGCGTAATCGCGGCCCACGTTGCACTCCCGACAACGCCGTCAGCTGACAGGTCAAGTTGCTCCTGGGCTGCCATCACTGCTTCTTCTGTTTGACGACCGAAAATACCATCCGTTGGCCCAAAGTAGAATCCTAGCGATTGTAAGCGAGCTTGAAGACCAATCACAGCAGCACCTCTCATTCCTCTCCGCAAGACTGGAAACTCAACGTATGGAATGGATTCATCAGTCGAAGAAGGTTCGCGTCCATTGGAGTCAGGGCGATTTTCACTCGTGTTTGCCGATTGCGGGCGATCGCTCACAGTATTAGCCGATGGTCGCACAGCAGTTGGAGGTTGTGTCGTGCCACCGGTTGAAGGGGAAGTGGGATTAATCGAGGGTAGGAGTCGTTCCCACGTGCTCCTGCCAACAATGCCATCAACGACAATTCCAGCTGCTTGCTGAAAATTAGCAACTGCAAGAGTCGTTGTATCGCTAAACCGTCCGTCAATTGGGCCACGATAAAATCCGAGGAGCGTCAGCATTGCTTGCACCATTTCAACCTCTTGACCGTCACTGCCGAGTTGCAGAAGCGGACGATCGCCGTTGGTCGTTGATGAGTTTGCAGGCGAAGCATTCGTTGGGGTTTGGGCGATCGCAAAAGGTGTCGCCAACAGGGGAAGACTTAGGGCTAGAAAAAGAGCTGCGCTGTTCATCAGATGATTCGAGCTCAACAGACGCATGGGGTTGTAGGGTGTGATTCGCAAAATCATCGAATACCTTCTATGAACTGGAGCTTCTTTTAGAAAACTTTTTGGGGCATTGCTGAAATCCAGAATAAATCATGTGGATATGGAGGCTCTGCCCTTACATCATTGGCCTAAAGTAGTTGACCATGAGCCTTCTGTTTTAGTTGGGAGCGGCACCACAGTGTCAACCGTAAAACATTAAACTAAGTCAATCTGCTCGATTGATAGTATATGCCAGTCAGCAAATTGTCTGATTAGATGGCAGGACTTGATAGACAATCAATGCCTAAATAATCAATGTCCTAAACGATCAATTCCTTAGTTTTCTCCAGCGCTATGCGCATTGATATAAGTGATTGGCAAGTCCTATGAGGCTTCTATGAAGCACAGTACAACTCCCAGGACCTTTTCTAACCGTATACGCAGTTGCACACTGCCATAGCTCGCTACTGATGGCTTATCATTCCTACCGTTCTACATTGAGGCAATTCCAAGGCACGTTAGCTGGAGCAGCAATAGCAAGCCGAGTCGTCGCACTTGAGTCTCCCTATCGAGCAGCCAACCGGTTCTCACGTGATGATTCTGATTGTTCAATGCACTCCATTGGTATTGAGCCCATTGACGAAATTATTAATGTCAACGAATTAGAAGCCATTAGTTTTTATACGTTGCTGACACTTATTCCTGTCGAGCTTTGGGAAGAGAGCATTTCCATAGAACTTAGGGAGACGGTGACCCAACGAGCAGTGAATGCAAGGTCACAACCTCTGACATCGGCGATCGCCCTTATTCCGCTAGTGTTGTACACCCACCAGAGTGCATCCCCTGAGTCTGAGCTAACCACCTATATCCATTCACTGAAAAATCAGGCTGAATTGCCAATTACGCTGCCATTCTCATTCAGCAAGCAGAGCGTGATGCACTTGCTCAGGACCATCTTGTCTCAGCAATTTTCGGCAACAGCATATATGCCAAGTCTTATCCATCATCTGAGCAATCATCATCTGGGCAATGGTGAAATTTTAGGCGCCGTTCATGAGGCCATTTGCGATCGCAGAGGGGGCAGGTGGCTGATAGACTCCCTGGAATCTATTGCATCTGATCAGGTGCCATCATCTCAATCCAAGTCCTTGCCAGTCAAAGAGATTCATTCATCAGTTGAAGAGGCGATCGTCGTCGGGCTAATTTTGTATTGTTTTTGTTCCAGTCCAACGCAATACAGGACTGCAATTTTCCGCCTCAAGCAGCTTATTCAGCAATCCACGCTATCTAATCGATTGATTGCCCCAGCCTGTTCAATGTTGGGTGCCTTCATTGGAGGAGAGATTGGCGTCCAGGACGGATGGCTAAAGCGCTTTCACCCGTATGAATCTATCAACAAGTTACCGCACCATATCCAGACGATGTCTCCATCGACAGAATCTAATATTGAGTTGCTGCTGTTATTAGGAATGTATCTTTGGGCACTTTGGTCTGGAGTTGATCGCGGGCGTCTAAAACAACTCTCCTTTAGAGCCGTAGATCCCGAGTTGATAACGGCTGTGCCTGGAGTCATTCGAAAGTTCGGTAATTAAGCCCGTCAGTTGCTTATATCGCTTGGGTATACTGGTGGTTATGTCTGTGTGGTGTGGAGTCTAGTTTGTTTGTCGTACTGTTGTCGCTGTCGGCTAATTGCCAGCTTCATTGGGACAATCCGATTCTCAGCTGAGTGGCGATCGCCGTAGGTCTCACCCAAACTGGTTCTTTCGCCCAGGCAGGTTCACTAGGACCTTTGCCAGAGAGGGCTCAAGCGGCCTTCTTGCTAGATCTGGAGTCTACAAAACTCAATCGGGGGCTAGGGCTATGGCTATACTAGGTAGGGCGAATCTTATGACCGCTGGCAATGTGATTTGAGCGACAGTGTGTTTACCTTGGATAAAGCAACCATTTGTCTAGTAGCGTAAGGAACTGGTGGAGCAATGAATCCATTTCGCTCTGTGACGAAGCGTATTGGTCAATGGTGGCAGTCTGACGTGACTGACCCATCAGCGAATGCTCATTCTCATCGCAATTTGCGGGGTGTTAGACGCATCCGTTCGCGCAAGAACACATGGAGCAATTCGTGGCAGCGTATCTCTGAGTTGCGTTCATCCGTGCAGTCTGAACTGTTTAGTGCAGATTCCAAAATTTTCACCCGACCAGAACCGGCTCGTTGCAAGGTCAGCAAGTATCGGCGTTCGTCCCCAATTGTTTTTCTTGTCGCTGTTGCGTCCCTTACAAGCGCTATTGGGTATAGGTTATACAACGAGCCAAAGCTCGATGTTGGAACTATCTCTCCTCAAACCCTTCGCGCACCCCGTGCGGCATCAGTTGAAGATCGAGAAACAACTCAGGAAATGCGTGAGGCTGCGAGTCAGGGCGCAATTCCTGTATTGATGATTGATCCGACGGTCAATCAACGAATTTATCAGTCTTTGCAGCGACTAATTGACGATGCTGATGCTCTTCGTGAGCGAGCGAGCGCGTTTCCGTTTGTAGAGACGTCTTCCCTATCAACGGCAACCCAGCGATATCTGCGAAGTATTCCAGATGAAGAATGGTCGGAGACGCTAAGTATTGTCGAAGGACGTCAAAGTGCTTCAGCGCCAAATCAAGACTCGACCACAGACTCATCAGCAGACAATTCAACCAGTGAACTTGGGCAATCGTCTCAACAACTTGCAGTCATTGAGTTACAGGCTTATCGGCGCAAAACGTCAGCTGACGAATTCTCTGTGCTACAACAGCTCATTATTCGAGCGCGCCAACGCTATCAAGTCGCTCAGGCCAGCCTTGGAACATCTCCCCTTTCACAACCTGTTCGACAATTGAGCACGGCCATCTTAAAACTGTCTGACACCGATTGGGAGGCCACGAAAACAGGGGTGCGACGGTCCTTAGAAGGAATGTTGCTTCAAGGAATTTCTCCTGGATTGGCGACAACATTAATTGAGCAGTCTGCTCGCTATCAAAGTGAGCCACATGTGCCGCCCGAGGCACACCAGCTCACTGTGGATATCTTGACTACAGTGATTCGACCGAACTTGACCATTGATGAAGAGCAAACGCGCGTTTTTGCCGAGCAAGCGGCAGAGGCTGTTGAGACTCAAATCGTTGAGATTCGTCGTGGAGAGGTGATCGTCGATGCTGGGGAAACGATTACTCAAGAGCAGTTTGTCTTGCTCGACGAGTTTGGCCTCAGCCGTCGAGGCATCAACTGGTTGGGGTTGTCTGGATTTGCTGTTTTTATTGGTGGATGTGTATTTGTCTTTTTGTTATCGGAGCGTTGGTTCCGCTTGAATCTTCGCAGGCGCGACCATGCGTTAATCTTGCTACTTAGCCTAACCACGCCTCTACTGCTTGTGACGGGGTTACCTGCGACGAATCTCCCGGCTGTTGCGTTGCTCATTAGCAGTTTTTATGGCTCCGGCTTAGGGTTAACTGTAATCGCGCTACTAGGGATGGCGCTTCCTGTGGGAATGAATGTTGCTGGAAACCAGTTGCTTGCTAGCTTGGTCGGCAGCGCAGTAGGAGCCATCATGGCAGGTCGATTGCGATCGCGCGAAGAATTGGCACTTCTCGGAGGAGTGGTTGGTGTCACTCAAGGGGTTATCTTTCTCATCATCAGCTTGATCGTTAGCACTGCGACGAGCCCAGTGTGGTATACCCTATTCACGGCGGTCTTGATCCAAAGCCTGATGGGAGTGGCATGGAGCGTTGTTGCCTTGGGAGTTAGCCCCTACCTGGAGCATTTGTTTGATCTCGTCACTCCTATTCGCCTTGTTGAGCTGTCTAATCCTAATCGTCCACTACTTAAGCGCTTAGCATCAGAAGCCCCTGGCACCTTCCAGCACACACTGTTTGTCGCTAGTTTGGCAGAGGCCGCTGCACGGGAACTGAACTGTAATGTCGAACTCGTCAGAGCAGGAACGCTGTATCACGACATTGGGAAAATGCATGACCCTGAAGGATTCATCGAGAACCAGATGGGCGGCACGAATAAACACGACGAGATTGACAACCCATGGACCAGTGCACAAATCATTAAAAAGCACGTGACCGAAGGATTAGTCATGGCCCGAAAATGCCGCTTGCCTGGAGCCATTCAAGCGTTTATCCCTGAGCACCAGGGCACCATGCTGATCACCTATTTCTACTATCAGGCTCAGCAACGCGCGAAGGACAACCCATCGATTGCAATCCGGGAACCAGATTTCCGCTACGTTGGTCCCATTCCTCAATCCCGTGAGACTGGCATTGTGATGTTGGCAGACTCTTGTGAGGCGGCATTGCGATCGCTTAAAGATGCGACGCCTGAAGAAGCCTTAGCAATGGTCAACCGTATCTTGCGTGCCCGCTGGCAAGACAACCAGCTGATAGACTCCGGACTCAATCGGCAGGATATGGCGCGCATTGCGGAAATTTTCGTTCGGGTTTGGCAGCAATATAACCATAAACGGATTCCATATCCGAAGGCAGCGATCGCACCGCCGCGTCCAACAACATCTCCAGTTCGGTAGACCGGTCATGGACGATGAATGTGTCTGCGCGTGAGCACACGATAACGGATGTATTCTGCACTGATGGCGATCGCCCCTGACAGGGTAATGAGCAAGACGCTCAGTGCATTAATATCCGGTTTCACTCCAATACGAATGCGGCTAAAGATTTCGATTGGCAATGGACTCGCACCTCCACCAAAGGTGAAACTGGAAATCAACAGATCATCTAGACTGAGCACAAAAGCGAGTAGGCATCCGGCTAAAATTGCAGGGGCGAGTTCAGGTAGCAGCACCGCTACAAAGGCTTGACGTGGTGTTGCCCCCAGATCAAGCGCTGCTTCCTCAATTTGAGGATCGAGATCAGCTAGGCGGGTGGACACAACAATGGCAACATACGCCAAACAGAAGACGGTATGAGCCGCAATGGTTGTCCAGATACTTAGTGGAATGGCAAGCGTCGCCAAAAAAACAAGTGTCGCAACGGCGATAGTGATATCAGGAATAATCAACGGCAAGTATGACACGCCCTGATAGAGACTTTTCCCTTTAAATCGATAGCGCGACAGCCCAACAGCCATCAGCGTACCGATGATGGCCGCCATGCTCACGGCTCCAAACGCAATCAGTAAGCTACTGCGCAAAGAGGCCAACAATCGTTGATCAGAAAAGAGTTGACTGTACCATTTGAGGCTAAATCCTTGCCAGGTGGCGCCATAGCGTGATTCGTTGAAGCTATAGACCCCAAGCACCAACATGGGTAAGTACATGAAGGCAAACAGACTGAAGACAACGATGGGCTGCCAATTCAGTCGGCTCACCATGCACTTCAGCAGGTGTGGAATCGTTTTGTTCATGACGGTCCGGTAACAAATTAGCCGCGGAGTGTGGCGATCGCTCTCCGAGTTGCGGCGACAGCCTCGTCAATTTCAGAGGCGGATACAATCAGCGGGGGTACAAAACGAACAACTCCAGGACCAGCAGGCACCAGCAATAATCCCTCATTCATCGCAGCTTTGACAATCTCAATTGATGTGAGGTCCGAATTAGAAGCGAGGACCATGCCGTTAATCAATCCCCACCCACGAACCTCTTCGATAAGCTGGGGATAGTCTTGGGCGATCGCCCGTAGCCCATCTCGCAACTGGTCACCGCGTTCTCGCACGTTTGCTAATAGATTTTGATTGTCGAGGGCTTGGCAAACTGATAGCGCTACGCCACAAACGAATGGATTCCCTCCAAAAGTACTGGCATGGTCACCAGGTTGGAACACATTGCAGGATTCTTTACAGAGCATTGCCCCAATGGGAATGCCCCCACCTAATCCTTTGGCAGACGTGAAGATATCCGGTTCAATACCCAGAGCCTCGTGCCCCCAGTAATAGCCGCTGCGTCCCATACCAACTTGGACTTCATCCAAGATGAGGAGAATGCCTTTTTCTGTACATAGCTCTCGTACCCGATGGAAATAATCGCGATCGCCTGGGCGGACTCCACCTTCACCTTGCAAAGGCTCTAAGAGAATAGCAGCCACCTGCCGAGTCTCCGCATCCAATTCGGCGATCGCCGCTTCGAGGGCCGCGAGGTCGTTGTAGGGGACGTAGTGGAAGCCAGGAACCAGCGGATTAAAGTTCTTTTGGTACTTGGGTTGTCCGGTTGCAGTAATGGTGGCCAACGTTCGCCCGTGAAAACTAGCATTTGCCGTGATAATGACGGGTGCTTCGATGTTCAGTTTAATGTGGGCATATTTTCGAGCAAGCTTAATGGCACCTTCATTCGCTTCAGCTCCAGAATTGCAGAAAAATACGCGGTCTGCACAGGAATGATTAACGAGCCATTCAGCGAGCTCCCCTTGCTCAGGAATGTAATACAGATTTGAAACATGATGGAGCTTCTGAATGTTGCGAGTCACCGCCTCAGTCATGACCGGGTGAGCGTGACCCATCGTACAGGTTGCAATCCCAGCGACAAAATCAAGATATCCTTTCCCATCAGCATCCCATACCCGGCAACCTTTTCCGCGAACGAGGCTAATCGGAAACCGACCATAGGTTTGCATCACAACCTGGTCAAAAGCTTCTGGAGAATAGGACGGTGTCAAGGATGTTGGGGACTGGAGAAGGACTTCTGGACTCATCGTCAACCTCTTAATTCAGAACTTCAATCGTTTGGTTTAATCGCTTGGGAAACACTCACTTTCAGCTGTTCGGATTCAAATCAGTTTCGTTCGAGTCGCGAGTGAAACTGAATTTATGTCCTGAGGATAGGGATCGGGTGGTAGATATTCGAGAGTCCTCAATCAAGCAATCACGGACACGGAATAATACCCGACTCGATCGTAATGCAGCTTACCGAACTGTGGGAGGCAGACTCCTTCAGAATTGTCATGGATTGGTAAAGTCTGATACGAATCGGCATACACAACACACGTTGATGATTACTAATCAATTGGTATGCGTGATGACCTCGTGGGCGAATGCGATAACGCAACCCCATTCGAGGAATGCAAAACTGAAATCAGCGTAAAGCATCTTCCATTTTCAGACATCCTCCATTAGAAAGGACTGAACTGTCAGTCTGCTATCACCTTGGCATAGAAAACAGCGTCAATCTATCGATATTTTTTGATAATGGCATCAAGCTTCTGCATCGTTTCGACCGGAGCCTGAGATAAGTCAGTGAGAATCGCAAATTTCAGGGCAGAGTGCGCCTCAGAGGTTGGCGGGTTTTTGCTTAATCGGTTGACCACTTCTCGAATGACGCGTTGAGCATTCTCGGCATTTTTCATCAGATTGCCAATGACCATTTCAACCGTTACGCTATCGTGATCCGGATGCCAGCAATCATAATCGGTGACCATGGCCAGGGTTGCGTAGGCCATTTCAGCTTCTCGCGCTAGCTTTGCCTCTGGCACATTAGTCATGCCAATAACCGTTGCACCCCAACTGCGATAGAGATTCGATTCTGCTTTGGTTGAGAATGCAGGGCCTTCCATACACACATAGGTGCCACCCCGATGGAGGGTGACGCCAGAGAGGTCAAGACTGGCGATCGCATCTCCAATGACTTGGGAGAGATTCTTACAAATCGGGTCACCGAATGCGATATGAGCAACAACGCCATCACCAAAAAAGGTCGAGATGCGGTTCTTTGTTCGATCAATGAACTGGTCTGGTAGCACCATATCCACGGGCTTAGCGGCTTCTTGAAGGGAACCGACAGCCGATGCCGAAATCAGGTACTCGACACCTAGCGTTTTCATCGCGTAGATATTCGCTCGAAACGGAAGCTCAGACGGTAAAAGCCGATGCCCACGACCATGACGCGCTAAAAATGCAATGCGCGTGCCATCAAGGGTTCCTAAAATCAGTGCATCAGACGGACGACCAAACGGGGTCTCAATCTCAACTTCCTTAATATCTTTCAGTGCCTCCATTTTGTAGAGGCCGCTGCCACCAATGACGCCAATTTTGACCTGATCCATGAACGAGTTGCCCCGACTTACAATACCCTGGTATTCTACACACCCTGAATCGATGCAATGTGAGTGAACCCTGAATTCCCTTTTTCATAGCGTATTTCTATGGCGTATGTTTCTCTGACTGAACTCATTCAAGCAGGCCGTTCGGGCACAGCGCTCATCAGTTTTCCAACGGACACCGTTCCTGCCCTTGCCAGTCATCCGGACCAAGCCCATCGCGTCTTTGAGGCCAAGCAGCGCAGCACCGACAAGCCCCTCATTCTCATGGGTGGGACCAATGATGACCTCTGGTCCTATGTTCAAGGTCCTGCGGACGACCAAGCAGAGTGGAAAGCTGTTGCTCAACGCTATTGGCCTGGAGCATTGACACTGGTGCTCCCTGCGAGCGATCGCATTCCCACAGCGATGAATCCCAAAGATCCGACGACGTTAGGCATTCGTGTTCCTGACTGTGCGATCGCCCGTCACATTTTGATGCAAACGGGGCCACTAGCAACGACCAGCGTTAATCGATCGGGTGAACCTGCTTTGATCAACCCTGAAGATATCAATCGCACATTTCCTGAAGTATTGCAGTTGTCTCCTGATGATTTGGATGAACTGAGGCGATCGCTTTCTCCCAACGATTCATCTGATGCAACGCAGGAACCTATCGAATTAACTAACGCAGCAAACACGACTCCTTCAACCGTGATTCAGTGGGTCAATCAAGGATGGCATGTGGTTCGCCAAGGACGTCTAGAGTTTGACGGGTGAAAAAACTTGCACTCCGCACCTGTTATTGCTCAACGATTCGTTACTCAGACGATTGTGATACGCGCGATCGCGTTGGAAAAGGAACATCAACAACCTGTCCTGCGGCTTCGCCAACCGTCACCGTCAGACCTGCGCCGCCTGCTTTCGTGCGAATGTAGGCCAAACCCAGTAATCCATCATCTGTTTGAATCACGCTGGTTAACCGACCGATTTTGTTGTCTCCTTCAGTAATCACGGTTCCAGGATCAGCTGCCTGATTCAGCTGAATGCCCCAGAGTTGCTGTTTAACGCCGTTGTAGGTGTCTAACCGTGCAATGGTTTCTTGCCCGATATAGCATCCTTTTTCAAAAGACACCGTGTTCCATAATCCGGCTTCGAGAGGATTATAGTCATCTGTTAGTTCATGCTCAGGCATCGGGCGACCTTGGGTAATGCGGAGGTGTTCCCAGGCAGTTTCACCCATTGGAATAGCTCCTGCTGCTTTGATCGCTTGCCACAGCTTGCTGTGGTTTTCAGCATCGGTGATGAGCGTATAGCCCTCCGTAGCTAATCCGCTCCCGACGGCAACTCGAACCGGCACGTCCTGGATGATGAATTCTCGATGACTACCGTAGGGTTGCTGGCTCAGTTCTTTAAGACTCGCGACATCGCTGACGAGAGTTGATAAACAGTCCGTGCTAGCAGGGCCGATGACGCTCATTGCTGCTGTTGAGTCGGTGATGAGGTCTAGCTTCACCTTGTCAGCAAAGAAAATGAATCGATCCATCCAGTTCAGCAGGCGATCGCCCATCCCTGGAGACGTGAGAAGAAGCACCGCATCATTCAACACGTAGGCGCTAACCAAATCAATGGTGCGAGCGGTCGATGTAACAAACACCGTGTCGCATCCCTGGCCGGATGATCGTCGCTCAAAATCGTTGGTGCTTTGATTGTGAAGAAACCGGAGGCGATCGCCATCGGATACTTGAACCCGTCCCCAGTGCGTTCGATCGTAAAGTGCAACGCCAGAGGTAGCAGCGGCGATCGCCGCTGAATCATTCCCAAAACTCTCGACAACGTCAGGTTCACTAGGAGTGATAAATGTCGCGCCAGCAGCCTGTAGCTGAGCTTGAAAATCTGTATCCATCGATAAATCTAGATTCTATTAACGATAGCTATTGTTGATCAGCTTATCTCAAAGAGCATTCACTCATCTGACTTATCTGCTAAAGGCACGTCGGATTTTGGTAGTTTTGAAAAAATATCACTGACGATTTGCTTCGCTTTTTCATCGAGCTGATTCCAATCAACATCCCCAGATTCGTCGTCTAACAAACCGACATCGACAATCGCTGGCGTACCCAGAGTTTGTTGCATCTCCTCGTAATTTAGGAAGCAAATTTGATAGCACACTTCCCACAAGTCAACCGTAATGTGGCGATCGCCATCTTGGAGCAGTAGCTCATAACCAGGAACAGGCTGAGGCAATTGCTCAAGCGCTTGCCTCAGCCCAGGCACCTCTTCAGCACTAGCCTGGGCAATCTCTTCTTGAAGCTTCTGAAATCGGTATTGAGCTTCTGGCGATGTTCCATCGGGCCAGCGTTGGACATCTCGATACGACCCTTTCCAACCGGTTTCCTCAAGGTTTTTCCGGATATTGTCAATGAGTCGAATAAAGACGGGCTGCATCAATATGCTGGCCTGCTGCCAAGATTCAGAGCTTGAAAAGGTCGGTTTCATAGGGGTGCAACAGGTCGAGGCTGACACATTCTCACTATCAGAGCACCTTGGTGAATGCGCCGCTCGCAGCATTCGCTAAAGATGCGCGAATTCCATGCATATGACTCACTAACAGACGTGAATCTTAACGGTACCTAGAAGCTCAGGTCTCTTTATTCTCCCATACCCTTTTCCAACGGAAGCCACTCGTGCATTAAAATCTATCTATCGTCCATTGCAGTTTGAACTGTATTTAGCCCAAAAACGGTAGTACGGTGTATACCTTACCGATGTTGCCCTTGCTCATTCACATGTATAGACCCCTACGTCAATTTCGTTGTTCACAGTCAACATAAATCGGTTTGTGTAGCAGCATTTTGGGCACCTTTTGAATAGTTTTTAAATACCTGATCAATCGTTTGGTTGATTTGGAACCGTTTCTTTTTAATTTCGGTTTAATAATGTCGATTAGGCACTTTGGCACAATTAGAATCTAAATTCAAAATCCCGTGTCACTTGCTGAGCGGGCGGTACAGGATTTCATGGATTTTATAGTTAATTGTGGCCACCGGCCTGGAAGCTATGTATTGTGGGGGATGGCGAACGTCGCGTGTCACCTCCATGGTAATGCGCTGAATACAGCAGGCTGATTAAGTTTCGACGTAAGCTTGTTCCAATCCTTATTGTGATTGTTGGGTCTCTGAATCCGAGGAGATAGTAGGCGTTAAGCCATCCTGAATAATCGTCTGATTCATTCGTTCAGACTGTAAATTTCGACCTCAGCATGATCTAATGCACATCTTAAAAAACAAGAATTTTACTCGGACATAGGAAATACTGAATTATCGGCTTCACATGTTCAGATCACACCTTTGTCGTCTTTTGTCTCATCTGCCGACGGTAACTTGAATGCTTGATCAGCATCTACATTGGCTCACTGGTATGGCGTCGGTCAGTCGGCATCAGGTGGGAGATAAGGCTTTCTATTTAGGAAGCGCGCATCAACGTGGATACCCGATCATTCCAGGATGTGTCATATCAACCGAAGTATTTCGCGAATTTATCAATACAATTTACTGGGGCAACCCATGGCTGGCAGGCTTTACAACGCTAGATCTCCACTTAGACCCGGGTCATCCAAAGCAACTCCAAGCCGTTGCTCAGCAAATTCGTCGCACGATTATCGCTGCTCAATTTCCTCACGCCTGGTTGTCGTCTCTAGTAGAAGCCATCCAGACACTCGATATGCCCTATCTCATGTGCCGCCCATCAATCAGCGTGGAGTTTTCAGACGACCCTGCGGTCAGCACAAAATTGAAAGGCTTGCTCGCACCGCAATATTGTCAGGCTGAACCTGATGCGATCGCTCAAGCGGTCAAAATGGCTTGGGCAGAAGCATTTCGTGCGAAGAGCTTAGTGGTTTGGCAACGCTCTGCGATTTCACTACAGGATCTACGAATTGGGGTGTTAGTCCAGCCTGTTTATTCGGCACTTGCATCGGGAACGCTGCATCCCAATCCAACCGGCGATCGCCTTGATGTCACTGCATGCTGGGGACTGGGGGGCTCAGTGAAAACAGGCGAAGTTGTGCCAGATTGGTATCGAATTCATCCTGGCTCAGGTATCGTTGAAACTCAACACCTCAATCACAAGATGTACGCGTATGGGATATCAGGAGAGACCCACTCCGATCTTTGGGCTCCTGTTTCGTCCATTGATCAGCTGGAGATACAGTCCTTTCCTCAGGCATTAAGTCGATACGAGGTACAACCGACACACCAAAAGGGTTCTGTATTATCTCAGCCAACGTTATCAGCACTGGCTCAGCTTTATCAGCAATTGTTTGACGAATGGGGCTTCAATTCCCAATTGGAATGGGTCTTGGGAACAGTTCCTGCGTCATCTGATGCTCCGATACGAAAAACGACGGTCTTAGGGGATCAGCAAGCCTATTTATACGTCACTCAAATTTCACCTCAGCCGAAACCAGTGGCGCAGCAGAAATTTCAACCCAAACATGCTTTAAGCAGTCGGGGCGGGAGAGAAAGGGATGCCGCACCGAATAAACCGATGGAGTTGAGGTCTGCTCAGCCATCATCAACAGCGATGCCCGTCGTTTCAGCTCTTGGTGCGGCTCCAGGACAGGTGATTGCTCCAGTTTGGGTCATTCATGAACGGGCGGCCCAATCGATCGCGCAGGTGCCGACAGGCTATGTTTTGGTTGCTCCTGATGTGATGCCAGACTGGATGCTGGATATTCAACGGACCGTTGGATTAGTCAGTGAACAAGGCGGAATGACGTGTCATGCGGCAATTGTCGCTCGCGAGTTGGGGATTCCTGCCGTTGTGGGTGCTCACCAAATCACACGACTGTTGAACACAGGCGACAAGGTGTTGGTGAATGGCGATCGCGGCACCATTCATCGAATTGACGCTGAAGCAGATCCGGTAAAAGATGCGATCGCTCCATCATCATTACGTCCATCGTCTCTAGGCCAATCATTTCCAGGGCGAGCATCTCTAGGCTCACCGCCGTACTCACTGCCAGAGAATGAACGAAGCAATACTCCACAGACGCGAGCAGAACACACCGATGATAGTGATCAAGCTGGCGGTTCCAGCCAACTCCAGCATCGCACACAGGTGATGGTTAGCCTCAGCCAAGTTGAACGTCTATCCGAACTTCGCGATTATCCCATTGATGGCATTGGCCTGCTGCGAGGAGAACTCCTGCTGCCCACTGTACTGAATCGCCAATCTTTAGCTCAACGGTTGCAGTCTGGACAGACTCACGAGCTAATCACTCAGTTTTGCGATCGCCTCCAACCATTTTTGGAAGCGATGTATCCGCGTCCGGTCTATTATCGAACTGCTGATCTCAGGACTAATGAATTTGCAACTCTCTTGGGGAATCCGGCACCGAGTGAGTATGGGCAGTCCAGCTCTTTTCCCGTCCTGGATGATGCTCAAAATCCTCTACTCGGCAGTCACGGGACATTGAGCTATGTCAACCATCCGGCTCTCTTTGAACTCGAACTAACGGTACTATATCAGCTTCGACGTAAAGGATATGACAATATCCATGTCATTCTTCCATTTGTGAGAACAGTCGAAGAGTTTGTAGCCTGTCGCCAACTCATACGTCAAGCCAATCTACTGGCGTTCGCCGACTTCCAGATTTGGATCATGGCAGAGGTTCCCTCCGTGCTGTTTCTTCTACCAGAGTATGTGGACGCAGGCATATCGGGGATTGCGATCGGCACGAATGACTTAGCCCAGCTGATATTGGCGCTCGATCGCAATCATCCAACCCTTAGTACAGTGCTTGATCCGCGTCACCCTGCCGTGATGCGAGCGATTGAACGCTTAGTGAAAACGGCTCGCCAACTCTCCATTCCGTGTTCAATCTGTGGTGAAGCGCCCGGACAATACCCAGAGCTGATTCGTTCATTTGTCGAGTGGGGAGCGACGAGTGTTTCGGTGAGTCCGAGTGCGGTGATTCAAACTCATGAGGCGATCGCCCAAGCTGAACAGGCGCTGCACCTCATCGAACATTCCACAGAGTCTGATTCATAAAATAGAAGACTCACGCAGTTGAACGTTTGTTTGCAGGCTGCGCCCGCAAACAAACGTTCTCAAAACTCAGGACCTGGCATGAAATGCATCAATCCTAAAGTGGTCGGTTTCATAAAGGGGTTGATGCTATCAGCTCATTGGGCAAGTGGTTCGTTATGCTAAAGAGGTGCCTGCGGACCGTTTTGTCAGAATTGGCGTGGTTGTCAGCAGTTACGACCTGTCCATTCACAATAGAATTCCAAGCGATCTGGCCGCAGCCGCGCATGAAATTCATCAGCAATGAGGAATGAATTATGGCTCAACGACTGAAGCGGTGGGAATCGCCGCGCAAGAAAGGGCGAAACGATAAAGGGCGAGGTGGGAGTGCCCGACAACGACAAAAAGCAAAGCAACTTAAGGTGTTACGGGCGCGACTCAAACAAGACGGAGGAGATTCTCCAAGATCTCAAGCCAAACAATCCAATCAAAAGCCAGCGGGAGAAGACCACATCTTCTCCCGTTCTTTTTTGCCCGATACAACCAATATTTTCTGGCTGTCCAGCAAACAATTAAGGATAATGGCGGGTATTACACATCATCACGCGTTCAATTGCCACCATGACCACTCGCCGCATTGCTGACGTCCTCAACCAAGGCCAACCCGACGACTCCATCACCATTCAAGGATGGGTTCGCACCAAGCGAGAACTTAAAGAATTCGCCTTCATCGAAGTCAACGATGGCTCCTCCATGAACGGCCTCCAGGTTGTCGTCAATCAAGACAGCCCTAGCTTCGAAACCCTCAGCCGCATCACGACAGGAACATCCGTCGAAGTTGACGGGACACTCGTTCCTTCTCCAGGCAAAGGACAGCGCATTGAAATGCAGGCGAATACCGTCACGATTTATGGTGAAGCCGATGCAGAGACCTATCCCCTCCAGAAAAAGCGCCATTCCTTTGAGTTTTTGCGCACCATTGGTCATCTCCGTGCCCGCACTAATACGATTGGAGCCGTCATGCGTGTCCGAAACGCCTGCGCCACGGCAGTTCATCAGTTTTTTCAAGAGCGCGGGTTTATGTGGGTACATACGCCCATCATTTCGGCCAGCGATTGTGAAGGAGCAGGCGAAATGTTCACCGTCACCAACCTTGACATGACCAAGGTGCCCCTAAAAGACGAGAAGAATGCTGGAAAAAAAGATGTGGATTTCAGCCAAGACTTCTTCGGTCGCCAAGCCTTTCTCACCGTCAGCGGCCAGCTCGAAGCCGAAATTATGGCGATGGCCTTCACGAACGTGTACACCTTTGGCCCCACCTTTCGCGCAGAGAACTCCAATACCTCACGACACTTGGCAGAGTTCTGGATGATTGAGCCAGAAATGGCTTTCTGCAACCTTGATGGGAATGTGGAGCTAGCCGTAGACTTCCTCAAATACATCTTCCGCTACGTGATGGAGAACTGCGCCGACGACATGGAGTTCTTCAACAAGCGAATCGATAAGACAGTGCTTGAAACGGCCGACAGCATTATTAACAGCGAATTTGGACGCATCACCTATACCGAAGCCGTTGAACAACTGGAAAAATCAGGGCGAACCTTTGAGTTCCCTGTGGAATGGGGGATTGACCTCCAGTCTGAACACGAGCGCTATTTATCTGAAGAAGTGTTTAAGAAACCGCTCGTGGTGACCGACTATCCCACCCAAATCAAAGCTTTCTACATGCGCCTGAATGAGGATGAAAAAACCGTAGCCGCTATGGACGTTTTGGCTCCCAAGATTGGCGAAATCATTGGGGGGTCTCAGCGGGAAGAGCGTTTGGATGTCTTAGAACGACGCATTAAAGCGAATGACTTGCCCATTGATGATTACTGGTGGTATTTGGATCTGCGCCGCTACGGCACCGTGCCCCACGCCGGATTTGGAATGGGATTTGAACGCGTGGTGCAGTTTATGACCGGGATGACGAATATTCGCGATGTCATCCCATTCCCTCGAACACCAATGAGCGCTGAGTTTTAGTGCACCCTAAGGCTCTCGCTGAATGATGGCGTTGAGTCCTTCACGTTGGAGCTGCGCCTGAATATCAACAGCTGCTTGGCGATCGCCAAACAATCCGACTTGCATCTCCACTTCGCCATTCACGGTTCGGCGGAATGCATCGGGTATGATGGCCCGAACCTGTTCCTGGATGTCAATCGTAGGAGCAGGTACAGTCACACGGTAGAGCACCCGTGATTGAGTCAGCGGAGGAGCTTGATTCAATGGAATTGATTGAGTGGTTGGAGTCGATTGTGTCGGTTGAGTGATTAAAGGAACCGGCTCAGCACCGGGTATAACAGCGGGTACGGCGATCGTTGGCAAAGATGCGGCATCAACGGGTGGAGCATTGGGCGTAATCGAAAGAGTCGGAGAAACCGGAACAGGAGGAAGTTCGCTTGCAGTGGATTGACTCGCGGTAGGTTGACTCGCAGTAGGTTGACTCGTCACGGGCTGACTCGGGCTCGGCACAGAGGGTGGTTGCGACGCCGTCGTTGACGGCGAAGACTGCCCTGGTTGCAATGTATTGAGCGGTTGGTCATTCGTGAAGTAATAATGTCTGATGGGTTGGCCGTTGTAGCTACGCTTGGTGAGCCGCCAGCCAGGGTTCAGCGTGACCGCAACGACCTCACCAGACAGCAATGGGGCCTGGCCAATTTCGATGGCAGGGGCATTCAGTTCCCGTGTGGAACTGGTGAGTAGTCGCAGCGTGTCATTATCTGAATCCAAGCGCACTCCATATTGGAAGCCTAAATCTTCATTGGCAACTCGGACCGAATATCCACTGCTACCAGCTGCACGGTCACAGATGCCAAAAAAGTCAAATTCTAAGAGTAAGGGGTTGACTCGGTCTCCCTGTTGAGACCAACAATCCCGAGTTGAATCGAGCTGCTCCACAATGATGAGTTGATAATCCGTTTCGCCAACGGGAGAGGCGATCGCCACTACAGTACTCTGGTCAAGCTCAATGGCCTGGTAGGGAGAGCTAGATGCCGGTGATGAGGGAGCCAGAGGTGCGGTTGGAGCCGTTGTCGGTGCAGGTTGAACTGCGATGGGAATCGGAGAGGAATCAGGTTCAATATCAATATCTGGCTCAACAGGGGCTGGTGGAGAGACCGGTTCAAACGGCTGAACCTCAATTGGAATTGGAACGGAAGGAGATAACGGAGTGGGTTCAGAGCCAATGGTAATGGGTTCTGAAGGCGGTATCGGTTGAGGCTGAGAAATGGTTGATGGCGGAGGAGCGTCAGGAGTGGAGTCTGGGAACTCAACAGTAATGGGGATTGATTCCTGCTCAGTGGGTTGAACCGGAGCAGAAGGGGATAACGGAGTGGGTTCAGAGCCAATGGTAATGGGTTCTGAAGGCGGTATCGGTTCAGGTTGAGAAGGTGTTGGTTGAACGGCAATGGGCGTTGAAGACCAAGTTGGCTGCACAGCGCTCAGTGGTTGGTCGTTGCTGAGGTAATAGTGCCCCAATTGCTGACCATTGTAGTTACGTTTGGTAATCCGCCACCCTGGGTTGAGGGTAATAGCGACAAACTCTCCGGGGCGCTCCAATGCTCTTCCAATTTCAATGGGAGGAGCCGTCAAGTTACGGTTAGAGCTGGCTAGTAGCCTGAGAATGCCATTATCAGCAGAGAGCCTCAGCGTGTATTGAAGACCCAAATCTTCATTACCCACTCTGAGTGAATATCCATTACTGTCCGTTGCACGGCTACAGATTCCAGTGAAGTCAAACCCCAACAGCAAGGGGTTGACTCGATCGCCACTCACCGCCCAACACTCTTGGCTGGAATTCAGCTGCTCCAAAATTAGCAGTTGATGGCTTTCATTACCGATAGGAGAGGCGATCGCAATCACGGTATCTTGATTGATCTCAGATTGCTGAAACAGAGCCGCGGTTGCGTCTGAGGGAGTAATTACTTGAGCCAAACTCAAGGTTGCGAGTAGTGCTAGGCCCGAATATTTCATACTGGAACTTAGATCGTCTAAATGGTAGAGGCCACATCATCGGAGACGGTTGAATCCAGAATTTTCAGATACGACTCTCACCTTCAACCATCCCTAGTAAAAGGAGATCATACATCGATTCAATTCTGCGAGTTTCTAGTGTAAGTATCCCTAAAGACTTCAAGATAGAAAAAGGCGATCGCATAAGGGTGGCATGAGCCAGCTTATCAATAATAGGAACGTGCACGTGAGCTTTTGGGTCTAGGTTCAGGCCATCTCAACACATGCAACACCATTACAGAACTTCAGTGGAATAAGAATGTTATGGCATTACGTGCCTGAGCAGCCTCTCCTTAAAGTGAGTGATAGAAGAGAGATAAATCTTTCTAAGAATAGTGAATTAAGAATTTGAAACGTCAATGTTTTCGTAGAGGGCAGCAAGACGTATCTGAGCCTGAAAGGTGTTTAACCTCAAATCAGCCGATGGGTCATCGTACTCTGTCAACAACCACTGATGATCAGCCGTTTTCACATAATGCTCAAGATGCATTTGATATTGATCAATCAATAGATAGTTCTGCAACGTCGGAATCGTTCGATAGGCAACAAACTTGTCGCCCCGGTCATAGCCTTGCGTTGATTTCGACAGCACCTCAGCCATGATGCAGGGATTTCATTACCGTATCTGTTCTTCCAGTCTGAAGATCTAGCGGCTTCGTCGTGACCATCACATCTGGATAGGGATAAAGATTCATACTTGGAATCCATAACCGCTGATCTAGAATGAACACGCCGATAGGCTTTACCTCTCAAAAGCGCCTTAAGAATGGCAAGCAGATTGCTCGCAACCCTATTTTGATCTGGAGTTCCACTGGTCATCGGACGGATATCTCCATCGTGATACTCATGGCGCATCTCTGAAGCGATTTCGAGTTCTAAATACTCTTCAGCGGTGTAGCGTTTGATATCAGGTTGAGCAATCATCTTTGGTACGCTCCCTCGGGGGGTCACATGGTCAGTCTATCCAACGTGTTTTATGCGCTACTTGACTGGTCAGGGCGATCGCCCCTCTCATCCTCCAATATCAGCCAGCGATTGCCTTTCTCAGCTCGATCTAACGGCGCTAGATTGTTCCCACTGTTCAATTTCTCGGGCTTTTGCCCTAAGTTTGGCTTGAGCTTGCCCTTGGCTTCGTGCGTGAATGCAAATCAGGCTGAGCGGGGTCGATAGCAGGGTACTTAAACGGCGATCGCCCTCCATGAGCGACCGAGGAATTTCTTTGAGTCCCCATCGAGCAAAACGTTTGATAGGTTCACCCATTGAAAGCGATGGTGTCAGTGGAATACCGTGCAGCTCGTGCAAGTAACGATTCGATCGTCCATAGCGTTGCCACTGGCTCCGGAGTTCGCCTAAGGTCGACCGATGACGGTGCTGCACGACGGCACGTTCTGCAAAAGCGATCGCCCAGGTAGTTTCTTGCTGAATACGCCAGCAGATATCTGCATCACCCCCGGTTGTGAGGTAAGGGCGAAACAAACCAACCGTCTGAAAGGCGCTTCGTCTCACCGCAAGGTTGGCGGTTTGACCATAAGGGAGAAACGAATGATTGAGGGTGTGTGTTTGAGAGAGGGTGTCTTGGCGATCGGCATAGGTTTCGAGCCAGTGTTCGCTCGGTAAGCCGGTGATTTCTCCGGCGACGAGGCCAATCGATTCATCAGCAAAGGGAACGACCAAGTCTCGCAGCCAATGGGAACAGGGACGGCAATCGGCATCAGTGAACACCAAAATGTGGCCTTGAGAGGCTTTGATACCTGTGTTACGAGCCGCATAGGAGCTTTGAATCTGGTGTTCTTGAAGTGCTTTAAGGGTGATGTGACGGGCAGCGCTTCTCACTCCATAAGACTGAAGATACTGATAGGTGCGATCGCCACTATTGTTGTCTACTAAAAGATATTCGACTCGATTCGTGGGGTAGGTCTGCGCCCACAAACATTCCACTAAATCAGCTAGGTCAGACTCTCCGTTGTAAATCGGGATAATGACTGACAGAAAAGGTAAATCATCTACGTCGTTTTGTTGAGGATCAGAATGATTGGGTTGAGAGAGGTTCATAAACCTGCACAGCGCAATAAGAATCAGACAACAGGCAAAAAAATAATGTAAGTCCCTTGGGTGACAGTTTCATGATGCCCCGTCTAGACATGGCAGCATCAGAAAATGGGTCTGGACTGTGTACATCCTTGCTATTGCAGAGTGTCGACAATGAAAACAATCATCGGTGTCATGGGACCTGGCAGTGGTGCATCACCACAGGATTGCCAACATGCATTTGAGTTGGGTCAACACATTGCGAAGGAAGGATGGGTGTTGCTCACGGGAGGACGCAATCAAGGCGTGATGGACGCGGCTAGTCAGGGTGCACATCAGGGCGGTGGGATGGTCATTGGTGTCTTACCCGGAAGCGATCGCTCTTCTATGTCAACCGCCGTTGATATCCCCATACCACAGGCAATCACGACTTGGCTCGATAGGACGTTGATGACGTTTCGGGCATAGCCCATGCCCGTGATGATGGG
>JBCBLF010000250.1:0-7041 GCA_038520475.1 Cyanobacteria bacterium J06627_8
AGCGTTTTGGCCAATTCTCCACTCATTTCCGTGGCAGTTCACCTATGACTCATCGGACTGGGAAAATTTCCAAAACATTAATCGGCTTTTCGCAGAAGCTGCATGTGAAGAGGCTGGAGATGACGCCCTCATCTGGATTCATGACTACAACCTCTGGTTAACGCCATACTACATTCGCCAAAAAATGCCGAATGTGAAGATTGCCTTCTTCCACCACACCCCGTTCCCAGCCGCCGACATTTTCAACGTATTGCCTTGGCGCGAGAGCATTATTGACAGCCTTCTGTGTTGTGATTTGTGTGGATTCCACATTCCTCGGTATGTCGAGAATTTTGTACAGGCGGCCCGCAGTGTGCGATCGCTTGAGATTGTCAAGCGTGAAGCGGTTGCTCCAGCGTTTACATCCGTCGGCTCAGCATTAGCAGAACCTGAACTCACCACCTGCGTCAAGTATGGCGATCGCCTCGTTCACCTAGATGCCTTCCCAGTTGGAACCAATCCTGCTCTGATTAAAACCATTCTGAGCAAGCCTGAAACGGCAGATCGAGTCAAGAAAATCCGTGAAGACATTGGTGACAACAAGCTAATCATCTCAGCTGGGCGAGTAGATTATGTAAAAGGGAACCGAGAAATGCTGTGGGCTTACGAGCGTCTCCTTGAGAGACGCCCCGACCTGCACGGAAAGATCAACATGATCGCAACGGCCGTAACCCCAGCCTCTGGAATGCGAGTCTACAAAACCGCTCAAAATCAAATCGAGCAATTGGTCGGTAAAATCAATGGCCGGTTTGCAAAGCTCAACTGGACTCCGATTATTTTGTTTACGAAATCCATTCCGTTTGAAGAACTCATTGCGTTTTTCCGCGCTGCTGACATCGCCTGGATTACCCCTTTACGTGACGGGCTCAACCTCGTTGCAAAGGAATATGTTGTTGCAAATGAGGATGACAAAGGCATTCTCATTTTGTCGGAATTCACAGGCTCTGCGGTCGAGTTGCCCGATGCAATTTTGACCAACCCCTATTCGTCAACTCGAATGGATGAGTCCATTGATCTAGCATTATCGATGTCAGACGAAGAGAAAAAGCAACGCATGACTCGCATGGCTCAAGCCATTAAGCGATATGACGTGCAACAGTGGGCTAACCACTTGTTCCGAGAAGCACAAGCCACCCGATTAACTGAAACCGTACCCGAGTTGACCAAGGTATAAGCACTCGATCTAGTCAATATCCGTTAGTTTCAGTCATTGGCCTTATTGCTTTAGCCTCTTCTCTCAATCTTGGGAGAAGAGGCTAAAGCAATAAGGCCAATGACTGAAATTTTTGCATGCTAGAAATTTCAGGCGTCAGTTCACTCCAATGGCGGGCAGTAAGCCTACACACCCAGGTACAGCTGGTGAGCATCAGACAGCCATGCCATTGAGTCTCGACGGCATAACACAGCACTGCGACGTAGCACGATGAGCTGAAAGCTGAGCCAATCTCTCTCGAAACGCAGAGGATATCTGTCAGTTCTATGTGCTAATGCTAACAATTGAGGGCATAAACCCATATTCCAAGGAAGGGTTTACGGCTCTTCTGATTCATCTGACTTAGGGATTGAATCTCTGTCAAAATCTGTGGCTCATTTAGCAGATATATGCTGTGAAAGATCCATAAACAAGGAGCGAATCTCTGACTTTTATCGTCTTAGACACTTAAGCTGACTTATACCATTTCCTGAAATAGATGCACTAAATATCTTTGTAAAACCCGCCCGTCGGGCGGGTTTTACAAAATCCAATAATGCACCAACTTGAAGAATTGGTATTACTGATTCACTGACAAATATTCTGATGTCTTCTGATGTCGATTGTGTTGAGTGAAGAAAAACTTAGCCCCAACAATGGATTTGATGAGGCTAGCTTGGTTGAGCGGCGTGGGGATGAAACCAGGTTGTCTGAGAATTCAGCCAGCCTTTTTAGTATTGGAAACTTTGCTTCCGATATAAGTCTGTGAACAATCAATGAACCCAGTCGGATTTGGACGATCAAAGTTGCATGAGTTTATTTATGTCGTTATTACTGAGGTAGAAGCGAGGCGAGCATTTGCACATTTTCAATAATCGCTCACGACGGTCAACACATTTTTTATCAATAGCTATCTATTCAGGCTTCTTCTATCCCTCTAAATTGAACCCTCTAAATCGAATTCACTGCTCAGTCATTAGCTGATTCGCGACTACAAAAATTGCTAGCCAAACTTAAGGACCATTCAAATATGCGAAATTTCCAAACAATTCAGAGTACGGAATTTGACCTCATCATTATTGGTGGAGGCATTAATGGCGTTGGAATTGCACGAGATGCAGCGTTGAGGGGTCTCCGTACGGTTCTGGTGGAAAAAGGCGACTTCGCCAGCGGGACAACCAGCTGGTCTACTCGTCTGATTCATGGTGGCCTTCGATATCTCGAATATTTCGAATTTCACTTGGTACGTGAATCCTTACGTGAACGCGAAATATTGCTAAAAACTGCACCACACTTGGTTCATCCAGTTCAACTGACCATTCCGATCTACACCTACGGCTCTCGCAGCTACTGGGAAATCAAGGCAGGCATGGTGCTGTATGACATTCTGAGCTATGACAAGTCTGTTCCATCTCACCGAATGCTGCCCAAGCCTCAGTTAAGGCAACTCTTCCGGTCAATTCAGTCGGAGCAGTTGACTGGAGGAGCACAATACTACGACGGTCAAGCCGAACATGCCGAGCGCCTCTGCTGGGAAAATGTATTGGCAGCGAAAGAAGCTGGGGCAGTCATGCTGAACTACGTCACCGCAACTCAGTTACACCGCTCAGGCGATCGCCTCACCCATCTAACCTGCCGTGATGAACAGTCAGGAGAAGTCTTTGACATTCGTGGCACAGATAAAGCGGTTGTTATCAACACATCTGGACCATGGGTCGACAAGGTTTGCGGATTGGGTGAACCGAATGCAATCGGCACCACCCGAAAAATGGGTGGCACCAAGGGAAGCCACATTATTGTTGAGTCATTCCCTGGAGCACCAGACACCGCTTTCTACGTTGAAGCTAAGGCAGACAATCGTCCGTTCTTTATTGTTCCTTGGCTAGGTCTTTACCTGATTGGAACGACCGATCTCCACTACGATGGTGACCTTGATCAGGTCAAAGCTAGTGACGATGAGGTTGATTATTTGCTAGCTGAAACTAACCGCATCTTCCCATCTGCGCGACTCGGACGTGGAGATGTGAAATTTACCTATTCGGGCGTGAGGCCCTTACCCTATGCAGAAGGGAAGAAGCCTGGAAGCATCACCCGTAGCCACATTCTCTTTGATCATGCCTCAGAGGGTGTGTCTAACATGATTTCTTTGATTGGCGGAAAGTTAACGACCTTTCGTCAGGTTGGAGAAGAAATGGTGGATGCAGCTTACAAAAAGATGGGGCGGCCAGTTCCATCTTGCCAAACACGTCAAACGCCTTTCCCTGGGGCGATCGCTGACACCGATCCACGGGTTCAAGCCGTCTTTAGCAAGTATGAAAGCAAACTGAGCGCCAATCAGCTAACGCATCTGTTCAAAATTTATGGGGCTAAAACAGAAGGCGTCTTGGCGCTGACCGATGATGCCCCTGATTTGGCTGAGCGCATCGTTGACTATTGCCCCGACATCAAAGCACAGGCCGTATATGCCGTACAGGCTGAGATGGCTCACACTTTAGAGGACATTTGTCGCCGCCGGACAACATTATCGATGCATGCCAACTATGGCTTTGATGCATTACCCGGCATTGTTGAGGCGCTGTCTCGGCATTGTGGATGGAGTGAAGAAGAGTGCGATCGCCAGATTGCCAATTATCATCGATTCATCAACAACAACTGCCTCCCTGACTATGCCATTACGTCTCCAGTTGAGTCCGAGCCTGTCTCAACTGGCATCTAGTTCACGGACCCGACAGTCGTGAGCAGGCAGAACCTAGACGGATAGCAAAAGAATGAGGTATCGGGAAATGTTTCGCATTTTACAATACTTCATTCTTTTCTGAACCGTGCAAGGAGGCTTGAATTCAAAACCTGGTTAGCGATACTGCTTCAACTGATCCTTGAGAAACCCTTCAAATTAGGACGTTTGGACTACTCCAAATAGATCCCTGATTTTTAAGGAAAAAAGGTGATTTTATCTCTACTCAGTCACGCAAATGGGTGTTAGCATTCTGCATGTGGTTCTAAACACAGCCAACCCGTGTTTAGAACAAGTGAACTAAAGATAGTAACGCAGCACTATGTCCGGATCTAACCCTGAAGCTCAAAAAATTCGTGCGATTATCCGTCCAGAAACGGATGAGTCTGGTGAGCGGGTTTTGATGCCCTGGGAAATGGAAGGCGAGTTTGAGATAGAAGCACTCGTCGTTAGTCAGAAAAACGGTCAACTCTTGGTTAAAGTCCCTAGAGGTGAGCGAGAAGACTATCTGACCATCGAAGGTTTTTTGCCCGGCAAAGCAACTCGGCAGCGCTGGAAGCTTGTCTGTGAGCGCACATCGGGCCAAATTGAATTGTTAGATGGTGAGCCATTAAAGAGCTAGGGCCAGATTGCTAGCTCTGTGTCTTCACCTAACGAGTAGGCCGAGATCCAGATCTAATCATCAGATAGTGGATAGCGCAGCGGATGGCTGCGTTAAGTACAAAAGAGCAGGATGTGGGACGCGGCGCGTCCCACATCCTGCTCTTAAGTCATGTGCACAGCATTAGCGTATCAAAATTATTGAGAGTTCATTTCAGTCAACGTTCATGATTTAGCTAGGCCTTTAAAGTAAGAAATAGATAGTGGGCGATTGTCGAGAACCGTTATCGGTCGACTTCCAATGACCGTGATGATAGTCATCGATAACAGCACGCCATGGCAACATTTACAGGCAGAACCTATGAAGTCCGGTTGGCGTATTGGATCAATCTTTAATATTCCTCTCTTCATCGACCCATCTTGGTTTATCGTTCTTTTGCTGTTTACCTTTTTCTATGGGTCTCTATGGCAAAGCGAAAACTGGGGGCCTGGTGCAGAATGGATCGCAGGATTCGCGATGGCGATGTTGTTGTTTGGTTCGGTGCTGCTTCATGAACTCGGGCACAGCTTAGTCGCACGGGCGCAAGGAATCAACGTCACGTCAATTCGGCTATTTTTGTTTGGCGGTATTGCCTCCATTGAGCGAGAGTCCAGAACGCCTGAGCAGGCGTTTCAGGTGGCGATCGCCGGTCCTGCCGTTAGTCTGGGCTTATTTGGAGTTCTATCCACGCTGTATCATTTCTTGCCCCTGGTCGTTCCAGTGAGCGCACCCGTGTTAGAAATCATTGACACACTCGCGTGGATTAATTTGGTCCTCGCTGCCTTCAACATGATCCCCGGGCTACCGCTAGATGGCGGACAAGTCTTAAAAGCTGCTATCTGGAAAGCCACTGGGAATCGCATCAAAGGCGTCCGGTGGTCGGCTCGCATTGGTCAGGCCCTTGGATGGATTGCGATCGCCCTGGGATTGACGCTCTATTTTACTGAGTTCAAGCTAGTGTTTCTCTGGATCTCACTAATTGGGTGGTTTGGAGTTCGCAATGCAGCGGCTTATCAGCGGGTTTCTAACTTACAAGATGCCCTCATCTCAATCACCGCAGGTGAGGCCATGACGCGAGAATTTCGTGTTGTCGATGCTCGCTCCACGGTTCGAACCTTCGCAGATGATTACGTACTGGAAAATTCTCATCCAGCGATGTACTACGCGGCGTCTGATGGGCGCTATCGCGGTCTCGTCAGTATTGATGATTTGAGAACCATTGAACGTAGTCGATGGGAAACTCAGACCTTACAAGATATCGTTCATCCGCTATCTGACATTCCCTCTGTTCGAGAATCGACTGCGCTGTCGTCGGTCATTGTGAAGCTCGAAGACGAGACACTCCGACGCATCACCGTACTGTCTCCCGCAGGAACTGTGTCAGGTGTGATTGATCGTGGAGATATTGTGAAAACTGTTTCTCAACGCCTCGGCATTCCATTCGCAGATACACTTGTGCGGCGCATCAAAGAAGAGGGAGCCTATCCACCTGAACTACAGCTGCCGGCGATCGCCCGTTCGATTGATCAAGAACGCAGTTGACCGAATCGGATATCACCTCAACCAGATATCAAAGTTGATAGTCAACTCTGACGTACACTCTGCTATGCCATTTTTAAATGGTGAATTCTTTTTTTGGATTCTTCTTGATGCGCACTGGCGAACCGCTTGATACAGGGCCAATGCTAGAAATCAAAGGATGCGTAGGTTGATCGAACGACGCAAAAACCAGAAGATCAAAGGGGTTTGTTGAATTATGCTAGCAAACCCCTTTAATCTTCTGGTGTAAACAGCTAATTTAGACGTGATGAAGCACTAGAGGGACTTCAGCGCCTCTTCTTTTTGCAAACGTCGAGGACATGCCTCAAATTTTTCATTTGGGCAATCGATCTCTCGACAGTCAAATTCACAAGCCGCAACGTCAGCAGGGACTTCAACTGACAGCGACATCGCAACCCTCTTTAAAAAAGTCCGAATCATTGTCCTGACCTCCAGATAGTTGAGATAGCCTGATTGTTCTAAATCTAAAGCGCAGTGCAATATAGTGCGTAGCGCTCCGCGTATGACCATGGTTTCTGAAGAAAGCAGGTTTAACCTGTTAGGAGACTCAACAGATGGCCTGAGAAAGTCGGTACCCATCTTAAAGTTAGAACTGCTTACTCCGCCTCCAATTTTGTCACGCGGTTTTCTAAAACAGGTCTGATGTAAATAAGCTGAAATTAACAACGCCAACGTTTTTTAAGTGGGTAAGACTAACGCAGTTGAACAGTCTTGCCATGAGCTGCACCTGCAAGAAACCGCTTTCGAAGCCTAGATGCGTATTGGTGGAAGAATATAGCCCAGCCTCTCTTAGTCCATACGATTGGTCATTATCCATGCTGTTGGACATTGCTGCGGTCGTTAGGAATCGAGCTGAGCAAGAGCCGCGTTGTAAAC
>JBCBLF010000251.1:0-7028 GCA_038520475.1 Cyanobacteria bacterium J06627_8
GCTATAAATCGGATACGCTACGTGACATTGTTACACAGGTTATTTCTTTAGCAAATGATAGCTTCTTGCATAACTTGTTAAAGCAGGTTCTCCAAGTGACGCACACGGAAAAAACGTCTGTGCCAATGGTTGTGATTGCTAATTACTATGCGAAACAAACGAATTGGTTCCAATCTCTCTATGCATTGAGTCCTGCGGAAAAACGAGAAAAAATCATCGGCCTCAGTCAGCTTTTGAGCATCTTGGCTGAGCACAAAACTCCCACCTTAATTCCTGGGCCTATCGTCTTACCTTCAGAGGGCAATAATCTTAATTACAGTGGTCAACCCGGAAACTATACGTTAACGGTGCAGATTCAAAGCCCAGATAAAAACTGTGCAAAGCATGCGGATTGGTGGGAGATTGTTACTCCTGATGGATCATTGATAAGCCGTAAGTTGATTAATACAGTTAGTAAAGATGAACAGCCTTTTTCCAGTTCCATTTCTTCAGTCGAGATCAAGGACGATCAGACAGTACTTATCCGTGCTCATTTTCAAGGTACGTACTTCTCTAGCAATGATCTGTTAGTTGATGATCGATTAAGAAGCTATGTTGGTGGCTTTCATGAAAAATCAGGTTATGCTGATCAAGCATTGAAAGGCAGCATCGATGAAGGGTTCAAAATAGTACGAATTTCTGAAAATTTTGCTAAGTGGCTAGAAAAAAAAGATCCTCTACCAGATCCAGAAATGTGCCAGGAAGCATAAGCTTATCTCTCAATCTCTTTCAGCATCACACTCCCTACCTAAAGACACGATTCACACAACATTAGATTCAGCTCATTGAGATGATGCTCTCGGGCGCACAAACACGATCGACTGAACGGGTCGCTCAATGGGGGTGCCTTCGGGATCAAATCGACCGTAGTAGACAGTGCCCTCTACAAAGAGTCCTGACGAACTCCCTCCATCCAAATTCAGAGCAGACTGAACACCGATAGACGCTAGAAAATCTGCAAGGTCTGGTAGCGATAGTCCAGTCCCATCGCCCACCTCTGGATGCTGAGCCGCCATTGCAAAGACAATAGCACCCGTTTCTGTGATCCCAATGGCACTCCGGGCATTGGGCGATAGGCTACCAATGGCATCTCGAATTACCTGCCCGTCGTCCCCATAGGCCAAAAATCCCTCTTCCACCGATCGCAGCACCGGTAGCAGTTGCGGCCCTCCGCCGACAGCATCCTGCAACACACACGTCGAATTCGGCAGGGACTCCTGATGAAACGCAATGTTAAACACCACCTGTCCGTCACAGATCAGCCGACGAAACTCTGAGCGATTCAAAATGGCCGCTAGATAGGGCGCAAGATTCGGATTCGAGATAAGGCGATCGTTGTCACGGGGATCAGCACCGTGCTCACCATCAATAATGACGTGAGAGGTCGTTTGTTGATTATTCGGATCAAAGAACCCTGCATTAATAGCGGCGATCGCCTCTACAGATTCAGCTTGCTGTTCAACCGTTGCTAGTCCGTCATCGGCCACGGCCACGCCAATCTCGACCGATGATGATGGAGAAATCGTCACCGTATGAATAATGCTGGATGGTCGCTCATGCCGAGCATAAACCACGGCTGAGTGTTCATGTGAAGGTTCCTCACCAAGAGAATCGGTCGATTCTGAAAGGCGATCGCCCGGTGAAGGACTAGAGGTTGGGCGATCGCCAACCTCAGATTGACGAGTGGACGCCTGTTGAATCACTGCAGGTTCAATCGGCGTATCAAGAGAACTCGCAGCATCCGAGGAATGTTGCGGCTGACAGCTTGTGCTCCCGATCAGAGCCAGAACTACTGCAAAAGGAATGGGTGAGCGCCAATGATGTGACATGGGCACTAGCCTATCATTTCGTCATCACACGCAAAGACGCCCAAATCAGATTATCGACTGATGTTGCACTCTAACAAACGGCGGAAAAACGTGTTCGTCATCTTCGCTCCAAATGGCGAATTCCACCACCGTGCAGGCAAACATCCATCAGGAGCCTGTCCAGCATAATTGAGCTGATCGCACTGGAGCCAAGATTCATCCTCGTACCATCCAACCCGCTTGCCCAATCGAATAATAATATCTTGGTCTTGGGCAATCGTAGACGCTACAGTGCCGCCCTCTTCTTGATAAATGGCAAGCTGAACGCCAAATCCATATCGGCCATCACTGTAGCGTTGCCAGAGCTGATCGATGACTCGCAGGTCGTTACACGACATATTCGCCACCTGCTGGGGCTCCAACACTTCGAGGTCAGACTCACCCGTTAAGTCCAAAATAATTCGAATGGTCTCGTCGTCGGCCAGCCGCCATTTTTTCGCCTCCAACAGATCCCGGAGAGCTTGATATCGATAGACCTCTGCATTCAGACGAATGTCACTCTCTAATCGAACAACTCGCTGCGCTAGTGATTCAATTGCATCAAAAATCTTGGGAACGTTTTGGAGCTGCTCTTCGATTGAAGCGAGTCGATCGTCAAGAGAAGGACTGGGGATCTCTTTCACGTCATCGTTCGCTTCAGTTTGGTTGTGAAGGTCTGCCATAGTGTAAGAAAAGGTGTCAATTTCACCCCACCCCTATAGCAAGGAATGGGACTTCAGAATCTATCAAACAAGACGACAATGCAAGACCGCATCACCCAACGTAACGATCCAGCGGAGCGTAAAGGAGCACCTACAAAAAAATAACCGCAAGACTGCCACGCAAACGCCGCGTACTAGAACAGCGGTGCGATCGCCGTTATGCGTCAACGACCCAGTCATTCCATTGGAAAACATTGCAAAACGAAGCGGATATACTTCAGGAATCCATCGTCAAAGCTTGGGGCGATCGCTTTGATGATCGGATCTCAAACTGAACGTGCACCCAGCTCCCTAAGCAGCAATCACCTCTAGGAGCTGACTCGATTGAATTGCCTCATTCACGAGGTTAAATTTTCGTCGACAATGATTGTCATTCCGAAGAGGTAACTCTTCGTTCTTAACAACGAAATTCATACGAAACGCATCATCCACTGAATCTTGGATGACCGATGATTTCGGGGGATCAATCAGTACCTCTACGGTAACAAGCTTGGCGTAATCAACCCCTCCCGGGACCTCACGAGCATAAACATAGTCTTCGCGGTCATAGATGACATCAAAATCACATGCACTCAGCATGTCAAAGATGAACCTCTTCAGATCATTCGATGACGTCATCGACTTGTAAAAACTTGTATAGCGAGCCATAGGAAACATCCACTTGCAACAGCTACCTCAACACCAAAACCATTACTAAGAAACCAGAGCTCAGCTGAAAATCGATAGCTTCAAAACTCTAGATTTAGTAACACCCTAGCCAAAAGACTAATTATCGACAAGTCCAGAGCAGTCTAAGCCTTATAACCTATCTACCAACGATTTCAGGATAAACCGACTTTAAATGCGCAACTTTATATTAAATTTAACGCCACGCCAGATCAAACCGATGCATGCTCATCAAACGTTTAAGCATATCTACACACACCATACATCGTTCACAAGGTGTACCAACGTCAATTCAGATACACTTAAACAACGAAAATCTTACGGATGCGCGATGTCCTAACTTTACTAATTCGACATTAAGACTCGTTTATATCGCCCTCGGCCACAAACGAATCAGCATCTTCTGAACGGTCGATAAAAAAAGGCTTTCAAGCGACAAATCGGCTTGTCACATAAACGCAACCTTTCCCCCTTAGCTCCTATCTAAAGCATTGGGAGAAGGGTTGGGGAAGACGAGCTGGCATTGCATTTTGTCAATACTGCTAGAAATGACCAGCGACATCCCCTCATAATTTCGAGGATGTTCGTCGATTAAGCAGGCCATGGTAGGAAAACTGATTGTCTTTGAAGGCGGAGAAGGCGCTGGAAAAACGACGCAAATAACCGCTCTTCATACCTGGCTCCAAACTGACTCCTGGGTGCAAACGCTTCTAGAGAAAAAACGTATTTCTGACATCTGTGTGACCCGAGAACCCGGTGGTTCTGAACTCGGTCAAGCCATCCGTCATCTCTTACTCGACTACGTTCCAGCCTCAGACCATGCGGCGATCGCCCCTCCAACTGAACTGCTGCTTTACGCGGCAGACCGAGCCCAACATGTCGAACAGTATCTTCGCCATCATCTCACCCGAAATGCACTCATCCTTTGCGATCGCTACACCGATTCCACAGTGGCTTATCAGGGCTATGGTCGAGAGCTAGACTTGCAGCTCATCCATACACTCAATCAAATTGCAACAGGTGGGTTGCAGCCCGATTTGACTTTCTGGCTCGATCTCGATGTTGAAGCTGGCCTCTCTCGCACCCGAAAGCGCGGACAGGCCGACCGAATGGAAAAAAATGATCAGGCATTTCACCAACGGGTTCGAACTGGATTTCAGGCCCTAGCCCACGAACATCCCCATCGAATCAAGAGAATCGATGCCAACCGAAACGTTGATGCGATCGCTGACGAAATTCAAACGGTGCTTCGACAAAAACTGATGGAATGGTACGACAAGATCGATGCATAGCCGCTCACACAGCACTGAACGAACGGATAGCCTTATGCGTACAACATCGACGTCTCCAGTCTGGGATCAACTCATTGGTCAGGAAACAGCGGTCGAACTACTGACGCAGGCGATCGCCCGCCGCCGAATTGCTCCAGCCTACTTATTTGTGGGTCCATCAGGGGTAGGCAAGCGGCTGACAGCAGAACAATTTGCTGAAAACGTATTCGCCACTCAAGGCACCATCGCTCCAACATCTGATTCGAGTGTTGAAGGAGCCTCTCAGCCGCGATCCGATGTGTTGCGTCAGCGGGTTCAGCAGCGTAATCATCCCGATCTATTTTGGATTGAACCCACTTACTTGAGCCAAGGAAAGCGACTGACCGTTGCCGAAGCGATCGCCGCTGGCCTGAAACGGCGATCGCCCCCTCAAATTCGACTCGAACAGATTCGAGACATTCCTCGTTTTTTGAGTCGACCTCCTCTAGAAGCTGAGCGTGCCATCGTCATTTTGGATGATGCCCAGACGATGGGAGAGGCTGCAGCCAATGCACTTCTCAAAACCCTTGAAGAACCCGGGCAAGCCACCTTGATTCTGATTGCGCCAAGCATTGATTCCCTGTTGCCAACGCTGGTATCTCGGTGCCAACGCATTTCCTTTTCGCGCTTATCTCCCGAGCAGATGACCGTCGTTCTCTCAGCGTTAAGTCGACACGAAATCTTAAACGAAGACACAATTCTTGCGATCGCCCAGGGAAGTCCAGGAGAAGCGATCGCGAGTTGGGATCGCCTCCAGGCCATTTCAAGCGACCTATTAGATGCTGTCACCCAACCCATTCACTCATTACGAACAGCACTCGATTTGGCCCGCCAAGTGAATAAAACACTAGATGTCGAAGATCAGCTGTGGTTGATTGAATATTTACAACACACTTATTGGCATCACACCTATCGGCATCACACCACTCAAGCGATCGCGATCCAGCAGTTAGAAACTGCACGGACCCATCTTCTTCGCTATGTTCAGCCCAGACTCGTTTGGGAAACAACCTTTATGGCATTGTTAGACAACCCATAGATTTATTTTCTGTGAATTCGCTATTGTGAGAAGGGAATGTTCTAATCACCGACAGCAGCTTGCAGCTGTGTCAAGTGCAGCGGCGGTATTGCACGTTCGAAGCTGGAGGGTTTGACCCACCCTCTCCCATGCCACGACCATTCAGTCCATCACTGAGCAATACCAGTTTCCCCGACACCTCTTTAATTTCAGGATCAAGCACCATCCTCTTATGCGCGACTTCTTCAAATACGTTTTTGCCAGCCTAGTTGGACTGGTCATCTTCACAACCCTCGGCATTGGCGCTGTTGTCGTCTTCTTTGCCTCACTCGTCTCGCTGACTGCACAAGCGCCAGAATCTGTCGTCGAGGACGATTCTGTTCTTGTGATGGACCTCTCAGTTGAAATTACTGATTCTCAACCCGCTTCAACCGCAGGTGAGGTCATTGGTGAAGCCCTGTCAGGCGCGTCAGGTCCTGAAACGATCGCACTGCGAACCGTATTAGATGCCATTCGTCGGGCTGCTGATGACGACCGAATTGTTGGCCTGTATCTCACCAACAATGTGCAATCAACGGGTTTAGGCTCCGGGCTGGCGACACTCAAAGAAGTTCGGACAGCGCTACTCGAATTCAAGGAATCAGAGAAGCCCATCATTGCCTACGAAACCGCCTGGTCTGAGCAAGATTATTATGTAACGTCAGTCGCTGATACCGTCCTGATTAATCCAAACGGATTGCTAGAGATCAACGGTTTTCGGTCAGAAGCACTCTTCTTTGGAGAAGCTCTCGATCGCCTTGGAGTGGGTGTATCAGCGATTCGTGCAGGGCAATACAAATCTGCCGTTGAACCCTTCGTCAGTAACGAACGGAGTCCTGAAGAGCGAGAACAAACCCGTGAACTTCTAGACGACTTGTGGGGAGAATTCCTAGCGGCAACGTCAAGTAATCAGGAGTTGACGTCCACAGGGCTTCAGCAAATTGCAGATGAACAAGGATTGATGTTACCCGACGATGCCGTGTCCCGGCAGTTGGTCGATGAGGTGGTCTACTTCGACGAGGTGATATCAAAACTGCGAGAATTAACGGGCGAATCAGATATCACGTCCGATACAGACACAGAGTCAGACATCAACGATTCCTTTCGGCACATCACGCTGTCACAGTATGCCAGTGATGTGATAGATGAGTCTCCGTTCGGCAGTGCCAGTTCAACTCAAATTGCGGTCGTCTATGCCGAAGGCAGCATTGTGGATGGAGAAGGTGGCATTGGTCAGGTCGGTGGCGATCGCTTTGCCCGCCTCATTCGCCAACTTCGCACAGATGACGACGTGAAAGCGATTGTCCTGCGGGTCAACAGCCCAGGCGGGAGCGCCGCAGCCTCCGACATCATCGCTCGCGAAATTGACCTCGCCAATGAGACAAAA
>JBCBLF010000252.1:0-6990 GCA_038520475.1 Cyanobacteria bacterium J06627_8
GCAATACTCTTCACATTATCCATGACGCCAGGCAGTGCTGCTTTAAATTGCCGCCCCAGAAGTAAACCAAATATCCATGCGAACAAGCCACGGAACGAGACTTCGTGCGTAAAGTAAGTAATGCCTGCTCGACTGACAAGATAGCGATGCACATTTAAGCTACAGAATGGCAATCTAAGCGTGAATGTGTAGCTGTTGCCTGAATTGAATTGTGAAATTCTGAAGGTAGAGATTCGACCTCTTTTGGGAGTCAGTTTCCCGATGGCTCCAAGCTCAAAAGGCTCGTCCATATAGGCATCCTGTAATTCTGTATCCCATATTGACCAATGCTCTACATCTATCCAAATTGCCCAAATTTTCTCTGGTGAAGCAGATGTTTCAAGTGTATGCCTAAATTTCATTGGGCTCTGTAACTGTAAAATATTGGCACTGTCAATATACCTAGAGAATATTGGCACTGTCAATATTCAAATGAAACGAATGCCCAAATATCACCATGGCGACTTACGAAACACTCTGCTGGCAATTGCAACTGAGTTACTAGCTGAGGATGGTGTTCAAGCGCTGAGTTTACGGAAAATAGCGCAGCGGGCAGGAGTCAGTCACAACGCGCCTTATATGCATTTTCCGGATAAGGATGCGGTACTCGCTGCGATCGCCGAAGAAGGGTTTCGCCTTCTTGCCGTTGATGTGGAATCTGCGATCTCTCAGGTAGACGATAATATTCGCCAACAACTGATTGCAGCGAGTCAGGCTTATGTAAAGTTTGCACTGAATCATTCCAGTCACCTGCAAGTCATGTTTCGCCCTACTGATGCAGCGAAATATCCTCGCCTGGTTGAAGTTTCGCAATCATCACTGAACCGATTGTTTGAGTTGGTTCAATCTGGTCAGGAGAAGGGAGAACTAAAATCTGCTGACACTCATGAAATGACTAAAACGATTTGGGCAATGGTTCATGGAGTCGCAGCTATCTCTGTTGCCTACAAGCCAACTCCTTTATTACCGGAGAAGACTTCAGTGGAAGATGTTGTATCAACGTTTATAACTTTTTTGCTAGACGGACTGGCCACATGATGCCCACTGACAGATCTGACATCTGACCTTGGTTGAATCGGTGATTAGACGTCAAATCTGTTGTCTAATTCTGCTGCTCAGAGTTTTATACGACAATTCTGACACTTATAGCGCTGTACGCGTTGGTTAAGTACAGTTATGTGCTTGACTATCCTGAACACCGATATCAATATCATCAGATCCGAAGTTCTGATGATATTGATATCGAGTAAGCAGCTATTATTCATCCAAATCTAACTGCTCGCAACCCTCCTCAAATGACATTAACGCTAGATTTCCTTTCTGATATGGATACCCTGTTGGCTGTTTATGAAAAAGCAGGACAACAGCCCGACAACTTATGTGGCCCCTATTGGGTGGCGATGCTGTTAAAGGCGTATGGAGGTTTTTCGGAGTCGGTCGTGGATGTTGCTAAAGCTGCTTCCACAATTCTCCCGAGTCACGGACATCCGTCTGATTGGTTGCCGACTGGAGCGACATCACGAATGGGTGAAGGCTACGACACAATTCCTACGGTGTCAGATGTCAATCAATGTGGGACTTCAGTAGATGGGTTGATTCAGGCCGCTGAAATGCTGAGTCAAGGCGAATTCTGCCTGTTACCTTTGCAAACAGAGGACTGGGAAGTAGGGCTCGATCGTCTCGTTCAGATCGGTCATGCTCACCTTGACTGGGGCATGGTGCCGCTATTGAATGTCCATACAAATTACTTTTGGTCTTCCCGATTATCACCATTCGATGTTGTTCAATTCCTCCAGACTGGAACGCAACCCTCGACGTCTCCCGACTGGAGTGTCGGACACTTTGCTGTTCTTGTCGGGCATTTGCAAGGGGAGAATCATCAGCTATATGCGATTCTCGATACTTATCCTCAATTTGGCTGGAATGGATTGCATCTACAGTCGCCAGAAGCGATCGCCCAATCATTGCTCAGACCTCAGCAATCCACCCAAGGCGGTATCTTGCTTTTCATCAACTCTAAAGACAAATCTCAGGTACAGGAGGTGATGGTACAACATGGCTTCCGCATTGCATCGTGGGATAATGGCACCCCATTTTGTCCTCCGTGATACAACAGCAACCTGAATCTTCCGAGACATTAAGATGCAGTGTTGACGGAGGCCTCAGTCATGGTTGTAGCTATTCCTACAGAAGAGGCGATCGCCCAATGGATTTCATCATTAGAGAGTCAGGGCGTTAAATATGTTCGCTTTGAGCTGCCCGATTTGCATGGCGTGTCCCGGCTCAAGGTGGTGCCCCTGGCAAAAGCTGCTGGTTATGCCAAAAAGGGACTGAATTTCTACGGGGGCACACTGGCACTCGATACCGCATCATCTGTTGTCGGCGGCTCTGGCTATCACGAGGAACGCAAATATCAGGATCATTTGCTATTTCCCGATCTCGAAAGCTGTACTCCTGTTCCCTGGATGGACAGTACCGTAAAGGTGATTTGCGATGCCTGCTGGAGTCCTGACGATCCCCTAAAGGGTTCACCTCGATATGTGCTCAAGTCTCTGCTCGATTTAGCCCAGCAAATGGGCTTTGATGTGATGATGGGGCATGAGTTTGAGTTTTACTTACTCGATGCTGAAACTCACAAGCCATTGTTCGATGGGCTGCATATCTTCAACCATATTCGCAATCAATATGTTCCTGAACTCGACCAGATGCTGGATTATTTGCAGGAAGCGGGCATCGATGTCATTACTCACAACTGCGAATATGCTCCCTCTCAGTTTGAAATTAACTTCGGACCAGGTATAGGCATCCGAGGAGCCGATAAGGCATTCACTTTCAAAAATGCAGTGAAAGAAATTGCCCATCATCTGGGCTATCACGCTAGCTTCATGTCAAAGCCGTTTCCAGGATTAGCAGGGTGCTGTTGCCATTTTCATATCAGCTTGTGGAATAGTGATGGCACCAACGCGTTTCTGGAGCCTTCATCATCGGATGGGCTTTCTCAAACAGCCAAGTATTTTACTCAAGGCATTCTTGACCATGCGCCTGCGATGATGCCGCTCATCGGTCCAACCCCGAATTGCTATCGGCGGCTCAAGCCCCACACCTTCGCCCCCTCCAATATTAGTTGGGGTATCGAAGACCGCACGGCAATGGTGCGGGTGAAGGCCACTAACGATGATGGAACGCATCTGGAAATGCGTGCAGCTTCAGGCTTGAGTAATCCCTATCTCAGTGCAGCAGCAACCTTGGCTGCGGGTTTGTTGGGGTTAAAGGAAAAACATGATCTGCAGCCGATGACCAACGGTCCCAGCGAGGAGGATACAACACTCACTCCATTTCCGAAGACGTTAGATGCAGCACTCGACGCGCTTGCTACCGATGCCCAAATGCAAGAGATGTTGGGCACGGAGTTTTGTCATCTCTTCTCGACGGTAAAAGCTTACGAATTGAATCGCTTCCATGAACACATCACAGATTGGGAAGTTTCGGAATATTTGGAGGTTTACTAATGGTAAGCATTGGGGTGACATCGGTTAGATTGAGGAGCTGAAACCCAACAACGATGATTTTCCATGGGTTACGCCGTCGTCACCCCATCCTATGAGCGATATGAATGCGTTGATGTTCAACAATTGATGACAGGAGAAACCCTATGCAAACCCTCATCAAATCACCCCTGACCTCAGAACACATTAAACAGTTTCACCAAGATGGGTTCCTCGCGGTAGAGAATGTTATTCCCGGTGATGTGGTTGACGCGTTGCTAGCTCGCTTTGATCCGCTTTTTGCAGGGGAGTTTGAAACCGGAACCTACCCCGATGAGTGGCACTGGAATCCTTATCTGGGAAAACCTGGGGCTGCTGGACAAATGACCGGAGTGTGGCGGTGCGATCGCACCATCGCGTCAGTGGTGATGGCGGCAAAAATTGGGCAAATGGCAGCACAGTTGGAACATTGGTCGGGTGCACGATTGCTGGCTGACGGTTTCTGGCAGAAACCCCCTGGAGCCAAGGAAACCACTCTGCACCAGGACTCTATGTATATCAATTACCACACGCCAACAGAAGTGGTTACCTGTTGGGTTGCTCTCAGCCATGCTGTTGCGGGAGCCAGCACCATTGAATATGCACGAGGTTCTCATCACTGGGAATTGTCAGAGGCGGTTCCTGAATTCCATAATCAAAATAAGAGCTATCGTTCAGAAATGGAGCAAGCAGCAAAAGCTGCAGGTGTTGGTACTCCAGAGGTGGTTCAGCTTGATCTTTCACCCGGAAGCTGCGTCTTCCATCACGGCAATACCTGGCATGGCTCAGGTAAGAATAGGATGGATGTGGTTCGTCGCAGCATGGTGCTAGCCTACGTGCCTGCAAATGCGCGATTCAAGTCCTGGGGTTCCTACGTGCCTGGGGGATATATTGCTGGCAAGTATCGTCGCCAAGGCGATGACACCATGGACGAAAGCTATTTCCCCATTGTGTGGCGCGAAGATGGGTACCGGACCCCGTTTTTGGATGACTTCTGTGGCGATGCCTTATCTCAATAAAGGATTTTCAATATAAAAACTGTCAATTATCCAGGATTTATGAGGGATAACGCTCTACTTTGTCCCGATGCTACACGAAAATCAGGAACGTTTATTGTCACGTAAATCTCATGCCTTCTCTACAGACCCGACTGTCTTTTTCTTCTGAGCAAATTGCTCAATTTCATAAGCAGGGATATCTAATTCTGGAGAATCTGCTCTCTTTATCCCAAGGCGAGCAGCTGCTTGAACGGTTTGACCCGTTGTTCAATACTCAGTTTGAAACGGGCATTTATCCTGACGAATGGTATGGACGTCCAGGACTGAGTGAACCCAATGCCACTCAATATATGGCAGGACTTTGGCGGTGCGATCGCACCGCTGCTGGCTATGCCCTTTCTAGCGAAATTGCCCGACTCAATGCCACACTCATGGACTGGGATGGGGGACGTTACGGCATCGACGCTTGCTGGATTAAGCCTCCGAATGCCCCAGAGGTCAGCTTTCATCGCAACAACACCTATGTATCAGTACTCGACCCATCCACCATCATCACCTGCTGGATTGCCCTGAGTCATGCCACCGCTGAGGCCGGAACGCTTGAAGTTGTTCCAGGTTCACATCAATGGAGCTGTTCCGACACGGTTCGTTTTCTCCATGCCCCCAAAGACGACTACCGTGCTCCCCTTTGGCAAGCCGCACAAGAAGCTGATGTTAATAATCCAGAGATTTTGAACATCGAGCTTGCTCCCGGAAGCTGTGTATTCCTTCATGGGAATGTGTGGCACGGTTCTGATCGAAATCGCACCCGTGAGACACGACGAAGCTTCGCCATCAGTACCTTACCTGCCAACGCCCAATTTCAACCCCCAGGCATCGGCACAGGGTATATCTTCAATCGCTATCGCAACATCATGGGCGATCGCACCTTAGATGAAAGCTTCTACCCCATTCTCTGGACGAAGGATGGGTTCAAAACGGCCTTTGTCGATGACTATTGCCAGGATGTACTCGCCCCATAGAGAATTTCCGCAATGTACGAGCGAAGCCTCTAGGCAAGACTCTTCCAATAAGTCTCCAACATCTTTTCTGAGACTTCGCCCCTTCTCATACCTTCTCTACGGTCTTGAAATTCTTAATCTAAACCCTACTCCTAATGGCTTCCAGAACCCTGCGCCTTGCTAGCTTTGATGTCGGTACCGATGACCTGAGGTGGTGGGCACCCCAGATTCTCGATCGTTACCCCGAGGGCTTTTATGAGATGCACCAAAAGCTGTTTAACCATGTGTGCGAGGTCAGTCAGCCGGAAGAGTTGGGTGGAGTCACGATAAGCAAGATTGAACTGATTAAATATGAGCCCCGTAAATCTCATTATCCTACGGTCGAGGAACTGGAAAATCTAGATGGTATCGTTATTTCTGGCTCTGCCAATGCGGCCTATGATGAAGACGACTGGGTGGTGCAGCTGCGAACTGTAATCCAGGAGTATCATCAGAAAATGATTCGGATGTCAGGCTTTTCATTCGCACCTCAAATTGTGGCCCAGGCATTAGGCGGCAAGGTCGAGCAAAATCCTCCTGGCACAGAGCTATCCGTTGTGACGCTTAAACTGAGTGAGGCAGCACACGCTTACTTCGGTACCGATCGCCCTTCTTACAACATCCATGTTCATCACAATGATGGGGTGACTCAATTACCGACTGGTGCGGTGAGTCTTGGAACCAGCGGTGTAACTGAGTATTTGGGATGGATGCTCGATAGCCACATTCTCGTCTTTTCAGGACATCCTGAATATTCTCGTGATCCATGGATTTTGGAGCAGATGATGATTGTTGAACGGCGCGATCGCCTCGTTCCGGCACAGCTCATCGACTATGGGTTGAGAGAGTTGTGGAATCCCACCGATTATGTTTGGCAAACCCAACAGCAATTCCGATTCTTCTTAGGTCAGTTGTCGGTGTAGTATATTTTCTCTTAAAACTCATCCATAGCTGGATTTTAAGAGAAAGATGCAAGAATGAATGGTTTATTAAACCCTTTTCTTAAAGGATGGGTTGATTCACCTGGACATTCCTGCTGCAACAATCTGAGCGGCCTCACGTTGAGCTTAGAAAAACTTGAGATAGCGTTGAATTTCCCAATCAGAGACATGGCAATGATATTCTTCCCATTCTTGGGTTTTGAAGTCAACGTAGGTCTTGTACATGAGTGGCCCCATCACTTCTTTACTCAAGGGATCATCTGCGAAGGAAGCGATCGCCTCTCCCAAGGTCTTCGGTAGTGTGTCAATGCCAAGTGTTTTCAGCTCCTCAAGGGAATAGGTATACATATTTTCCATATGAGGTTTTCCAGGATCAAGCCCTTCACGAATCCCTTCCAATCCAGCTGCCAGGATCATTGCCGCCCCGAGATACAGATTGGTGGAAATA
>JBCBLF010000253.1:0-6868 GCA_038520475.1 Cyanobacteria bacterium J06627_8
GTTACAACGATGCAGAAGAGAATGGCGCGGAGAAGCGGGCATTCCATTTCTTGATATGATGTCCGCGTATTCAACGATCGCCCAGAGATTTCCCAAATCAATGGGTGTTATTGAAGTCGATTTGGCTAAATCCTCTTGAATTTCCCTATCGAGAGGTTAATCTGATATGACTTCATAACGTTGTAACCGCATAAGGTGGTGTGTGAGGAAAATGAATGGGTAATGTAGCAGTCGATTTTGGTGGCAAGCCCTTCCACTTCATTGGAATTGGCGGAATTGGGATGTCAGCGATCGCCCATATTTTGGTCGAACAGCAGTTACCTGTTTCGGGATCTGATCTCAAACTCAATCACATTACTCAGCGCTTGAGTCATCAGGGCGTCAGAGTCTTTATGCAGCAAGATGCCAGTAACCTGTCGACCTTCGTCGCAGAGCGATCGCCGGTTAGCAGTGGCCACTCTTCTCTACCTCAAGTGGTCTGCTCCACTGCCATTGACCCATCCAATGTCGAATATCGTGCAGCGATTGAGTTGGGGTGTCCTATTTTTCATCGGTCAGACGTCCTCGCAGCACTCATCCAACAGTATTCCAGCATTGCCGTGGGCGGTACTCATGGCAAAACCACCACAAGCAGCCTCATTGCTTATTTGCTCCTCAAGTCGGGGCTTGATCCCACAATTGTCGTTGGTGGTGAAGTGGACGCTTGGGATGGTAACGCACGACTTGGGCAAGGCGAATATCTTGTGGCTGAGGCCGATGAGTCTGACGGCTCCTTGATCAAATTTTCACCCCATATTGGCATCGTCACCAACATTGAGTTGGATCATCCTGATCATTACGAGTCATTAGATGATGTCATCGAAATTTTCAAAACGTTTCAGCATCAAAGTGATGTCTTTATTGGCTCTGTTGACTGTCCAACCGTCCGAGATGAATTTGATCTGGATATTTCTTATTCGCTCGATGCAACGACCCAGGCGGACTATATCGCAACAGACTTAGTCTTTCACGCAGACCACACCAACGCCACCATTTACGAAAAAGGAGAGCGTCTAGGAACACTAACTCTTCGGCTTCTGGGACAACACAATGTTAGCAATGCACTAGCAGCGGTTGCGGTAGGTCGATATGCAGGACTTTCATTTGAAACGATTGCGTCAGTGTTAGCGACGTTTGATGGAGCCCACCGTCGGTTTGAGCATCGTGGATGCTACGACAACATCACGTTCTTAGACGACTACGCCCACCATCCTAGTGAGATCAAGGCAACGCTGTCGGCGGCCCAAATGCAAGCATCGGTTTTACAAACAGGCGATCGCAAACGCATTGTGGCTGTGTTTCAACCTCATCGATATAGTCGAACAGCAAGTTTCTTAGAAGACTTTGCTCAATCCTTCCAAGCGGCTGATCTGGTGGTCATTTCCGATATTTACAGCGCTGGTGAGCAAGATAACTATGGAGTCAGTGGGCCAGTCGTAGCCGAGGCGATCGCTCAACATCATCCGAAGGTCGTCTATCAAGAAACCTTAGACAATGTCAATGTTTATCTAAAGAAGATTCTCCAACCTGGCGATCTTGTTTTATTCTTAGGCGCGGGTAATCTTAATAAAGTTATTCCGGATTTATTAGATTTCTATCGCCAAAAACAAGATCAAGTGCTTCAATCTTCAATATAAGGTTCTTAACTTAATGTGTTGTAGAGTTCGTTAAGCCTTGAGATTCGCTCCTCCCACACACCATTGGCACTCCGATGCGTTCCTCGGGTCGCCTTCATTCTAAATACGTGCAGTTTCATCACCTGTCAGCGTCTTGACGGCATTAGTGATGCATGGATTCGAATGGGGTATCCAGGTTTGCAGCCCATGTTTGCCGTGCTGCTCTCTTAAAACATGATCCTCATGCTGTCTGCACAATTTGGCTCGGTTCCATCCGAAGGAGAATCTCAAGTGTCCCCTGTTACGTCACCGTCAGCTAGTTCGTCTAGCACGTCTCATGGAAACAGCGTAGCGTCTTTGGATTTAACTCAAACGTCTCTACGCTCTTGTAGCAATCCATTAGGGAGTCATTCTGGTCCAATTCCCATTAAATCTACGCCATATCACATTCAGCGATACACTCCCCTTGCAAAACTGACATCGTTCAGAGTTGGTGGAGTCGCCGAGTTTTTTATTGCACCCCGAGATTTAGATGAAATGCAGGCTGCCTTAGCTTGGGCTGATCGGGAATCTGTTCCGGTGACACTCCTTGGAGCAGGTTCAAACCTATTGATTAGCGATCGAGGCTTAAATGGCCTCGTCATCTGCACTCGCCGGCTCAAGAGCGTTGAGGTGGATACTGATAGTGGTCTACTGACTGCAAGCGCAGGCGAATCTTTAGTCCGATTGGCGTGGCGTGCAGCAGAGCAAGGTCTTAGCGGGTTAGAGTGGGCCGTTGGAATTCCTGGCACGGTTGGCGGAGCTGTTGTTATGAATGCAGGTGCCCATACCTGGTGTACTGCAGATATCTTAGTTCATGCTCAAGCGTTAGACATGAGCGGCAGTCATCATACCTTCCGGCCTCAAGACTTGATGTTTGATTATCGAACATCCATGCTTCAGCAGCGTTCTTTGCTTGTGACTCAGGCATCGTTTCAGCTTCAACCGAGGCAGTCTCCAGAATCTGTTATGCAGGCAACGCGAGAGCACTTGAAGAAGCGCCATGAGACGCAGCCCTACCACCTACCGAGCTGTGGCAGCGTATTTCGTAATCCCTCTCCACAAAAAGCAGGATGGCTGATTGAACAGACTGGCCTCAAAGGCTATCAAATTGGTGACGCTCAGGTTGCTGAGCAGCATGCCAACTTTATTCTAAATCTCGGGAATGCGACAGCTAGTGACATCTTCTCCTTAATTCAGCATGTTCAAGAACAAGTCAAGGATCAGTGGAGATTGTTGCTAAGACCTGAAGTTAAGTTCATCGGAGAGTTTTAGGCTCTTGGCAGTGGCGTTGGTAACACTGCCCCATGTTTGATGCTGAAGAATTCGGCATCCCATGTATTTTATTCATATGTATTCGTTCGCAGAGGCACAGCATCGGTTCGCCTAGCGTTGATGATGCATGATATCCATTAATCCTCTGCTATCCATGACCAATTATCGGCAGCGCCAAAGCAGATATGCGGCTTGTTAGAGGTTGATGAAATGCTTTGATTTAGAGAAATCTAAGATATCTCTGTTCTTCCGGCGCTTCTATCGTGATGAGTGTTAATGTTTGATGGAACGTGATGTATCTAGCATCACGTTTAGTACATGAAATCGTTGAACTGTTGTTGAGGATAACTATCGATGTCCAAGGGAAAAGGATTTGGTCTGGGTCTGGGCAAGATGAAGGAGCTGACTGAGGCTTTTAAGAAGGCTCAGCAGGTTCAGGAAGGTGCAAAGCAACTTCAAGAAGAGCTTGAGCAGCTAGAAGTCGAAGGCCAGGCAGGCGGCGGCCTCGTAAAAGTCTTTATGAGCGGAAACCAAGAACCAAAGCGCGTTGAAATTTCTCCTGATGTTTTAGGAGAAGGGGCAGAAGTGTTGTCCGATCTCGTCAGTGCAGCCATGAGAGATGCGTATGCAAAGTCAACCACGGTTATGAAAGACCGGATGGAGGAGCTAACCAGTGGACTTAACATTCCTGGAATGTAGGTTCTAGCAGTGGAAAGCTCTAAGGGCAGGTTGATGAAATCTGCATCGAACGTTGTACTACTCTTGAACGACTCTCCAGCAAGAGTGGTAGAAATGACTACACTGGTAAGTGTGGTTCAATAATATTGTGTGCATATTCTTCTAGATGTGTGAATCAATGTTTCACCCTCTTGCATAGCATGAGGAGAAGTAAAAGGCTTCTGTTCATATGAGCAATTAGTTTTCTTGCTTCTTCAAGCGGTGGGCGATCGCACACGTGATGTGTTTTACGGTTAGGACTGAGATTCATGACCTCATTTGCAACCTCAACAGCGCGGGCTGATCTGAGTGAGTTACGACGGCTGAAAAACCTACTTCCACCTGAGCTAAAAAGTTGGGTGACCGTCGAAGGAACGACGGCTGTTAATCCTCCACTGATTACATGTGAAGAGTTGAGCCGAGACCAAGTTGAAATTCAGCTCGATCTGGTTCGGTGGGAGCAACTCGCGCTTGATCAGCGGAACCTCCTGTTTTGGCACGAGGTTGCCAGGGTTCAAAATGACACGATTCCCCGTGATGGGTGGGAAATGGCAGCCCTCGCGATTGGTTTGGGTGGTGCTGTTGGTGAGCTGTGGGTACAGGATGGTGTGCTCTTATTACTTGCCCTCGCACTTTGTGGCATCTCAGGATGGCGACTCTATCGTCGGAATAATCCCGAGAAAACGTTAGTGGAAGCCATGGATGCCGATCAGAAGGCGATCGCCCTTGCTACTCGATTTGGCTACAGTTTGCCCAATGCGTATAAGAGCCTGGGAAGTGCGCTCAAGTTTCTCATCGAGCAGTCTCCGAAGAAAAAAGAGCGGAAGCGCTATGAGTCTCGCTTGCAAGCCCTGAAAAAGAGTGCTGCAAAGGCAAAAGCAAAAGCGCAAGCGTCTCGTAACGACGCAATGTAGCTCACGCCATAACAACAAAAAGCCCAACGGCCTACTTTTCAGGTCGTTGGGCTTTTTGTTGTCTTGACTAATGCATATGGCTATAGTCACCCTGGCGTTCTAGCTTAAATAGCTAAAGAGATAAAGTCATGCCTGAGCCATGAGTCATTCATCGGGAGTCATTCATCGGGTGATAGATAGTGCATTCAGCTATCGCCGTTGCGGATAGATTCTGGAACACCCACCGGAGAGAGACCGGCGATCGCCCGCAAATTTTGGGTTCGTAAAAGCTCAACAAAATTGAGACTCGGTCGTCCTTCAATTTGTGCAACTGCCTCAATGACTGCACAAAGATGTCGCGCCGCTTCGGTTTCGGTATATCCTCGACGCTGGGCCACTTGCAAGGCTGACTCGTCTGCCTCTAACTCAGCCTGAGTTCCACTGCGCTGCCGCCAGACTTGTGTGCCCGCCAGTGCGGCCATACCCCCAGCCACAATCACTCCGATGGCGTCTGACTGCGCAGCTTCCACTAAGACCCCCAGAGCACCCAAGGCTGCAAGCACTCGGTAAGGTTCAAGCTTAAACCATTGAATACCGATGCTCCAGCAGATTGTACGCAAAAACAACAGATCGCGTTGAGCCCGAGGCAGTTGGTTCCACAGATCAAAATTGATTCGAATTTCGCGACTGCGATTCCACGGCAGCGGGAGTTCAGATGCAATCACTACCGACTGAATCGGTTGACTCACCAATCGACACAGCATCCGCCCAGATGCAGGCATTAAATCCAAAAGCCGCCCCATTTCCGGGTCGGAATCAACAGGCTCGCCTCGTCGCCATGATTCTGAGCGCCCATTTCCAAGAATACGAGAACTCATGCGCCGCCAATCTAGACGGAGTGGGGAATTTGAAGACGACGTAGAACGACGAGTCATACACCTTACCCTTAGCACACATCCAACGAAGAGGGATTGATTTTATACGCCAGTCTAACTCAACCACACGAAATAAGCTGACGACGCATTTGAGCCAATTAGGATCGCAATTTTCCCTACTGAGACTATAGCAGTCGCTGTAAACTAGCGACTGGTTTTCAGTCTTTGCGCACACTTCGTAAAGCAATTTCAACAAAAGGAATTGCGTTTGACTGCCCCGTTATAGTGAGAAGACAAGCGATCAGGAGGTGATAATGAGTAACGCAAGAAACGTCTTGGGCACAGAGCTCGCAGTCTGCTGTACATCACCAATGACAGGATTCTATCGTGACGGCCAATGCAATACTGGAGCCGGCGACTTTGGTGCTCATGTTGTGTGTGCTCAAATGACAGAGGCGTTCTTGACATATACGAAGTCAAACGGGAATGATCTCAGTACGCCGATGCCTGCCTATAATTTTCCAGGCCTTAAACCTGGCGATCGCTGGTGTCTCTGTGCCTCTCGATGGAAAGAAGCTCTCGATGACGGCGTTGCGCCCCAGGTGGTGTTGGAAGCGACTCACGCATCAGCCTTGGAATATGTCTCGCTCAGTGAGCTAAAAGAGCATGCAATACAAACCTCAGACTGAGCCCTAGGACTTGAAATCATTTCCCAAAACATAACGCTGTGCGCATGGATTAAGAATGATCCCATCTATCCGTCAGCGGACAGACGCTTCAGCGTTTTTTCTCCGATTACAGCATGTTTGGGATCATTGACGAGACCAGCCTCAAGCAAGATGGTCCCGAAGAAGATAGCCCATCCTTTGGCTCGATTCAGAACCGCATGCGTCGTGTTATACGTTTCAAGGGCCTGGTAGCGAGCTTTTTGGCTTGAAAATAGCATCCAAATGGCAGCAAGATCCGTCGCTCGATCGCCAACCGCAAGGTCGCCCCAGTCGATGATGCTCGCGATCGCCTCATGATGAGCCAACACATTGCGCGGATGGAGATCTCCATGAATCCAGCATGGATTGTCATTGGGTTCGGCCTTGAGAGCATTTTGCCAGATCTGCTTGATGGTCGGTGTGATGAATGGCGTTGAGTGCTCAAGGGTATGCAATCGAGACTCAACGACTTGAGAGCGCTGTTGAAGTGACACTGAGCGATATGGATTATACGGAGCATTTGTAGGAGCCGGTTGATGGAGCGATCGCAAAAATAGAGCAAACAAGCGGGCTTGATCACTGTTGAGTTCCGCTTGATCAGCCGTTACGCCATCAACCCAAAACACCACACTCCATTTCCACGGGTAATTCGGAGTCGGTACCCCAATTCGATAGGGCACGGGCACCGTGATGGTCAAACGGGGTGC
>JBCBLF010000254.1:0-6791 GCA_038520475.1 Cyanobacteria bacterium J06627_8
TAGCATATGTAACTGCTTCAGTCGTGCGATCGCCCTGGTAAGTTAGGTTGAAGAATGAAACCTAACATCATCAATTGTTAGAAATCCCAGTCCACAGCCCATACTCGGTCAATTCCTGCTAGAGGGATTTTTTCGAGCAACAGTTTGTCGATAAGGGCTTTCGTTTCTTGGAAAATGAGTTTCTGTTGAGGATTATTGACGAATTGCCGTTCACACGCCTTGCATTTGTGGTTGGCTTTATCGTAATGAGTTCGACCATTTTTGACGATTTGCTGAGAACCGCAACTTGGACATGTTCGTGTTGACACTGGATGAATCTTGAGCTGAATACCTCATCCTTACATTTGGTGGACTACCCTTAAATGACTCTGGGAAAATTTTTTGGCAAGCTAGCTCGGTTCATAGAAACCCCTTGGAGTCAGTCAGAGCCGAGCTGCAACATAGACCATAGACCATTGTCAAAATGTAAAACAGCTGCCAGTCCTACTGACGAGTCGGTACTCGAACAAAGTATTCCATGTCTGGATTAGCTGGCACAGATTCTTGCCGATAGTGCTGTCTCAGATAGCGCACAATCGATCGTTGGCTCATCATTTCTTTCGCAAATCGAGAAAACAAAATTTGATGTGGAGCATAGGCTTGCATCAGCTCTAGAATCGTTTCGCTATTTAACTGACCCGTCAGCAGACGTTTTTTTGAAAATACAACGACTTCAGGCGGCACCAGCATATTGGCGTAGAATCCAAAGATTGGAGCATCGGTTAGTAGCCATTGTGACGATTCAGGACCAGCTTGACGCATGTTAGCCTGCATATTTTGCACTAGCTCAGCCTGGGGCGATCGCCCCAGGTTGTCTTTATAAGGTTGTAGAGCGGCGATCGCCCGATTCCCCTCCGATGCAACTGTCGCAATGCTGAGTAACGCGATGCAGATGCTTAATGCAAACACCGCATAATAGAGGCGACGCCTTGGATAGGTTTGAGGCTGTTCAAACGGTTGGGTTGCCGTCACTCGTTCAAGCAACCGAACCAGAGGCATCATGCTATAGGCAGCCAACCAACATAGCGGAATCATGATCAGTGGACTGTAGTGATACCAAACAGGTTGATGGTCGATCAGCACAATGACTGCGATGAGTAGCCATATCCCAGGAATCAGCGCACGGCGATAGCGTCTGACTACTGCGATCGTGCTACCTAACCCAGCCAGGGCATAAATTCCCCAGTCATACCTTGAGGTTTGGTCGAGCAGGTAAGAAAAGCTCAAGCTGCGACGTTCAAATTCCTCAATTGCTTGTCGACTTTGCAAATGCGTTCTTAAGGTTTGATCAACCTGAAAATAATGCATCCCGACACCCAGGATGACAAATGGAATCCCTAACCAGAGCAACCACGTAAGCGCGCGTCGAACATCTACACGGGTTGGGATGAGTGGATGTGTCTTGAGTGCAGAGAGATTTCCTCTCAAGACGGACCCAATAGCCTCAAACGGCTGTGGATTAATGCCAAGTAGGCGCGGAGTCAGAATATGTAACCCATACAACGGGATCAGAATGATTGTGACCAGCTTGACATGGAGCGACGCTGCAAAACAGAGTCCAGACGCATAAAGCCAAATCGATGAATGGTGTGGGCGATCGCCTGTCTTAGCAAGCGAATGAATTCTGGGCTTGTAGCCACCTTGATATTGCACCATCAGCACTAGCGATAGGAGTGCCAGCGCTAGGGACGGAAGACCAATCATCACCGATGAACTCAATCGAACGAATTCGTAGGAACTCACCAACAAAATAGAACTAGCGATCGCCGGAATGATTCCAATCGAGAGTCTAACCAACCGATGAAAACAATAGATCAGCAGCCCAGAAAACAGTAGAACCGTGAATCGAGCGGCAAAAATTGATGATCCGAATAGCCGAAATATAACAGACAGTAGCAGCGTGAACAGCGGCGGCTGGTCATTCCAGATATCGCGATAGAGCGTATACCCGTTCTCGACCAACACAGCCTTCATGACATTGAATCCTTCATCGGTGTCGAACTCAAACTGAGTCCAGAGGGGCATGATGAGCAACACGCCAACCACATACGCCACAGGAATGATGGCATCGATCCACAACGGGGCATCAAGATGGGCCGATCGCGTCAGCTGACTCCGGTTCAACACATCCCTGTCTCTTATTTACGACACGATCATCATAAAACCATATAGCTTTCTTGAATGAGTTGTGAGCGGGCCCATCTCACCCTCCACAAATCATTTAAGAAAGCTATGGTAACCAAACTTAACTTGAATAATAATCGTTCTCAATATTTGCTTGATCCCAAACGAGCCATTCAACAAGTTGAAAATATTCGAGATAGTTTGATTGGATATTGTCAACTTAATTTCGTGGTAGGCTCCGGCAAAATGTGTCAGGGGCGGGCCGATACGAATTCGTTATCAATATCATCGATTTCCAATCGAGATCATCAGTCACTGCGTTTGGCTCTATTACACCGTTCCATTGAGCTTCCGTGACATCGAAAAAATGATGCTTTATCGAGGCATAGCGGTCACCGACGAGTCGATTCGACAATGGTGCAATACATTTGCTCAATCCTACGCCAACCAGATGCGTCGTCATCGCTCGAAACCGGCCAATAAGTGTCATCTCGATGAAGGTGTGGTGATTATCAAGGGTCAGCAACACTATCTATGGCGTGCCGTTGATGCTCAAGGCCAGGTTATCGATATCCTCATGCAGCGACATCGAGACAAACGAGCGGCGAAGCGCTTCTTCCGCACCTTGCTTCAACCGACCGATTTTGCTCCCAGAGTCATCGTCACCGACAAGCTCAAAAGCTACGGTGCCGCGAAAAAGGAACTGCTCAAAGGCGTGGAACATAGACAAAATCGAGGCTTGAACAATCGTGCTGAGAATTCTCATCGCCCCACACGGATGAGAGAGCGGCGTATGGGACGCTTCAAATCACCGGGAGGCACCCAACGCTTTTTAGCAGCCTTTGCACCGATTCGAGGTCACGTTCATCCCCATCAACAGTGACTTACTGCCCCCGATTACCGAGAGATCATGCGCCAGCGATTTGAAAGTTAGCAGGAATTCACACAAGCGATTGCAGTCACGTAACTTATCTTAGGCAAAACCACAGGGAGCATAGAACTATTTTTCTGGATAAGTTAATCAACTTGACAATGCCTTCTGGCCTCGGTATTTTCTTCGCACAGCTTGCTATTTTTCTACTCACTGTGCTCATGCCAAAAACGATCGTTCCAGCTCACTGATTCTTTATGCTCCTCATCACGAAAGAGTTAACCATATATTTGACTTAGAAAAGGAACCAAACAAATCATCAGTGCGATTCCTAGACTAAATTCTTGCGAAGAGGTTCATCGTCTGTTAGCTTAGTAAAGCGCTGAAAATTGGATCGGCATTAACCAGCGCCGGGATAGCTCAGTTGGTAGAGCAGAGGACTGAAAATCCTCGTGTCCCCGGTTCAAGTCCGGGTCCTGGCATTGACCTCACGAAACAATCAATATTTGAGCTGTGCCAAATGTGTACATTTTGCCATTCGACGCAGAAATTGCTTATGATCGCAAGCAAGATTTTAGGCAATGAAGAAGATAGTGTCGCTGAATGCTTCTCTCAAGGAATTGGGCTGTCCGGTTAAAATACAGCAAGTAGGCAAGTCCTTGTATCTTCGAGGGACATTGCCTCCTAAACTAGATTCAAGTCGAGCTGAACCTTTCCAGCAAAGAATAGCTCTTGGGGTTCATGCCAATCCAGCGGGGCTTAAAAAGGCAAAAAGCGAAGCTCTGAAAATCGCAGGCTACCTCGCCTTAGGAGATTTTTCGTGGGAGCCTTACTATACTCCAAAGGAAAAGACTGAAACTGTTAATGAGTGGTGCTAGTAATCTCAACAATCTAGCCGCGTTTTACCGAGCAATGGGTCGCTATGACCAAGCAGAAACACTCTACAAGAGGGGGCTAACGATTTATGAACAGCAGCTTGGTTCAACTCATCCTGATACGGCGACTTGTCTGAATAATCTAGCCTTACTCTATGATTTGATGGGTCGCTATGACCAATCAGAACGTCTCTACAAACGGGCACTCACAATTCGTGAGCAACAGCTTGACGCTGACCATCCTTCGACTGCAACGAGTCTAAATAATTTAGCTGAACTCTATCGAGCAATGAAACGATATGAAGAAGCTGAGCCTCTTTATCAAAAGGCACTCGTTATTCGTGAGCAGCACCTTGGCCCGAATCACCCTGATATTGCGACAAGTCTCAATAACTTGGCTTTGCTTTATCAGGCTATGAAGAAATATGACCAGGCAGAACCGTTCTGCCAGAGGGCACTCAGCATTTATGAACAACAGTTCGGCCCTACCCATCCCGATACTGCGATCAGCTTAAACAACTTGGCTTCGCTTTACTGGAAACTGGGTCACTACGATCAAGCAGAACCGCTCTACAAACGCTCGCTAACCATTCGTGAACAACAGTTTGGTCCGGATCATCCATCGACTGCAACGAGTCTGAATAACTTGGCTTTACTCTACGATTCGATGGGGCAATATGACCAAGCCGAGCCGCTTTATAAGAAGGCATTAACAGTTTATGAACAGCACCTTGGTATTGATCACCCTTCTACCATGAGTATCCTCACCAACCTAGCCTCGCTCTACTATCTGATGGAGCGTTACAACGATGTAGAAACTCTTCTGCGTGCCTATGGTAAATATGACCAGTTTGTTTCAGATGAGTCCTCTTAAACATTGAGGGCTACCCCAAAAAGTCAGAGGGCTTTCAAAGACATTGAATTGTAAGGAAATATAAATCTCGCCTCTGCAATGGTCGAAACGCTCAACTTCCCAACCGGAAAGAATGGTCGTTTTTGCTCCCAATGGTAGGCTACGAGAGTTCAGCAATAGTCGGTTCTTCTGTCAATTTTCGACTATTGAAGGATCTGAGTGTACTCGCGATGGATACGCTCAGATTAATCAATGGAATACTCTGATAGTCATGCTAAAGCTGGGAAAGAGGTCACAGCTGACCATCCCTGCCCCATTTGTCAAAAACCAGATTGGTGTTTCCATCTACCGGATGGGGCCGTTGTCTGTCATCGTTCGGAACAAGCTCCTCCAGGATGGACGATTGCTAAAACTCGGGCCAGCAATGGCAGTTTCATCTTTAGACCCCAACGCCATGACGGAAATTCTGGAGACAAACCAGCTCAGGCCATATGGAAACGGACGGGGAAGTATGACCAGAAAAGCTCTGCTTTTCAAAAGCAGATCATCTTTCAGTACAGCCCAACTCAACGAGTGATTCGGCGAGAGTGGAGCGATCGGCGAGCCGTCTACAAAGATGGACGAGGAACCCTAAAAACCAAGTTGATCAGGCCGCAGTACTGTGATGGTGAGACTTGGAAATGGGGCAGAGGCCCAGATCCTTGGACACTCTACCGAGAAGGCAGCATCCAACGTGAAAAGATTCTCTCCTTGGTCGGCGGTGAAACTTGTGTTGAAGCACTCCGTCGATGGGGCTTTTCAGCAACCTGTAACCAAGGAGGGGAAGGTCAATACATCGATGACATTGCCCAACGACTCAAAAAGCTTCAGCCCTGTTCGCTTGTCATCTGGCCAGATAACGATGAGCAAGGATATAAATCAGCAGAGGCATTGCTCAACTCATGTCAGCAAAACGGAATTACAGCAGCAATTCTCAATCCCTTGGATCTCAATCCAACTGCTCCACCTAAATGGGATGTAGCCGATTGGAGCATTGACGCGGATGACGCAAGAGATCGGATAAAAGCAGTTGTTCAAAGCTTAGAGTTCCATCCTCAAAACGTTTCAGACCCGTCTGATAAAAAACCACCTAAGGAACTTCCGAAACTAGCTCAGACTTACCACGAGATTGAAGCTGCTTTGGGGAAGTCGCTTCGCTTCAATGAACTGACCAACCAGATTGAACTCAATGACTCTGTCGTCGAGGAACCGGATGATCTCAGACTCACTCTAGCCCTCGAACATGGCATTCAGGTTTCGACCGTTGATTGTGTCACCATCATCGATCGCTTAGCCCGACTCAATTGCGTGCATCCAGTTCGAGAATACCTGGAGCAATGTGGTAAAACTCACGGTTCATCCACTTAAACTCTGGACGGCATTGCAGAACGATACTTTGGTCTAAGCCAACCAATCTACCAAACGTTTCTCGTTAAAACCCTGGTCGCTGCTGTTGCCAGAGTCTTTACCCCAGGCTGTAAGGTCGATACCGCCCTGATTCTTCAAGGCCCTCAAGAATATCGGAAGTCGAGTTTCTTTCGTACCCTGGCTGGAAGTGATTGGTTTGATGGCTCGATGGGAGTTGCCAATGAACGCGATGAAAGACTGAAGCTGCATCAGTTCTGGTTCGTTGAATGGGGAGAGCTGGAAGGCATCTTGAGGAAAAAAGATACCAGTGGCGTAAAAGCCTTTCTCTCCTGCCAGATTGATACGGTTCGCCCTCCCTACGGCAGACATGCGATCCGTCTAAAACGACGCTCCATTATTGTCGGTTCCACAAACCAAAGTGAATTCTTGAGTGATGCGACTGGAAACAGAAGATTTTGGGTGGTTCCAGTCCAGCATCGGATTGATTTGGATTTGCTTCAGCAAGAACGCGATCAGATTTGGGCAGCCGCTCTCGCTCTGTATCAATCGGGGTATCCAGTCTTCTTAAATGAGGACGAAGAGGCGATCGCTTCTGAACTGAATGCGTCCTATCAACATGAAG
>JBCBLF010000255.1:0-6777 GCA_038520475.1 Cyanobacteria bacterium J06627_8
GGTATTTTTGACCATGCCCCTGATGCATTTTGGTCGCTCCTACAACAGACCAAATTTGACGGTGATGTTTGGGCATTGCCAGAAGGTACAGCAGTCTTTGCCCATGAGCCTCTACTGCGAATCGAAGCTCCATTGTGGCAGGCTCAGATTCTAGAAACCTACCTGTTAAACACCCTCAACTATCAGACGCTCATTGCAACACGGGCAGCACGGCTGCGAGATGCCGCAGGAGAAACCGCGAAAATTCTCGAATTCGGTACACGTCGAGCGTTTAGCCCACAAGCTTCCATTTGGGCCGCTCGCGCGGCGATCGCCGGAGGCATGAATGCAACATCTAACGTATTTGCCTCGCTTCAACTCGGACAACATCCCAGCGGCACGATGGCCCATGCTTTAGTGATGGCATTATCCGCTCTTGAAGGCAGCGAGGATGGTGCTTTCCAAGCATTTCACCGATATTTCCCAGATGCAGCACTGTTGATTGACACATATGATTCCATTGCTGCTGCTCAGCGGCTGGCTGAACAGGTTCGTTCTGGACAGATGCAGGTTCCTGCCGTTCGCTTAGATTCTGGCGATTTGGTTCAACAATCAAAAAAAGTACGATCGCTGTTGCCCGAAGCAGCAATTTTTGCGAGTGGCGATTTAGATGAGGCAGAGGTGGTTCGATTGCGGCAGGAAGGCGCCGTGATTGACGGCTATGGCATTGGTACCAAGCTCGTGACGGGAAAACCCATCAACGGAGTCTATAAGCTAGTGGAGATTGATGGTATTCCAACCATGAAGGCATCCAGCGGAAAAATGACCTATCCTGGGCGCAAGCAGGTTTTTCGGCAAACTGATCACAATGGAATCGTGCAGAGCGATCGCCTGGGGCTGATGTCAGAAATGGATCTCGTTCCTGGGGCTATCCGTCGATCATCAACACAACCATCATCTGAAACTCCTCTTCTTCAACCCATTATGAAAAACGGCATTCGGCTCACTGAACCTGAATCCCTCGAAGCGATCGCTCAACGGACTCGTCACTCAGTGACGAGTCTCCCAGTTGACGTGCGTCGCATTCATAACCCAAGTTCGATGCCAGTTGAATTGTCAGATGCCCTTCGAGCGTTAACTCAAGAGACCCAGCACCGAATCATGGCGTCTTCTGAAGGATGAAGCAATTGGAATGAATTCTATTCATAGCGATTCATAGCGGCGATCGCCCTAACGCACATCGACCATCCCGGAACCATCCGAGCCTTCAATCCCCATCTGTTGAATTATCATCACCCTGATTTGTTGATTGGTCATTCATTATGTTGTCAATTGCCCTATTTGGTACTAGCGCCGATCCTCCTACTGCTGGACACCAGCAAATCTTAAACTGGTTGTCGTATCACTACGACGAAGTTTGGGTTTGGGCATCAGACAATCCCTTCAAACAACACCAAACATCCCTTGCCCATCGAGCCACCATGCTCGAACTTTTGATCAGCGACATTCACCCACCTCGAACAAACATTTATTGCGATCAACAACTCAGCCATCCCCGAGCACTCGTTACAGTTGAGCGTGCTCAGCATCGGTGGCCCCAATCGATGCTGACACTCGTAGTTGGGTCAGACTTGATTGATAAAGTTCCGAGATGGTATCGAGCTACTGAGCTGTTGCAGCAGGTCAAGCTGCTTGTGATTCCGCGTCCTAGTTATGCCATTACGGCAGATGATATCCAGCACCTTCAATCTAAAGGAGGAGACGTGGCGATCGCTGACATGACCGGTCTGCCAGTGTCATCCACCGCCTATCGCCACGACCACGATCCGAATGCGATTACGCCTCCTGTGCAAGCCTATATCCATCAACAACACCTATACGAATGTCAGGACCCATCCAAAAGCACGCTGCCAGCAGGGTAGCGGACAATCGTCTTGCCGACTTCAAAGTCGGCGTCGATAACGTCATTTTTTCGGTCGATACCAAACAAAGTCGGCTGTTGGTGTTGCTCATTATGCGGCACGATGCGCCATGTTCGGGGGACTGGAGTCTACCCGGTACACTCGTACGACACGGTGAATCCCTAGAAGGTGCAGCCTATCGCGTCCTTGCTGAGAAAATTCGAGCTGAGAATTTGTACTTAGAACAGCTCTACACCTTCGGTGATCCTGGACGAGATCTCCAAGAGTCGGCCGAAAGCCTTGGCCCCCGTTATCTATCGGTCAGCTATTTCGCCCTTGTTCGCTTTGCTGAAGCCGATCTCATTGCTGATGGCGTTAGTGGCATTGCATGGTATCCCCTCGAACACCTCCCAACCCTAGCCTTCGACCATAATCGTATTCTCGATTATGGCTATCAACGACTCCGCAGCAAACTGGAATACAGTCCTGTGGCGTTTGAAGTATTGCCAGAAATGTTCACCCTTAATGACCTCTACCAGCTCTACACGATTGTTCTGGGCGAAAACTTTGCTGATTATTCTAATTTTCGCACTCGTCTGCTGAAACTTGGATTTCTCTCAGATACAGGATTGAAAGCATCAAGAGGCGCTGGGCGACCCGCCAGTCTTTATCAGTTTGATGCCGAGAAGTTTGCTCCACTTAAAGATAAACCCCTGGTTTTTGTTTGAGCTTCTACAGTCTGTTTAGTCACGGTTCACGTTCAATATTTAACAGTCGATAACGATGAAAATTGCGATCGCCCAACTTAACCCCACCATTGGAGACTTGAACGGCAACGCTCAGCAAATTGTAGATGAAGCCCGCAAAGCCGTCGCTCAAGGTGCGCGACTTATGCTGACACCTGAGTTATCGATTTCCGGTTACCCACCGCGGGATTTGTTGATGCAGCCACAGTTTGTGGCTCGCATGGCAGACACGGTGAATCAGCTAGCTCGTAATTTGCCCAGTGAACTTGCCGTACTCGTGGGCACCGCAGAACGGAATGTGCGATCGCCCGAAAAGGGGGGAAAGCCCTTATTCAATAGCATCGCACTATTGGACAACAGCACGATTCAGCAGGTGTTTCACAAGCGACTGTTGCCAACCTACGACGTGTTTGACGATGATCGTTATTTTGAACCTGACGACCAGAGCAACACCTTCGTACTAGACGGTCTCCGCATTGGCGTCACCATCTGTGAAGATCTGTGGAATGACGAAGAATTTTGGGGTCAGCGGGCCTATGCAGTTAACCCGCTGGATGATTTGGCACAACAACAGACCGATTTAATCGTAAATTTATCGGGGTCTCCCTACAGCCTTGGAAAGCAAAGCGTACGAGAAGCCATGCTGCGTCATGCTGCGCTGAGGTACCAACTTCCAATCCTCTACGTCAATCAGGTGGGCGGCAATGACGACCTAATTTTTGATGGCAGTAGCGTAGGCTTTAGTCGCTCTGGCGATATTCGCTGTCGAGCCAGCGCCTTTCAACCTGATCTTGTCATTGTTGACGTAGATGACCAAACACATGACATTCGTCCGGGAGCGATCGCCCCTCAGGCACAAACCGGAGATGCCGAAATTTGGTCAGCTCTGGTTCTTGGCGTTCAAGACTATACCCGAAAATGTGGATTCTCCAAAGTTGTATTGGGGCTCAGCGGAGGCATCGATTCGTCTCTTGTTGCGGCGATCGCCACCGCCGCATTAGGGGCAGAGAACGTCTTAGGTGTACTGATGCCGTCTCCCTATAGCTCCGATCACTCCATCAAAGACGCAGAAGCGTTAGCGAATAACCTCGGCATTCGTACCGAAACGTTACCCATCGGCAATTTGATGAAAGGGTATGACACAACGTTTGAAAACCTGTTTGCTGGAACCGAATTTGGAGTAGCAGAAGAAAACATTCAGTCTCGCATTCGAGGCAATCTGCTGATGGCGATCGCTAATAAATTTGGACACCTGCTGCTCACCACAGGCAACAAATCAGAAATGGCAGTAGGCTATTGCACTCTCTACGGTGACATGAACGGGGGACTAGGAGCGATCGCCGATGTCCCCAAAACGCGCGTCTACTCAATTTGTCGCTGGCTGAATGAACAAGTGGTTCAGCCAACGTCTGACTATCCCTTTCCAATACCTCTGGCAGCAAGCGCAACAGATGTGATTCCGCCAAATGTCATCGAAAAACCACCCAGTGCAGAGCTCAAACCCGGACAAGTCGATCAAGACTCGCTACCCTCTTACGACGTGTTGGACGATATTCTCGATCGCTTGCTCCATCGTCACCAACCCATTCAAGACATTGTGTCAGCAGGCCATGATGCGGCGATCGTCAACACAGTCGTCCGGCTTGTCACCCGAGCCGAATTCAAGCGCCGTCAAGCCCCACCAGGCATCAAAGTCACCGATCGAGCCTTTGGCACAGGTTGGCGAATGCCAATCGCTAGTCGTTGGTCTCCGTCAAATCAATAACGGTTGCAATCACCCAGTCACGACGAGAGATCTTGCATCACCAAAACGCCCGACTTTGCGACTCGGGTGCATTGCATGGCTATGTATCATTCGGTTGCGTCAACAGGGACCATCGTGTTGGCCTCACGTACAGTGACCCAGCCACCATTTTCTCTGCGAATGATGGAAAGCGAATCACCCTTCATCAAGGATTGCGAGCCGGAGCTTTTGTCAATCATGGAAAGCGAAAGTGTGGCCACAACCCAAGCATAGTCACCTATGATTTCGATTTCTTGTATCGAGCAATCAAGGGAAAAATCGGTGTTGGGGTCAGTCGCAGTGGCAGCAGCCGTGAAGCTCTCTTTGTCCATCTGACCCGCCCCAGGAACGAGGAAAATTGCATTGTCAGCGGTCAGCGACCGTGCCAGTTCGGTATTGCCTTCTTTTGTTGCTTTGATCCATTCATCGAACCATTGCCGTATACGTTGTTCGTCTTGAGTCATTTGTTTTGTCTCGGTAATCAGTTCACGGGGACAACTAACATTGGCGGACAACAAGATCGTGATCAGGATTAGTCGCATCATCGTTGCTGATTCACTTTAGAAGGCATAACGGCTCGGAATTGCTGCAGCGGCACTCTAGTTCGCCAGCGAGCAGCAGCGAGTCGCCCCTCCGCTTATACGCCGACTGCAGCAATTCCTTGTTAGGAAATGGGCCCGCCAGGCCTAGCCGGCCCCAGTAATTCCTTTACGCGATCTCGAAGCATCGGTAGGACTTCTACGTCGAACCACGGATTGTTCTTGAACCAGGCTCGATTCCGCGGACTCGGGTGGGGCAGTGGCAACAGCTCCGGCCACCATTCACTCCAACGCGCCACGGCATCCGTGACTGAAGCAGCGTCAGGCAAGTGGTATCGTTGCGCGTACGCCCCGAGCACCAGCGTCAGCTGTACGTCAGGCACCCGCTCCAAGAGTGTCTCTCGCCAGGCCGGAGCACATTCTTTTCGCGGAGGCTTATCCCCGCTCTTTGAAGAGCCGGGGAAGCAGAAACCCATAGGGAGTATCGAGATGAGGTCGGGATCGTAGAACTCGCGGTCATCCACACCCATCCAATCGCGTAGCCGATCGCCGCTCGGGTCCTTGAAGGGGACGCCTGACTCATGAACCTGCCGCCCCGGAGCCTGGCCCGCAATCAGGATCTTCGCCCCGGCCCCGATCTGGATCACGGGACGGGGACCGAGAGGCAGGGAGTCAGCGCAGATCGAACAATCAGCGACCTCGCGAAGCAATTCTTCGAGTTTCATCCACTTTTGTCCTTTTGACCCACTTCCTAACGTTGGAGTTCAACGGCGGTAGTAACTTTGGATCTTTGATCAACTGTTTATGCTCCGCCATTGCAACGCAGTGTTAGGCGGCGACAACTACCGTAGTAAGAGAAATGCTACGGTTGAACTGCTGCCAAAAGCGGGAGCATGGGGTCTGAGCGAATGCTAGAGGCAGTTAGTTTAGACTCTTATTAAGCAGCTCTTACCCTTGTTTTGATCGCAACAACCATCTCATTCGCCAACTCATCTGAGGATCTAACACCATTTAGAACCAGATCGCAATTCTTCAAAACCCTTGCGTTTACCTCAAGATACATTTCTCGGGTGGCACCATTGAGATATCCTGTTAAATATTCTTTGATATAGGATGCAAAATAATCTGAACTTCTTTCATTGAGACACCATTCGACATCTCGAAGCAATCGACGTGCCAAAGCAACTTCTAGTGGAAGGGTAATACACGCTACAAAATCAATGAGCTCGTTCATCTTGGCACGTTCCCTGCCAAACGGCTCTTCCATGATAATGAAGCGGGCTGTTTTGATTATTCCTTTATTATCAGGCAAAGAAATGGTTTCCCCATGCCGTAATGCTTGCAAGTCTTCGAGGAGTTGTGGGGTCTCCCATTGATTCGGATCAGCTCCCTCCCTAATCCACTCGGAAAAGTTCGAGGGATATTTTGATACGGAGGCATAGTCATCAAAATAGAAAGGTACGGCATCCTCTAGCAGACTGGTTACTTTTTGCACCAGGGAAGTCTTTCCTGATCCAGAGGGTCCACTGATAGCAACTACAAAACTTGGCGATTGTTCGTTAGGCATTTTAGCCAGGCCCTTGCATCTTGGCAACCTGACAGTTCCATCCACCCACCGTTAACAAACTCACGGAATTATTAGGTGGTGTTACTGCTATCTCACTCTATCGAACCCCATAGACAACCTCCCAACTACAGCCCTAACTGATATCTTAGGTAGCCTAACGGTTTGGGCTTCAGCAGACGACGATAATGTTTGCCTTATGTCAATCGGATATATTTCCGTTCCGTTGCAAGCTCTTGTTAGCCATGTTCAGAGAATGAGCGTA
>JBCBLF010000256.1:0-6756 GCA_038520475.1 Cyanobacteria bacterium J06627_8
GATGGGTGCTGCAACAGAAGAGATTGCAGTTGTTGCAGGTCCAACGCTTGGAGGCCTGCTAAACGCGACCTTTGGAAATGCAACAGAATTAATTATTGCTCTGATTGCGCTTCGAGCAGGCTTGATTGGGGTTGTGAAAGCAAGCCTCACAGGCTCCATTATCGGAAACCTGTTGCTAGTGATGGGATTATCGATGTTGCTGGGGGGATTCGTCATCAAGGAGCAATCGTTTCAACCTGTCGTTGCACGAATCAACGCATCGTCAATGAATCTCGCGGTGATTGCAATATTGCTACCAACAGCCGTGAACTATACCTCTGATGGCATTGATGAATCAACGATGCAGACCTTATCGGTAGCCGTTGCGATTGTGTTGATTGCGGTATATGTTCTGACGCTTCTATTTTCGATGAAAACCCATAGCTATTTGTGTGAGGTGGGCGAAGAGAATCTTGATGGTGAAAAAGAGCAACATCAGCCTAACCTTTTGCTATGGGTTAGCGTGCTACTTGTATCAACAGTCTTCGTCGCAATTGAATCTGAGTTCTTAGTAGGTTCACTGGAGGTTGCAACAACTGAATTAGGATTGACCAGTCTGTTTACTGGCGTGATTTTGCTGCCGATTATTGGTAATGCTGCAGAACACGCGACAGCAGTCACCGTTGCAATGAAAGACAAAATGGATCTGTCGATTTCGGTTGCCGTCGGTTCGACACTGCAAATTGCGTTGTTTGTTGCTCCGCTCCTAGTTCTCGCAGGTTGGATTATTGGTCAACCAATGGACTTGAACTTTAATCCATTTGAGCTGGTGGCGGTGGCAGTAGCAGTGTTAATTGCAAACTCAGTGAGTTCTGATGGTCGTTCAAATTGGTTAGAAGGTGCTTTGTTGTTGGCAACCTATGTGGTCGTAGGGATTGCATTTTTCTATCATCCGGCGATCGCTGAGCTCTCGTAATCTGGCGATCGCACATCCGTCGAGAACAATACAAGTTCATTACATGACTTGGCAAAGTTTACGAAGAAACAGGGTGGGGTGCGCATTACACACCCTACCCTGTTTCTTCGTTTCGGATTTGAGACGATTGCCAAGTTGTGTTCATCAGAATAATGCGAGATGAAGATAGAGGGGAGAAAATCTAAGACGCTCTCCTCTCTATCAGTTGGGCTGACTACGCTTGGATGCCCAGTACCCAAAGCTCCTCACCTGCACCAATCGCATTGCCATCCGCATCTTCAGAGCTGTTATTTGCTACGAAGAAGAGGCGGCCTCCAACCTCGACAAGATTTGATGGGTTAGAGCTTCGAATGATTGGCGTAGAGTTGCTATCTGAATCCGTCGCTGTTAGGTCATCTGGGCGAATGTTCGCAAACGGGCTCGATAAGCCTGATAACGCTCCATCAACCTTAAAGAGCTCATTTCCGGTGACATCTCTTTCCTGATTGGTGGTCGTTTGACCGCCATTTCCATCTGGTTCTGTAATTGAGATAGTACCGAGTTGGGATGCTGTGAAGTAGAGAGTTGGTGTACTGGTGCCAACCGCAATTAAGTTATCGACGTTTCGAAGTTGGCTGGTCACCTCATAATCTCCGGTACTACTACCTAAGTTCACATTGGCTGTCACATTGGCTGCCCCAACGTTTGTATCAGCAATACCCCAGAGCTGTCTCGAATCAGATGTCGTATTTCCAGTAAAGTACAAGGTTTCAGTGGCACCGTTGTCCAACACTGTTAACTGTTCAGGGTCTAATGAACTTGCGCCGCCGAGTTTTGCAACCTGTTCAACGCCAGTATTGCTACCGGTTACACGCCAGACCCCTGTGGTGTTATCTGTTCCGTCATCGGCAACAAAATAAAGTGTTCCATCAAACGCAGTAAATTCGTTGTAGCCAACAATGTTGCCGCTAACTCCAAATTCGGAAGGTGTAGCAATTTGCTTCAACGTTGTGCTAGTCGCTGCATTCTCGATGACCCATAGATTATTGGAAGAATTAACTCCTCCGTCAGCATTGAAGTATAGGTTGCCGTTGGCGAGGGTCAAATTGTTCGGTAATGAATCATTCAGTAATTCATTAGATCCAGCACCAATCTTCGTCACTGCACTCGATGTGATGTTGTATTGATAAACTGACTCACCATTTGTATCGGTTGCAATGAAGTATAGAACTCTATTGTTTCCACTCCCAGCAAAGACAAGCTGATTAGGATTAGCGTTGTTGAGATTTCCTGACCCTTGCGCAATATCTGTCAAGCGCATGGTTGTTGCGGCTGTACCTTCGGTCACCCACAATTCTGTGCCAAACGTACCATCATTGGCAGTGAAGTAAAGCTTTCCATCAGCCACAAGGAACTGCGAATCGCTGACAATACCTGAGCTACCAGGGTTCGGATTAATGTCTTGAACAAGGCTGATGCTATTACCGTCATAGATATACAGTTCTCGGCCAGTGTCTGATGCAGTTGCGGTAAAGAAAATATTCCCGTTCACATTGACCAAGTTGTTGAAGTTCGAAGCACCACTTGGAGCTCCAATCTTCACTGTTGTTTCAATCGTTCCTTCGCTTTGCCACAATGCATCGCCCGTACCATCGTTCGCAAAGAAGTAGAGAACACCGTTACCCTCATTCCCAGATGGATCACCAACTAAGATGGTGCCGGTTAAGGAGGAGGGAGTGCCGGGGTTGAGATCACCAACAAGTGCGGGAAGATCAAAGATGGAGTAGGCTTGCAAGTTCATTCGATAGAAAGCGCCATCATCTTCTGTGGATGGATAGACGCGGATGTAATACGTACCTTCTCCGACAACCTCAGTAACCTCTTCTTTAGCATCTCCAGCGCGAGAAGAGGTTCGGACTGGGGCGCCGGGCAGTAGATTGCCACTACCGTCGAGCGATGTTGCTGGAATGATTTGAAGGTCGATATTGCTCGTGCGACCGTCAATATCGTCATCTTCGATTTCATCGACATCAATACCAATGAATCCTCCACCTGCAGGAATAACGACTCTGTAATAATCATTGGTGTCGGCACCTCCGACAAAGTCGCTAAATGTTCGTCCGTCTCTGAGGGTACTCAAGTCAAGATTGGCTGCTTCAGCAACCGTATCTCCAGCACCATTGGGATCGATATTTGCTGGCAACGTTGAGAGCGAGAGCGAATAGTTTGAACTGCCAATGGGTGGCGGCGCATAGGCTCGAATGAAGTATGTTCCTGCGTCCAATGTTGTACTGATTGATTCTGCTGATGCGCCAAATCGAGTTGATGCGGCTCCTGGGACTGGGATGCCAAGACTATCTTGAATCTCTACATCAATGTCTGTCTGTAGTGCTGTCCCGGACAGGCCTGTCAAGTTGAGATTAAACGTTGACTCGGTCTGTAGTTCAAACTTGAAGTAGTCCTCTGTATCGCTGCCATCTAGATAGAAGGTTTGGTCAGTGAAACCAGACGGCAAGTTGTTGTTGTCATAGGTTCGCTGCTTAAAGTCAACTGTCAATAGTTGTGCAGTTTCCCTTGAATTGTTGTTGTCTGCTGGGATGGTTGCGCTGCCACTAGTTCCTCCACCATTGCTTTGTGAGCCCGTATTTGGGTTTGACGTGCTTCCAGTACCCGTATTGTTGCCGTTGCTTCCTGTGCTACTTCCATTATCGGAGGTATCAGGGAGCTCTGTTGCACGCATCACAACGCGGTAGTTCGTGTCCGTGCTTCGCCTGCGGGGTGTGATTCGGAGGTAATAATCATCGGCTTCCAGAGCTTCATTAATTCGGATTCGTCCTGAGCCGGAGACTCGCAGTTCCCGAGTTAAGTTTTGTCGAATGGCTTGACCACTGAGCTCGCTAAATGGAGTTCTTCCAATTTCATTGATGACCTCTCGTCGAGGTTTGTCGAATGTATAGAGTTCGACTCTAACCGGATCTTGCAATCGATTCAGCCTGACATTCAGACTGCTTCGATTGGAGAGCTGAATGCGATATAGATCATCGTTGTCGCCGTTGCCTATAGCATCGTTAAATCTAAATCTTCCGTCATCAATTCCTTTGGCTCGCCTTGCACGCCTTAAAAAGTTCTTGACTCGATCTCTTGCCATAGGACGTCCCATCCCTTTGTAGGTGCATTATCGGGTCTAGTATTTCCTATGACAGCGCAAACGGCGTCATTAATTTTCAGGAACTTGAACGAGCTGAGTATCAGCCTTTCCGTGCAATTACAGGTTCTTTTTGGGTCGATTTGTAATGAAGTGTTGATATTTGTAGCATAGATGTCGTCATTTGTATCAATTTGAAGTACTTAAGTTGGTTAGGACTTACATACTTCATGCAGGATTAGGATGTTTGGAAATGGCGTTTCCCTAGCTACTCTTGGAAAACGCTGTTCAACTGAATGAGGCCTATGAGTACTAGGAACTAGTATTACAAAGTGCATTACACTCTGTAATACTTTAAATGTCGTACTCACGTAGCCATTATTGGGAGATGGATGCGATCGCCGTGTTACAGGCGTTATTGCTAGGTTGCTGCGTTTGGATCTCTAGCTCTTCATAGCCGACTGAATCTAACAACCGAGTTAACGCAACTTCTGCTTTTTCATTCGCATCATTCAATAGTCCATGGTCACAGGCGACATTCACAATGCGAACCAAGGTTTCTTTCTGGGCAACCTCTTGGAGTTCTGGTGCAGAGTCGGGCCCTAGCCCAAGGAATCCACGATCGTAGTCGTAGACGCGCGATCGCATAACATCGATTTTGCTATCCAAAATTTCAGGGGGTGGCAGTCTGAGTTCGAGTCGATCGCCGTCAATAGTGACGTCTTCTTCGCCAATTTCGCTCAGATCAATACCTGCACGAACCTCTCCGTAGGCAATGTACAGGAGCGTGGTTTTACCGATCACATAATTCCCTAGGGTGCGATCGCGACTTGCTGGAACCACTGATTCCATGGCGAAGACGGCCGTTGTAAGTTCACTCACCCCTTGAACTTGATGGACCACTAGAGTTCGTGGATCGACATTGGGTTCGCTGACAGATAGCCGAAAAAACGGCCACACTCCACCAAAAAAGCGAGAACCTGCACGAATGGCTCCAAATATCAACAGCAACGCAATGACTAGGGCGCTGCCCCGTAAGAGAATGATGAGAGCTTTCATGGGTGTCTTCATCGTACTAATTCATCTCTGATGGCTACTCGTCACTAACAGTTGATACCCTTGGGCTACATTCCCAAGCCGGTGTGCTTGATTCTGAACTATACCTGTCCATGATGGCATTTAATATCCACGATGACATTTAAACCTATCTGCCATACAGTCTGTTTAGCGTGTTCACTCAACAGGCTTGATTGTGCTGCAATGGTTGATGTCGCTAAGGCGATCGCAGACTTGTATTGCACAAGTGTCAATCGGTTAGATGGTTAAAAAGGAATCCGTAACGCTACGCACAAGATTGAGTACACATCAGATTAACGGTGTGAACTCCCATGGGTTCTGATGGAGTTAGTTCTGACAGTTGATGTAGTGATATAAACAGTTCATGCCTTTATTTTCCGCTATGAATTTGGGTAGTTCTTGCGAAGGCGAGAACAAAAGGCAGATGAGCACAGCTCCCCTCTCTTTGTCCTGGTCTTGTCTAGATTCATCTAATCATTGAGTTTGGAAGTGAAGTCTAGCGACGTGCTCTGGGAGCTGAATGACCAGCATTTGCACTGTTGGTTGAGAGCTCATCGTTTGAAGGAGCAAAGTTTTGTCGCTTCCTCAACGATTAGGTAGATGGTGAATTAATCCTTATACTATTCAACTGTTGTTGTCGAGAGAATCATTACATCATGGGTCGTGCACATCGAGTTGTCCTTGCGTATTCAGGCGGCGTTGACACATCTGTTTGTATTCCGTATTTAAAGAATGAGTGGGGCGTTGAAGAAGTCATCACGCTTGCAGCAGACTTGGGCCAGGGCGATGAACTAGACCCCATTCGAGAGAAAGCCTTGAAGTCTGGAGCCAATGTATCCCTCATTGCAGATTTGAAGGATGATTTCATCAAAGACTATGCCTTTCCGGCCGTTCAGGCGAATGCGCTGTACGAAAACCGTTATCCGCTCTCGACGGCATTGGCTCGTCCACTGATTGCAAAAGCATTAGTTGAAGCCGCTGATGAACATGGTGCGGATGCGGTTGCCCATGGTTGTACCGGTAAAGGAAATGATCAGGTTCGATTTGATGTCTCGATTGCGGCGCTGAATCCTAATCTCAAAGTACTGGCTCCAGCCCGAGAATGGGGGATGAGCCGAGAGGAAACCATTGCTTATGGAGAGCGGTTTGGCATTCAATCTCCGGTGAAAAAGTCTTCCCCATATAGTATCGATCGGAACGCGCTAGGACGCAGCATTGAAGCGGGTCCCCTAGAAGAGCCCTGGAACGAGCCCCTCGAAGAAGTTTATGACATGACAAAGGCGATCGCCGATACGCCAGATGAACCTGAGTATGTTGAAATTGGTTTCGAGCGCGGTATTCCCACAACGCTGAATGGTTCAGCGATGCGTCCCCTCGCCCTTGTCGAAACGTTGACCGACATTGTTGGCAAGCACGGGTATGGCCGCATCGATATGATTGAGAATCGCTTGGTTGGCATCAAATCTCGTGAAATCTACGAAGCGCCAGCGTTATTAGCACTCATCATGGCTCATCGCGATTTGGAAAGCCTGACCCTCACTGCAGACGTCACTCACTACAAGCGGGGTATTGAAGAAACCTACTCTCAACTGGTTTATAA
>JBCBLF010000257.1:0-3507 GCA_038520475.1 Cyanobacteria bacterium J06627_8
CAGCGCCTTGCAGAAGCACTCGGACGAATGCCGACGGAAAAGAGCTTGTCGGCTCTCCGGTATTTAGAAAAAGACAATCACCCCTCGGTGTCAGCAGCAGCCAGGTATTCGGTTCAACACTTAGTCGAAGCAGACAACGGCTTAGAATAGCATCCGCATGGCAGGATTTATGCCCATTTACTCTAATGCGTTTATGGGTGGTAGCAGGCAAAGCTCGCTACCACCCATAAACATATGCAGTACATGGGGCTAGCCATAGCGCTATGTGCTCAAAGTGGGCTCACCTTTGCACGATGGAGCAGCCTCTTGCTCAACGTGTAGCCCACATATCGCACTCGGACTTTTTCTCCAGGTTTTGCATGACCATCCATGAGCTGATGCTGAGTCGGATCATAAGACACTTCATCTCCCACGGCGGCGATGGTCTGTACACCCCAGTGTTGAAGCAGAGCCTCCACCGGACGAACGAGAGGAATGAGTCGATTCGCTGGAATAGCGTCATTGGTCTGAGTGGCTTTTACAGCAGTCGGCCACTGCATCATCCAGGTTTCTAACGTCTTCAGCGCCTCTTGCACGTGTGCTTCAGCTATTTGGGAGCGCTGATGGTCAAATTGACGTTTCAGGCGGTCATATTCGCTCTGGAGTGCCGCGTATTGCGCATTGACGTTAACTAAGGCAGCGTCTGCTTGCTCCGATGTGAATGATTTTTCCTTGTCAAGCTCTGCCTCGGAAGCTTTTAACCTAGGGCGCTCCGACTCTTGGATAGATGCTTTTATCGTATGGTCTAAAAACAGATGAATAAACGCATTGATAGGCCGATGGAAACACACGCTGAGCTTGTTCAGCGGCTCTAACCTCATCTGGAGAATCTTGCCCTGCCTCAACTGCTGAATCTGCCAGAGGGACACGCCGGCCCTTTGGCTGAGTGCCCGATAGCTGGTCACGCCAACTTCAACCATGAGCGATCGCAGTTGTTGGGTAGCCTGTGTAGCGTTCTTGGCTGTCATGGTACGAGCCCTGATGGACAACTCATCTATTGAGGGATGAAACGGTCAATTGCAACGCAACCGCATAATGACATCAACCCAACTTGCAATCCTACACGTTAGGTTCAAGATGTCCAGTTCAAACCATACTGCTCCAGCACTAAATTAAACTCGACACCTGAAGCAGAGCTAGAAGTAAAAACAAGCTAGTGCCACTCAAAAACAGCATTGCAAATCGCCACCAGCGAGATTGATGTGCTAGTCGAGAATGAGGCAGACGATCAAAGTCTAAGGAAAGCTGTGGCTTTTGAGGAGCTGACATGGGCTGGTCGTTTAATCACCAGACCCTATTATACGGCTGGAAACAGCTGCGTTTGGAGCGACAGACCAATCTGCAAGAGAGCACTAGGGCTGAATGGCGTCAGCAGGCTGAGTTTCCTCTTGATTGTTTTCGTCTCCATTGACGCCTAGGTCCATGTCCGATGTCGTCGATGCTTCTTTGGGACGATTTGACTCGATATGTTGGCGTTCAGCTTCCAGCTTCTTCTCTAGTTCTTGAATCTGGTCTCGGCGCGTTTCCAACTCCAATGCCCGCCGAGCGAGGTCTTGAGTCTTCAGGGTCAAATCTTTTCGCCACTCTTCCGCGCGCGCTGCTTCCTTGTGCAAAACATCAGGGTCAATTCCTGCAACCAAATACTGTTTAACCACATCAAGAACCCAGTCGGTCGCATCTTGGATCGACTCAACGTTGCGATCGCGTGATAGATCGGCTAGCACAAGTGCATCAACGCCGTAATCGTTCCCATTGAGGGAGATGACCACAGGCTCCTGACTCGGTGCGAGAACCCAGTGATGCTCAGATTTCTGACGAGCAAGTAGTTTAAGAAACAACTCGCCCGTTTCCTCATGCTTAGATACCTTAGCCAGATAGAGCATCGTAAGAGTTATTAAGCAAGCAATGTCTTGGAAGTTAGTATAGCCCCTAATGTGGTATGAGAGCCGTTTTCATGTATCTAAATTTCGCCTGGACTCAAAAAAATAGTCTCCTGTGCGAACTGAATCGTTGCCACCAATCATGTCGATAGACGCCTATAACCCTTATTATCCATTAGACGACTCAGATGGCAACAGCCAAAAACATCAGAGTTGCGCTAATCGATTCTGTAAAATCTGCGCCTGCGTTTCAGCCTCGGCCAATGCATCCCGAGCGCCTTGAACCACCTCTTCAGGAGCTTTATTCACGAAACCTGGATTTTTGAGGCGACCTCCAATGGATTTTATTTCTGCTTCAATCTTGCCAAGATCTTTTTCAAGCTTGGCTCGAAGTGCCTCCACATCGACAACGCCTTCAAGCGGCATGAGAACTTGAACCGTGCCACAGACCCCTGCAAACATTTTCTGCTGAGGAGCTGTTTCTGAAATCGTCAGTTCCTTCACCTTTGCTAGGTCTTGAATGTAAGACTGCCCATTGGTGAGCACCGATCGCTCAGTTGCTTGTTCACTTTGTAGAATGGCGGCGATCGCCATAGATGGTTTGACCCCAGCTTCTGCTCTCAGGTTTCGAATCGTGCGAATCACGCCAAAAAGCAGCTCAAACTGGCGTTCTAAATCCGTATCAATCGATGCTTCATCAGCAATCGGATACAACTGCTGGGCCAGCACTCGGCCATCAGTAACTTGATTGAGAGTCTGCCAGACCTCCTCAGTAATATGAGGCATAAACGGGTGTAGCAGCCTAAGAATGCCGTCTAGGATATAGGCCAGCGTTTGCTGCGCGACGCGACGCGATTCTGGGTTGTCGTCTTGATTGAGGCGCGACTTGACCAGCTCGATGTACCAGTCGCAAAAATCACCCCAGGTGAACTCATACAGATCCTTCGCTGCCTCTCCCATTCCAAACTGGTCGAGCTGCGCTCCGACCTGACGAGACACTTGATGAAATCGTGACACAATCCAGCGATCGCACAGTTCTAACTGTTGGGTATCCGGAGGGCCGAGCTGCTCAGGAGAGTGCCCATCCAGATTCATCATCACAAATCGGGATGCGTTCCACAGCTTGTTGGTGAAGTTGCGAGAGGCTTCAACAGAAACCGACTCATCCGTCTTTCGGTCATATTCCAGGCGAATATCTTGCCCGGCCCCGGCAACTTCTCGAACGAGGGTATAACGCAGAGCATCTGTCCCATACTTCTTGATGAGAATGAGCGGATCGATGCCGTTATTCGCTGATTTCGACATCTTCTTATTGTTCTCATCCCGCACTAACCCGTGAATATAAACGGATTGAAACGGCATTTGCCCAGTGAAATGGCCTGCCATCATTGTCATGCGGGCAACCCAGAAAAAGATGATGTCAAACCCAGTGACCAGGGTTGTCGTTGGGTAGTAGGCACTCAAGTCCTTTGTTGAGTCGGGCCAGCCCATTGTCGAAAACGGCCACAGACCAGAAGAGAACCAGGTATCGAGGACATCTGGATCTTGCTCAAGCTGAATGTCAGTCCCAAAGGTTTCCTCTGCCTTT
>JBCBLF010000257.1:3605-6745 GCA_038520475.1 Cyanobacteria bacterium J06627_8
CGAAATGCACCAGTCTTTCAAATTCACCAGCCAATCGCGATATACCTTTGTCCATCGCTCAGGCACAAACATCGGATCCTTATGGTTATCGAGAAAATCGAGGGCTCGATCAGCCATCGGACGAATGCTGACAAACCACTGGGTCGAAATGAGGGGTTCAACCGGGACTTTACCGCGATCGCTATAGGGTACGGCGTGCTTATAGTCCTCAATTTTCACTAAGAACTCGTCCGCTTCCATCCGCTTGACGATATTTTTTCGAGCTTCAAATCGATCCTGTCCCTGGAATTCGCCGGCATTCTCATTCAGACTGCCGTCTTTATTCATAATGGTGATGAACGGCAGATTATGACGTTTGCCCATCTCAAAGTCATTCGGATCATGAGCAGGGGTGATTTTCACACATCCGGTTCCGAAAGAGGCATCCACATACTCATCTGCAATGATGGGAATCTCCCGATTCATAATTGGCAGTGTCACTGTCTTGCCAACCAGATGAGTGTAGCGCTCATCTGTGGGATTAACAGCAACAGCCGTGTCACCTAACATCGTCTCTGGACGGGTAGTTGCAACTTCCATGTAGCCGCCTCCCTCGGTCAGCGGATATCGGAAATGCCAGAGATGGCCATCGACTTCTTTATTTTCGACTTCTAAGTCTGATACAGCTGACTGGCTGGCCGGGCACCAGTTCACCATGTATTTGCCCCGGTAAATCAACCCTTCTTCATAGAGCTGACGAAAGGCGGCAATCACAGCGCGAGAGAGTCCTTCGTCCATGGTGAACCGCTCTCGGCTCCAGTCTACTGAGACGCCAAGACGACGAAGCTGTCCAACAATTGTGCCGCCTGATTCTTCTTTCCAGCTCCAGGCTCTTTCCAAGAAGGCCTCTCTCCCAATATCATTACGGGTTTTTCCCTCAGCTCGGAGCTGTCGCTCCAAAATAGTCTGAACCGCAATGCTGGCATGATCAGTTCCCGGAAGCCAGAGGGTGTTGCGTCCTCTCATGCGGTGATAGCGGACGAGCAAATCAATCAGAGTATTTTCAAATGCGTGCCCCATATGTAAGCTTCCGGTCACATTGGGGGGCGGAATGACAACACAATAGGGGTCGCCCGGATGGTCGGGGTCAGCTTTGAATACTTGATGCTCTTCCCAATAGGTTTGCCACTTTGCTTCTGTTGTAGAGGGGGCGTACTGGCTTGGGAGGGTTGGAATGCTTGCGGTCATGAAGACTAGCTCAAGGGAACTGGACGATTAAATGGTACTTCACTTAACGGTGCGTAGTCAGTCTGATTATCAAAAAAATCTACGGGTTCAAATGCAGAACTGATACAGTTGAACATTTTTTCGCAGGCGCAGCCCGCGAAAAAGTGTTCAAAAAGCTCAGAACCTTGTACGAAATACGTAGTCCTGAAACGAATGGGCTGGTCCGTTGGCTCAACTCTATCTATCGTAAGACGTATTTCTGCCAACCATCCGATACGATCGCTGGGCGAGTGATAAAGTCGCATAATAACCGTGTTCGACATCTGCGCCCGGAGCTGATGCTCAATTCTTAGAGTACTCAATCTTCAGAGAGTAGATTATTTCGGCGCCTAGTGCGTTTGACCTTTTATTCACTACATTGTTTCAAATCCTGATTGGAGACTAGCAACTCGTGGTTCCTCTACGCGACGAAAATCCCGTCAAAATCACGCCCTATGTGACCTACGGTCTGATTGCGATTAACCTCATCGTGTTCGTCATTGAAATGGCGATCGCTGCTTCATCACCAGGGGCACTCGAATCCTTTTTTCAACACTGGGCCGTTGTTCCTAGAGAGTTAACCATCAGTTTTCTAAGGGACGTGTCAGGCAGTAGTTTTGTTGAGTGGGGCACGCTAATTTCAGCACAGTTTCTCCACGCGGGGTTCTTTCATGTCGCTGGAAACATGCTCTATTTGTGGATTTTCGGAAATAATGTCGAAGAAGAGATGGGGCGAGTCCGGTTTCTGATTTTCTATTTAGGATGCGGGATTTTGGCCTCATTAGCCCAATGGTTCTTTGCCCCAGAATCCACCATTCCTTCCCTCGGGGCCAGTGGTGCGATCGCCGGGGTGATGGGAGCCTACATTTTTCGCTATCCAAGGGTCCGCATCCTCACCTTTATTCCGTTTGGCTTTTTGTTTCTCACTCCTCGAATTCCGGCCTATCTTTTCCTGGGTATTTGGTTTCTTCAGCAGGCCGCTTACGGTGTTGCTAGCCTGGGCGTATCAACCAACGTTGGCATGGAAGGCGGCGGCGTAGCCTATTGGGCTCATGCTGGAGGATTTGCCTTTGGAGCTTTACTTGGGCCTCTATTTGGGCTCTTTGACCGCGTTGAAGATGGCGATCGCCCAGCTGAAATTGAATCTAATCAATAAATCAAAGGGCAGAACCGTTCACGGTTCTGCCAAGCGTCAGCGTTGTGAAACCCCATGCAAGCCAATTGCAGCCAAAATTGCACAGAGCAGAAACCATACGCCTTCTGCAAACACGTTGATGCGGTGGATATTTTGTTGAGCATTGGCAGCAAATAACGTGGCGAGGTCTGATGAACTCTGCCGCAATTCGTCGAATTGTTGATAAGCAACTTCGAGTGCGATCCAATCAATGAGGGCATAGTGTCCGAAGACCGCTAGTCCTGCAACACCTGGGATAATCACGAATATCACCAGCACAAAATAGCGCATATCTCCTCTCCAATGGACTTTCTAGGTTCAAGATACCCGCTCAGCTGCTAATGGAATTAGCGACAGCTATACCTATGGTTATAAGCAAAGATGGCGTTGGATTCATATTGTGAACCCAACGCCATCCCAATTTTCTACCTTTCGCATGATTAATGCGGATGGCGAGACTCGAACTCGCAAGGCAAAAGCCACACGCCCCTCAAACGTGCGCGTATACCAATTCCGCCACATCCGCACAATTTGGAAGGAAAACACTGTCTAATGTTTCTCATTCCGGTCTTTAAGCATAAACCATATTGCTTCGACTGGGAATACCTTTTCAGGTTCATTATCGAATGTCTGACCCATGCGTCAGGTTAGTTGCTCCAGCACATATTCCACATCGATAAACAGCGCTTTGCCGACATGGAGTAAGTTTCTCAATTGAATG
>JBCBLF010000258.1:0-6685 GCA_038520475.1 Cyanobacteria bacterium J06627_8
GGATTGAGCAACACCATACGAAGCCAGCGATCGCCTCGATAGAGCGGTAGTGAGAGAAAGATATTGTGAACCTGAAGCAGCTCGTTTTGCAATGCTGTATTCCAATCATCCCAACTGTCTGAATGGAGATGAGCAGGCGTCCCTCGAAAACATACGATGTTCATTTCAGGGGCGCTGGCTAGTGTGAGAAATGGTCGTTTCTGAATTTCTTTAACAACGAACTGCGTCAGCCTATAGCTTTTGTCGATCAGCTGAGCATAACTTCGTTGTCCCAAATGTTGGAGTGAGAGCCACAGCTTTAGCACATCGGCATGGCGAGTGCCCTGAACACTGATTTCACCGAGATTAATGAGATCATCGGTCTGTTTCATGTAGGGAGCCTGTACCTGAAACGCTGACGTCAGATCAGAGAATGTCTTAAATAAGACTACAGCACATGTCTTTGCAACATATAGCCATTTCTGTGGATTGAAGGTTATCGAATTTGCGTGTTCGATCCCTGCAAGCCTGTTGCGATGATTAGGCGAAAATGCGATCGCCCCACCATAGGCTGCATCCACGTGAAGCCATAGGCCATGAGCTTTTGCAACGCGATGAATGTCGGGAATCGGATCAATATTGCCCGTCGTTGTTGTGCCGGCCGTCGCAACAATGCAGAAGGGAATTTGATTGGATGCCTTAGCCTGAGCAATTTTTTCTTCAAGGGCATCAACAGACAGTTGAGAATTTTGATTTGTGGGCACTTGGATAACGGCTGATGTGCCTAGTCCGAGTAACATCGCTGCTTTTTGGATGGAGGTATGGGCGACCTGTGAAGCAAGAATAACCGGCTGCTGAGTTAGGTTTATAATGCCATCTTCTCGGGCTTGGAAGGTAAGATTTCGAGCAACGGCGATCGCTTGTAGATTGGCTAACGTTCCACCACTCACCATCACTCCACCAGCAGCATCCCCCAGACCAAACACATCGGCAAATTGACGCAACAAGAGGGGTTCGAGCTGAGAAAAGAGCGGCGACATTTCGATGCTGAGCATATTGTTGTTGAGGGCAGATGCAATCAAATCTCCTAGCATCGATACCGTTGTGGGCATGGAATCCATGTGACCAATATATTTGGGATTAGCAGCATTCATCGATGAGGAGAGAATGGCATCAAGCTGCTCCAGAAGTTGGGATTCACTTATCGGGTGATCAGGAATGGCTACCAGGTCTATTGGATGAATGGGCGTTGGCAGAGGAGGGCGATCGCCTGCATGGCTGAGGTGATCTAAGAGCTGGGTCACCACCTGATGAATCAGTGCCTCAATCTCGGTATGATTTTGACCGGTTGGATGAATAAAGGCTGTGGATGGAAGATGAGGATGATTCATCGAATGATGTTTCGGTTCAAAAGTGATTAAGACGTGTGCAAATCCTACTGATTACCACAGTTTTATCGGTGATGAGGTTGGATGTGGTTATTCTCAAGTTCTTGGTTAAGCTCGTGGATCTCATCTAGGATGCGGACAAACTTCTGACCAAAGTCTGTTAAAGCGTATTCGACTCGGGGTGGAATCTCTGGATAGGCGTGACGGTGCAGGATGCCGTAGTTTACCAGTTTCTTCAGTCGTTCATTCAATACTTTTGTTGTCAGTCCATCGAGCGATCGCTCCATTGCACCAGGGCGATTAATGCCCTGAGCAATCAGATCTAAGACACTCAGCGACCACTTGCACCCGACAACATCTTCAACCATGCGATTGACGCTGGGACGTTTGTTAATCGGTGGCTGATTCTCAACGCCTGATGATTCCATAATTTGTACTGAATGGTGCGTACCTGCCCTAATTGTACTGACTTCCCTCATGTGGCCTGTGTTCGCTATTGTCAGATTAGGCGATGTTGATTGAGGCAATGACTGTTGAGTACTGAAGATCTGACTCCACATCTACAGTTATCTCAAATTCAAACGAAGCCTGCTTAGATTAGAACCGAGCGCATGTTGACAAGAGGTCATCGAATGGATGCTTATGTGCCGATTGATTGTGGGTTTCACGACCGCTTAGAAGCTTGGTCTATCTTAGGCCAAGACTGCCAGATTCTTTATCGGGATGCAGACTATGCTGTGGTCGAAGTGACCGATCAGATTGTGGATGTGTATGCCAAAAATTCAGCTGATTTTTTGAAGCTTAAGGATGATACCGTTATCCGGCTGGATCGCCTTGTCTCTGTGAATGGAATATCCCCTTGAGGGCGATCGCTGGCTAGGTGAGTTAAGGATACTCAGGGATATTTGTCCCAGACAATACATGAGATATCGTGCGTTCTTGTGCCAGCCGCACCTTACCGTGCTTTATATCTTTGGAATGTCGCGCTAGCGCCATAACCCCTGGTAACAAAGAGTTATTGATGCTGGGAGAATTGATGAAACATCATGTTGCAGTGCGTGCCGCGTTCTGCAACATCTCTTCTGGATTAAACGTAGTTTCACTGGACTATCAAATACTTAGACACACACCAATCAATCCTATGACAACGCTACATCTTTGTTTTGATCAGATCGTTCAGGGGAGCTTTGACCTGAAACCGTTTAACCTGCTGTTTGTATTTCAGGTGAATTGTCCAGGCTGCTTTATTTATGGGTTTCCCCTTGTGAACCAGCTGTTTTGGCGATATCAAGAGAGTAATATCGGTGTTTTCGGTTTGGCGACCGCCTTTGAAGACTTTGAGTACAATACGCCTGATAATGTCAAGCGATTGCTGATGAAGCAAGAAACGGTAGGAATGACGCGTCATTCCATTGGCGAACAATATCCGCAGCCCATTGACTTTCCAATTGCTATCGATCGCCCTTTGACCGAGCATGATCTAAGCTCACCCCAGAATCTAGACGTGTTGAAACAGGCGATCGCCCATTTCGATGATTTGCCTGCCTCTCAACAAGAGAGTATTCGTCAGCAGCTCCATCGCTATGTTCAGCATGCGGGACAAACCTCTGCCACCTTTATGTTCAACCGATTACCAGGCACACCCACATTTCTCCTAGCCGATCAAACCTTAGCGATTAAAGAAAGTTGGTTTGGGCATCAGCCCGAGGCTCGTGTCATTGAGCTGCTCGACCACTATGCTTCACGATATAACTATGCCGCACGAGATACCGATCATGTGTCGATAGCTTAGCGTTCTACATGCTGACAAAATCACTGCTCGTTAGGCTGGTCTCAAATCCTGTAAGAATTGCCAATCGGTGATTGCCGCTGTCGATGATTGTGTTGCCCTGTGCGTTGACTCCAAGGATGAGTTGGTTGAAGGTCAGGCCTCCACTAAGCCCAATCTGATCAATCCCCTGAGTAAAGTCCACGATTCTATCGACACCTTTGCCGATGGTGAGAACAAAACGATCGCGTCCACTCCCTCCAATTAATCGATCAGCTCCAGAGCCACCAATCAGCGTGTCATCTCCATGATTGCCCAATAGCACGTCGCCATGCCCGCCGCCTCGCAGCATATCATTGCCACGATCACCAATGAGGCGATCGCTATTTTTGCCCCCAATGAGCACGTCGTTTCCCGCCCCGCCGCGTGCAACGTCGTTTCCAGAGCTACCATTCAGCGTATCGTTGCCGCGATCGCCCCACAGGTTGTCATCTCCTATTCCGCCGTGGAGTTGATCGTTACCACTATTGCCGTGGAGTTGATCATCACCATCACCGCCGCGAATGCTATCATCGCCACTTCCACCACGTAAATCGTCGTTTCCGCTTTTACCAATAATGTCATCATCACCCTGAGCGCCCAGAATGCGATCGCTATTGCGACCACCGTGGAGCACATCATTTCCAGCTAATCCGTTGAGTTCTCTACGATGACGAGTTGTGTTGAGGTGGTCATCGGCAGTCGAGCCAATGATTATCGTCGTTTGAGTATCGCTCTGAGCAGTACGCTCAGAGCTGGAATCACGATCTGAGGCTTGACTGATAATTCTGTCAGAGTCTTGAACGCGAGAGCTCCCTACGACGGTTGTGCCGAGGGTTGAAGGCGTCAAAGAGATTTCTGCTGGACTGTCCGCTCCAAAGTTAATCAAGCCGACTCCATTACTGTTGATAACACGAGTGTTACCAAAGCTGAATGAAAAGCTACTCGAAATGGTACTAGACATGGCCTGAACCTTTCTGTGAAGGGTGTCTTAAAGGATGGATAACTCACATCAATTCTAAGAATTGGTATGACATCTATAGTCGTGTGAAATGGTGTTATGTACAGAGGCAATAGGTTAGAGTGCGCCTTAATGCACGGTGCTGAGTCAACATATATATATGGATATCCTATCGATGAATTGAGCGATCGCCATCCAGCTAGTGGGCTATACCGGTGTTGCATCAACATGACGCCACATGTGAAGGGCCAGGTATGAGCGGTAGGGGGCAAACAGAGCCGCCGTGCGAACCGTTTTTCGTCGCGAACTTGTGAGCTTTTCCAGGGTTTTTCGGGCCGTAACATCGCCATCTGGCCAGATATCCGGGTCTCCAAAATAGAAAATGTTCATCATATCTGCGGTCCACTGGCCGACTCCCCAAATGGCAGTCAACCGTTGCGTGCGATCGCAATGATGCATCTGTCCGAGCTCATTAGCATCAAGTTGCCCTTCTACTGTTGTTTGGGCGATCGCTTTCATCGTTTTTACTTTCGCGGCTGATAGCCCACAGGCTCGCAGCATCTCAGGCGTTGTTGCTGCAATGTAATCAATAAGTGCTACCTCTCCAGCGCTTGTCACGACGCGATTCCAAATGGTGTCAGATGCTTTTACGGATAATTGCTGCCCAGCAACGCCGCGACAGAGGTGTTCTGAGAAGGGCTTGTCTTGGCAGGGAGCCAAACTCAGGGGGGCTGAAGCAGCGATCGCATGGCTGAGTTCTGGGCTCAGCGTTTCGGCAATCGCAAGAAGATGATGATGAATTTCAGCAGACATCAAATGACCTGTTGAACACAGAAGAGATGGGGCATAACTGCCATTTTACAAAGCCATCGTCGTTATTCATTTGAACGTGAACCCCTCATTTGCCAATAACCCGATAGGGCTTGCACATTTTTAGTGGTGATGGGCTGCATCTGTTATGACGCAGAAACATATATAGATATTGAACACGTGCGGCAGTTCTTCCCTCGAACAACGGTCGAGGAGGTCCATTCTTGGAATGATGGGCGGATTAAATAGGAGGTTCGGTTACCTCACTACTGAGTCGATCACCGTTAACGCCTTGTCTATCCAAAGATTCTGCACTTCTCGCATTGATGAGCAGTAGTGGAACTACGACCTCTTATCTCAAATATCAGAAAACTAAATGTGAATTTGTCAAGTTTATTTGATGTTTTGTAATAAACTCTGTTATATTTATTTACATAAGGCACGTGGGCGACCTCAATACTCCTCCAGTCGCCCTTCTTTAATTACTCTTCAATTGTTTTGGAGAAACGATATGTTTGCACCACTCATTATTCTCGTTCGTAGTGTTTTAGGTGATGCCGAGTTTAAAAAGCTTCGTGGGAAGGCGATCGCCCTCCATTCGAAAGTTATTACTCAATTTTGTAATCAGGTTGGAATCGAGCGGACTGCACGTCAAAGTATGATTCGACTTGCTCGAGATAACGGTAAGCGTCTTGGGTTTCTTGCGTAACGAGGATTGTTAGGAGGGCAGTATTGTCAATTTGACAATGTCGCCCTGAGAAATCAGCTTCTGAAATTTTTTGAAAAACGAGGTAAAAAGCAAATGGCAACTTTATTAGTTCTTCTTTTTGTTGCAGGTTGGATTGCGGTAGCGTTGATCGGAACTCAAGCCTACTTCCGTGGTGAGCAATCAAAGGCAATCCATGAGCGAAACTGGAACTCTCGTTCCTTCGATCGACTTGCTGAGAATTTGACTGGAAATAAGGCAGATTACTCCACTCGTGAACATGCCTTCGGTTCAATGGATGCATATCAGAGCCAAGTCGTAACTAACGCATAGGCACCCTGATATCGAGTTTAGTTCTACAAATCTACAACTGCTTTTGTGGAGCCCTGATATAGTTGGGGCTCTACGAAACATAAGATTCGGGTCTGTGCGTAGCTTTGATATGTAGCAGGTCCCGTAAGATACCGTCTAGATTATCGTTAAGCAAATAGGCAAATAGGAAGTATGGGGCAACCATACTTCCTATTTTTTATGAACAATGTCGCTATAGCTATTAGCTTTACTTGGTGTTATGGCTAAAGCCATCTTGTTCTAATGGAACTGGCGACGGCTACAATCTGCCGCTGCAAACCGAACCTTGATGGGGCCATGAACCGGTGATCGAAATGGTGTGGTATCGCTAGGCTTTGCGGTTTCTTGGAATAATGTCATCCATTTGTTCCCAACTGCCGCTGTGTTGTAACACGGGCGAATATTCACCAAATTGGAACTGTAATGGAAGAGATTGTCTGACCCGTCGCCATTCTTCGATATGAAACCGGATGAATCGTTCAGCACCTAGAAACGCGCTGACCTTTTCCCCATTCCATACAATTTCTGTGGTGCCAGTCAGATACAGCACATCTCGTGTCTCAAAGTCGATGAATAAGAATCCTGCTTTTGGGTTTAGTAAAAGATTACCTACTGTATTGAAGTGAGAATTTCCGGTGAAATCTGGAAAAATAAAAGTCTGCTCATCTTCGATGCGGACAAAT
>JBCBLF010000259.1:0-6677 GCA_038520475.1 Cyanobacteria bacterium J06627_8
TTCCAATGCCCGGTGATCTTGCTCTTCCACCAGGGAATGCCACTGAGTTGCCAGACATACTGGCCTAGAGTAATCGGTTTGGGATCATCGAGTTCCGGGTCTTTGCCGGAAATTTGCGTATAACGGTGATGCCACTTGTGATAGCGCCGATAAAACGTGCTGTTGTAAAGCGACAATAGACCCGCTAGCCAGGCGGCTGCATCATTGATTTTTGGGTTTGCAAACGCTGTTCGGTGAGCGCACTCGTGCATTGTGCAAAACATTAGAGCGAGGCCCGCGCCACAAATCATGAGTGACGGGAGTGCAACCCAAACCGGTGCGGTTCCCCAGAGATAGCCACTGAGTCCGATTACGGTGAGATGAACAACCAATCTAAACATGCCTGTCACATTTGATCGCTGATTCAAATACTCAAGTTCCTGAACTGTCAGAATCTGACGCGGATTCAGAGCTGCCGGCTGTATAGGGTCAACAGTGTCAGTTAACATGGATGGCACGATAAATGAATAAAGGGTGGACGTGTCTTTCAAGATAGAAGTATGGAAGGTGAAAACAGTCTTAGGCAGCTTTCAATCTCAACTTGTTATAACAAGTTGAGATTAGCATGCCCTACGCTGATATAACAAGTTGTTGTGTGTCATCCTGCAAAAGCTTGACTTGCTTTGTTTCTTTAAGGTGTCATGTCTGTTCCCCTGCATATCAGTATCTCTGAGAAACTGCGTTGCCAGATTGAGGCCGGTGAGTATTCCCCTGGTGAAAAGCTCCCGAGCGAGCATCAGTTGATGGAAACCTTCAACGTTAGCCGTATTACGGTTAGACAGGCGATCGCCAATCTTGTGAATCAAGGGCTTGTCCAAACCCGACAAGGGAAGGGAGTCTTTGTTACCCCTCAACAAAAGGTCTCCTATTCACTCTCCAGCCCTCTTGTCTTTTTGGAAAAGGATATCGGACGTAAAGGAATTCAGTTCACATTTGAAAACTTAACCTTTAAGAAAGTTTCCCCGCCCGAAGAGGTTCTGTCGATTCTGCAAATAGACAACAATCCAGTGGCCTATCTACAGAAAAAGTTATTGCGCATGGATGGAGTCGCAGGAGCAATCGATATGAGTTATGTTCTGCCAGAATTCGGTCAACAATTTAGAACCCAACTTAAGCGCCAGATGACGTTCCCAACATTAGAAGAAAATGGCATTCCCATTGAGCAAATTGATGCAGTAATTGAATCAACCCATGCTGATTATGAGGCAGGAGACTATTTAGATGTGCCGCTGGGTCATCCCCTCATCGTGTATCGATATACAACGTACACAACAAATCATCGACCTATTGTGTATGGCGAAACAATCTCCCGAGCGGATCGATTTTGTTATGCACTAACCATTAAGCGATAAAGCCCAGCGAGTCTAAGTGCCAGGACTGATGATGCAAGAGCGTCACGACAGATCAGTCAGATCATCAATAGTCTCAGGGTCATTGAGGCTTCCGTTTTTCGTTTCAAGATTGGGTTGCCAGTTCTGACACTTAGTACTACACATGAAGGACTGGCAGACATGTGGATCAAGTGAGGGAATGTTGATGGAGTATGACTGGATTGTGATTGGTAATGGCCTGACGGGATCGGCAGTCAGTTATGAATTGGCTGCGACAGGTCAGAAGGTGTTGCTGGTTGATCAACATGCTTCACCACAGGAAGCGACACGATTTAGCTACGCAGGCATTGCTTATTGGTCGGGCACAACGGCTATGCTGAAGCAGCTGTGTCAGGAATCACAGGAGCGCTATCCTCGACTTTCAGCAGAACTGGACTATGATATTCAGTTTCGAGAACTCGACTTAGTGTTGACTGTGGCTGCCGATGATCATCCAGGAGCCTATGTTGAGCGATGTTCGCAGTATCTTGTGCCGCTAACACCGCTTTCAGTTGACGCAGCCCTTGATCTAGAGCCGATGCTCAATCCATCGGCGTTGTCAGGGGCCTTTACCGTTAAGCATGGCCACGTCAAGCCTGAAAACCTGATTGCTGCATATAATTCAGTATTCAAGCGACTTGGTGGGGCGATCGCCGTTGCTCATGTACAGGGGCTACAGCGTCAGGGCAATCGCATTACCGGCATTATCACCGACCAGGACACTTTTTCGGGTGCCAATGTGTTGGTTAGCAATGGCGCACTGGCGCGATCGCTCCTCCGTGCTGAAGGCATCCACATTCGACAATGCTTTAGCCACGCAGAGCTGATTGAAACGCCTCCCCTTGAGCAACAGCTGCGCACACTCGTAATGCCGATGAATACTCAGCGATTTGATCTTGAAGCGGCAGCAGGATCTCCTGAGAAAGATGCGCTGTGGGATGAAAATGGACATGAAGTCGTCCCGCCCATTCTAGATGCCGGAGCTGTGCAGTTTCTCGACGGAACCATTCGCATCGGACAAATTAGCCGTGTGTTGACTGATCCAACTGCAACGGTTGATGCCTTTGCGAGCGAACAGGCAATGAGAGATGCGATCGGTCAAGTGCTCCCTGCGTTAAAAGAGGCCCCTGGAACCTGGCATGGCTGTCTCGTATCTTTTTGTGGCGATCGCCTCCCTCTAATTGGACCGATTTCAAATACCGAGGGCCTACACATCTTTTCTGGATTCAGCAATCCCTTTGCAATTCTACCGCCCCTTGCCAAGCGATATGCAGCTCATGTTATGGGGGAGTCTGATGACATCATCACGAGGATGTCTCCCGATCGCCCAAGTTTGAAGCATGAATAATCTCGAAGGAAGCATTGAGAGAAGCCCTGCTTAATTTCTCTGACATACAAAATGTGGAGCATTGGCTGAGAGACCATCGCACACACGATGTAGACTAATCCTTACCTTCCTTACAAGTCATTGCGATCGCCACTGGATTTCACATTAGATTGAATACGATAAGTCAGGACAAAGCTGATGATGAGGAACGTGAATGGCTGGTGCAGCACAATCGGTAAATGGAAAGCAGCGGGCCCCCATGAATCGAACGTTGACATTGAGTGAAGGCGATCGCTCCCGATTGACACCCCGACTCATCCATCCCTTACTATCTCAGCCCTTTCCGCAGCTTCCAACAGGTACGATTCAAGGAGACTGTTTGGCGATCGCCCCATTGCTGCCCAGGCAATCTGTCGACCTCCTGGTACTCGATCCGCCCTATAACCTCACCAAATCATTCAACGGGCGAAAGTTTACAAAGAGCACCATTGATGACTACTCTGATTGGCTGAATGAGGTAGTCACTACACTAAAGCCAGTTTTGAAACCAACAGCATCAATCTACATTTGTGGTGACTGGCTGTCGTCTGTGTCTATTTTCCAAGTTGCATCAGCTCATTTTGTTGTGCGCAATCGCATCACTTGGGAACGAGAAAAGGGACGAGGAGCAAAGACAAACTGGAAGAATTCCAGCGAAGACATTTGGTTTTGTACTCAGTCTGAGGACTACACGTTTAACGTAGATGCCGTAAAACTTCGACGCAAAGTGTTGGCACCCTATCGTCATAATGATGGTGCTCCAAAAGACTGGGATGCGACCGATATGGGCAATTTCCGAGATACTCACCCGTCAAACCTATGGACAGATATCACGATTCCCTTTTGGTCAATGCCTGAAAATACGAATCATCCGACTCAAAAAAGTGAGAAGTTGATTGCGAAACTTGTGTTGGCTAGCACGAATGACGGTGGTGTCGTGTTGGATCCATTTCTCGGCAGCGGCACAACGTCAGTCGTTGCCAAAAAGCTGAACCGTCAATATTTGGGCATTGAAATTGACCTCGAGTATTGCTTACTCGCAGAAAAACGACTGGAGCTTGCCGACTCAGATGTTCGCATCCAAGGGTTTTCTAAGCGGGTCTTTTGGGAGCGCAATACATTGGCAAATCAAAATCAAGTTAGGTGATCCACTGCTCTGTGGAGCAAGTTTTGACTGGATCGAGCAGCTGGAGTGATGGGGCTATTTAGTAGCGATACATGCCAATGGTTTTCGCTGGTAGATCAATGGCGAATCCATCATCCCCGATTGTGATTGACGGGGGAGCACCAACGTCCAGCAGTTCCTCTAGAACGACTCCAGATGACAGGGCCGCGCGATCGCCTGGTTCAAGGGCTGAGTTAGCTTGAATCGGAATGGTAAGCGTTCCCGACGGTTGTGCTCCATTGTTCACCACCACGACCATCCGGTTGTCTCCTAATCCTCGGAAAAAGGCATAGACATCTGGGTTTTGATTGCCATTTTGCCGCCATAGCTCCGCATAATATCCGCTGTGGAGCGCTGCATTTGACTGGCGCAGATCGATGAGGGTTTGCACATAATTAAACGTTCCTGCTGGATCAGGCAAAAATCCGCTTCCTCCTTCAGTTCGTCCTTCTTCCGTCCATGCCCACTCTGGCATGTCACGACGATTATCTGGGTCAGCACCTCCATACATGCCCAACTCATTGCCGTAGAACAGTTGTGGAATACCGGGGAGAGCAAGCATTGTTCCCAACGCCAGAAAATAGCGATCGCGAATTTCTGGCTCAGGCACACCAAATCCAGCTTCGTTCGTAAATCGAGGAATATCGTGGTTGTCAATCAGGTTTGTCAACATGAGTGCATCGGCTCCAAAGAGATTCCACGTTGCTTGCATGGTTTCAGCGACCTGATCCACCGACCCACCTTTTGCGAAACTTTCTACCATTGCGTACTGGAGCGGAAAGTTGAACGTCGAGTCAAATCCAGTTTCCAAAAACTGGTGGAGTCGCTCCAGGGAAAATTGATCCAACAACTCCCCTACCGTAAATAAGTCCGGACTCTCCTGCTTCACTCGCGGAATCCAAACATTACGAAAGTAGCTAGCAGGAACATGCTTCACCGTATCCATGCGAATGCCGTCCAAATCAAACCGTTCGAGCCAGCTCAAACTCTGACGAGTTGCATAGTCCACTGCATCTGCATTCCGAAAATCGAAGTCAGGCAGCCCAGCTAAATCGCAGAAGATATCTGGATCACCCAAAAGTTCACAGGCTGGTCGCATTGGATTAAACCAGCCTGGACGCTGTCGAGTGAGCTGAGCGTCGTAACCGGTGTGGTTGACGACCTGATCCAGAATGAATTTCATTTCGTGGTTATGCAGCGCCTGAATCATTCCAGTTAAATCTGCTTCCGTACCGAGCTTAGGCTCCACAGCTCCGTCGTCGGGGAGCGTGAAGTCAGCCCAATACCCGTGATAGCCACAAGAATCGTTGATAACGCCGATTTGACGATAGACCGGGGTTGCCCAAACAGCTGTTACCCCTAGTTCCTGAAGATAATTGATTCGCTGCACAATGCCTGCCCAATCTCCCCCGTGAAACCTTGTTGGACTGTCGGGGTCGAAGCATTCTGCGATACCCAATTGGTCATTGGATGGATCCCCGTTTTCAAATCGGTCAGGAAAAACGAGATAAATGACTTGCTGTTGCCACTCGGCTGAATGTGCCGTTGCCTCGGCAGGCTGCACCATAGCAATCTGAACGGTTGCAATCGATGCAGCAACGATAGTGGCGAAAAAAGGACGTGTCTGGGTCAGCATGGGGCTAGTTCTTGTCGCGTCAACAGTTGAACAAATGATTATCTCTTGGGACTCACGCAAATGCCCTGTATCGAGCCCAATTTTGTAGATGGTAGTGGACAACTGACAAAACTGCGTTCGTCCTAACCTTTGCTAAAGATAAAACTGTCAAAGGTCGAATGACCTCATTCTCGGCGATCGCCTCCACGTTTTCGAATTCTCATTTTCAAATCTTTATGGCCTGGAGCTTATAGCCGTCATCAGTTCCGTTAGGACAAGACGACAAGTCATTTGGCTATTGGCTAAGTAACCGAATCATACTGGGTGTCCTAGCCTAAATGGCTAAAGCTATAGTACGGGGACAAAAGTCGTTATGCCTGATTAAATTAAGAGCGCCGCAGAGAGCGGTCAGAGAAGGCGCGTCTTAGAAAATCACACCCATAGCGAACCAAACGCTTCGCTCTTCGCCCATGAACCTGGAGTGAAATGGGTCGCAGTTGATGGTGCCAGAGTCCTGAGAGCATGGCCCAACAGAAGGCCAAAGCAAAAGTGCGATCAGCTTGCTGAGCCGCTCAGCACGGCAAAAATGGGTAGATTCGAGATTGAATCCCCGTGTTTTCAGTACAGCGAAAAGCGTTTCAATCTCACCCTCGACTGGGCAACTGCGTTGACGTCGATGTCAACGCCTCGAAAGAAGCAGCTCAGTCGCTTATGGTTCGAAGCACTCTGTGCTCGATTGGCAAACACTGAAGCCCGCTTATCGAAGTTAACGGTTTCCACCCGAAACAAGGCGACGAGGAAGAGGGCAACGAATCGGAGTCGAGCTCCATGCCGCGACACATGAGGTCGTAAGGCGGTTTGAAGTCGGCTCATCTCATTCATGAGGAGGTGGAGGCTAAGAGTGTCGTGGTGCCTAGCTCATCGTGTCAAATTCCCTCTCAGTCGAGCCTGATGCCCTCTGCACAAACGTTTTGTCTCTGTACCGTGGTCGAGGTTAAACATTTGAGCGACAGTCCTTAATCTCAGCGAAGCGGATCAGGGACTGTCACTTAAATGTTCAAACGATTTTTCCCATTAAACGGAACCAGCCCCCTAATCACCTCTCACCTCTACGTAGTCGAG
>JBCBLF010000025.1:0-11300 GCA_038520475.1 Cyanobacteria bacterium J06627_8
CAATCTCTCTAGCCGTCCAGTTCCAGCAACTCCCCACCAATTTGGCAAGATCGCGGACATCATTCGAGAGGAACGCGATCGCAATTTCCCGGTGTGGCTCGTCTCAGCTCAGCCCTCCCGGTCCGTGGCCCTTCTGCAAGAACACGACTGTCCGGCTCAGTTTGTGCCGAATCCCAAGGACTATCCGGCGATCGATCGCCTGCAAACTCAGCAGACACCTGTGGCAGTCAAATATTCAGGCTTGGCAGAACTTGAAGGCTTCGTTCTGCCGACCTTCCGCATCATGGTCGTCACCGATCGAGAATTCTTCGGCCAACATAGTCTGACCACGCCAACCTACGTTCGCAAGCGCCGCCGCGCCACCTCGAAACAGGTTGACCCCAACAAGCTTCGTCCCAAAGACTATGTGGTTCACCGTAACCACGGCGTCGGGCAATTCATCAAGCTTGAAAGTCTTACGCTCAACAGCGAAACCCGCGAATATTTGGTCTTGCAGTACGCCGATGGGCTGCTTCGAGTTGCGGCCGATCAGGTTGGTGCCCTGTCTCGGTTCCGTTCAGCAGGCAAGGGCAAGCCCCAGCTCAACAAAATGTCGGGCACCGCTTGGGAGAAAACGAAAAACAAGGTTCGCAAGGCTATCAAGAAAGTCGCCTTTGATTTGCTGAAGCTCTACGCGCAGCGAGCCGAACAGGAAGGCTTTACCTATCCCTCTGACACACCGTGGCAAGAGGAAATGGAAGATTCATTCCCTTATCAGCCCACGACCGACCAGCTCAAGGCGATTCAAGATGTGAAGCGTGACATGGAGAATCCCCGCCCCATGGATCGGCTCGTGTGTGGTGACGTGGGTTTCGGTAAAACGGAGGTTGCGATTCGAGGTATCTTCAAGGCCATAACCGCTGGGAAACAGGCTGCCCTCTTGGCTCCAACCACGATTCTGACTCAGCAGCACTATCATACGTTGAAGGAACGCTATGCGCCGTATCCCATTCAAGTCGGGTTATTGAACCGTTTTCGCACAGCAGAGGAACGGAAGCAGATTATCCAGCGCCTCGCCACAGGTGAACTGGATGTGGTTATAGGCACCCACCAGCTATTGAGCAAGACCGTCAATTTCAAAGACCTGGGCTTGCTCGTGGTGGACGAAGAACAGCGATTTGGAGTGAATCAGAAGGAGAAAATCAAGACCCTGAAAACCACGGTCGATGTCTTGACCCTCAGTGCGACGCCCATTCCGCGAACACTCTACATGTCCCTCTCTGGGGTACGGGAAATGAGTCTAATCACCACGCCGCCGCCGTCTCGGCGTCCCATCAAAACTCACCTATCGGCCTATGAACCGGAGGTGATTGGCTCCGCTATTCGCCAAGAGCTCGATCGGGGAGGCCAAATCTTTTACGTAGTGCCCCGAGTTGAAGGCATTGAGGAGGTCGCCGGACGCCTCCGAGACATGGTGCCATCCCTGAGAATTGCGATCGCCCACGGACAGATGCAGGAAGGAGAACTAGAAGCTACCATGCTTGCTTTCAGCAGCGGCGAAGCAGACTTACTTGTGTGCACCACCATCATCGAATCGGGTCTCGACATTCCTCGCGTCAACACAATTCTGATTGAAGATGCCCAGAAATTTGGTCTTTCTCAGCTTTACCAGCTTCGAGGACGGGTCGGTCGAGCGGGTATTCAGGCTCATGCCTGGTTATTTTATCCGCGAAAAAGTCAGTTATCGGAAGCCGCGCGGAAACGACTCCGGGCAATTCAAGAATTTGCTCAACTGGGCTCCGGCTACCAGCTTGCCATGCGCGACATGGAGATTCGTGGGGTAGGTAACTTACTCGGTGCTGAACAATCTGGACAGTTGGATGCCATTGGCTTCGACCTCTACATGGAAATGCTTGAAGACGCCATCAAAGAAATTCGGGGTCAAGATATTCCTCAAGTGGACGACACCCAGGTGGATCTGAACTTGACAGCATTTATTCCCAGCGATTACATGCCCGACCCCGACCAGAAGATGAGTGCATACCGAGCCGTTGCCGCGGCCCACTCCAAGCGAGAACTGACAGAAATTGCTGCCGATTGGTGCGATCGCTATGGCCCAATGCCCAGCGCCGCCGAACAGCTCATTCGCATCATGGAACTGAAGCAAATCGCGAAAGAACTGGGTTTCTCACGCATTAAGCCTGAAGGGAAACAGCACATTATTTTGGAAACACCGATGGCGACACCCGCCTGGAACTTACTCAAAGAGAAACTTCCAGTCCATCTTCATTCCCGTTTTGTCTATTCTTCTGGAAAGGTTACCGTACGCGGTCTCGGCGTTCTGAAGCCCGATCAGCAGTTGGAAAATCTCATCGACTGGCTCAGTCGAATCGAAGAAGCGAAGCCAGAACCTCTAATGGTGTAATGGATTGCTGAAAATGAACGTGCATGAGTCACGGTAAGGGCGATCGCCCCTTCTTTTTCATAGCCATACCTCTGTTTTCGAGGAAAGCAGTGCGGCGCGCGGCTTTCCTTAAAATATGGTTTGAGTGAAGCACGTAGCACGATGTGACATCGCTATTACGCACAGGGAACTGTAGAATAAGCAGGCTTCCGACAGATAGCAATTCTGTTGAGAATCGCAGTCCTCTCAATTTACATCACATATGTTCGTCAAAAGGAAAATCGACTATTATCTCATCGCTTCAATTGTGCTCGTTTTCGGAATCGACATAGTCGTTTTTCTATTCAGCCCTTCTATCGTCTTACCGATTCTGTGGGCGATCGCCAGTCTAAATATCAAGGGATGGATTTGTAGTTGGAATCATCATCACCAACACTGCAATTTTTTTAATTCAGCATGGGCCAATCGGCTAATCGAATTTATCATGGGTCTCCACACCGGAATTGTTGGCGAAGCCTGGGTGCTACATCACACGCTGGGACACCACCTCAATTATCTCGACCAATCAAAAGACGAATCTGCATGGAAAGACGACAGAGGCAATCTCATGCCGCGTTTAACCTATACCTTCAATGTGGGTACCCACGCCTATCCAACAGCTTTAAAGGTAGGCAACCGACATCCCAAAGCGCAACGCAAATTGATTGAAAATATGATACTCACAATTGTTGTGTTAGGGCTCTTCGCCTGGGTGAATTGGGTGAACACACTCATCATTTTCATTATTCCGATGATTGCCCTGCTGTACCTCACCGCTTATGTGACCTTCGACCATCACGCTGGACTCGACGAGCAAGACCCTTATCAAGCCACGTACAATATCACGGATCGGTGGTACAACTTCTTCACCTGCAACTTGGGCTACCATACGGCACACCACTTACAGTGCGGTCGCCATTGGAGCGAATTACCCAAGTTGCATGAGGAAATAAAAGATAATATTCCTGAGCATCTGTATTTAGAACCCGGACTACCGTTTTCATTGATGACTAAAATTGAGCAATCTCTGAATCGCAAATCACCTAAATTGCTGAATTATCAGTAACTTAGCAGCTACTGATGAATGGGTCAGCGCTAGCAAGCCCATCAAAACCCGCTTCTGGTGTTGGGTTTTGCTCTGCCCAACACCTCTTAATCAATGCGCACACCGTCGTCAATCAAAACTTTTGTCAGTTAATCAAGTCGCGAAGCGTAAACACTTCGAGTTCTGCCGATCGCCCTCGAATGACTTGTTTCCCGAGCGATCGCAGTTCCCTAATCTCAAGGTATTGTTGACTCGCTGCACTAATGAGCAAGGCATGTCCTAGATGCTTGGTTAATTCTTCGATGCGGGCTGCAACGTTGACTGTGTCGCCCACCACAGTAAATTCCAGATGATGATTCGTGCCTAAACACCCGGCAACAACGGTCCCGGAGTGAATGCCAATCCCGATATCAAGGGGACTAAAGGTCTGCACCTTCGCCAACATATCAATAGACGCCTCAAACGCCTTTTGAGCATGATTACCCATGGTTTCCGGCGCACCAAACACAGCCAACATGCCATCTCCCATGAACTTATCGACCCAACCACCATGCGCTTCAATCGTTTCCGACAAGACACTCTGCAACCGATTGAGAAACCGAAAGACCTCATCAGGAGACGTATTTTGTGCATAGCGAGTAAATCCTCGCAGGTCGGTAATAACAATGGTGGCGTCACACACACGAGGCTGCTGCAACAATTCCAGGGGCGCTTCAAACGCAGTTTCAACCACAGTTTTAGGCAAGAACCGCTCCATCACTAAACGCCCAGCTTCACTCTTCACCTGACGCTGCACAATCGTTGCAATCCAAACGCCTAACGCCCCAGCTCCAATGACGGTAATGGTTGTGAATACGCTGATGGTGGGGGTGAGCTCAAACAAATAGCCCGCATACAACACATTGGCAACGGCCAGAATGGTGGTAATCCCAGCAGCACGACGATTCAGACGGACTCCACCTGATACGGCAAACACGCAACACAACGCCGCAATATTTGTTGTGATTTGGGGCTGTGTCATCCCCAAAATGCCTGCAATGTTGGTGATGAAACCAGCGAGCAGAGCGCCATCAAAAATGGGAAGAACGGTTTGGAGCCAACGATTACCCTCATAGCGAATGCTACGTCGCAACAAAACCACAATGCCAATAGAAAGCATACTGGCACTAATGCTAATCAACGCAATACTCGGCGGGACAAACTCTTTCCCTAACAACTGCGGAAAGACAAAAACAATCGAATCCAGCGTAGCGGAGAGAAGGAGAACCAGGACTCGAATTTGAGCAAAGCGAAGCTCCTTTTTCAACGATTCCTGTGCCAAAACCCGATTAATCAGCGGGGCCAGGGTTTGAAGCGATGAGGGTGAGTCGTTTTGTATTCCAGGGGAGTAGTTTAACTGCTCCATAGTCTCTCCACATCCATGATGAGATGCCTATCAATCCCTAAGTAGGGCGATCGCCTACTCCTGACTTCTACACGTCAAATGCTTTCCCTACACTGCCCCTCACCGAACAGTCTCATCCTAACCACTGCGGCATGTGTCACTCGATATGTCTCACCTGAACATTCCCAGAAACACATCAGCAACCGACATACCCAGATCATCAAGCATGACCATCCTAATAAAACGCATCTTCTTTCAGACGATCAGGATATTTTGCCGTCGTAGTTTATATTGATCAAACGAGTTGTGATTTAGCGTTGTGAGATCGCCTCTTGTCTATTGACAGGGATGCAATATTCGGGGTTCCTATCACTGGAAAATCATCTTGTCTTTGAACGAAAACTGTTCAACTATAGCCGTCGTCAATTCCGTTAGGACAAGACGACGAGCCATTTGGCGATACGCAAAATAACCGAATGCTACTCGGTGTCCTAACCTAAATGGCTAACGCTATAGTTGTGATTCCAAGGAACAAAGCAGCACTAGCCAAAACAGTAATGAACGAAGTAGCGTTGTTAATCATTGATGTTCAAAAGGGATTTGATGATCCATCTTGGGGACATCGCAATAATCCCGATGCAGAGGAAAAGATCGCGCAATTGCTCACTCACTGGCGCAGTCATAGCAGGCCGATCATCCACATTCGGCATTGCTCAGTCGAGCCCAATTCACCGCTTCGTTCAAATCAACCCGGTAATACCTTTAAAGAGGTAGTTAAACCGCTCCCTAGAGAACCGGAATTCACCAAAACGGTGAATAGCGCATTTATTGGAACAGAGCTCGAACAATACTTACGAAACCAAGCCATTCTCCAGCTTGTGGTCGTTGGACTCACCACCGACCATTGTGTATCTACATCTGTGCGCATGGCAGGCAACCTTGGTTTTCATGTGACGGTGGTGTCTGACGCAACGGCAACGTTCGATCGCACAGATCACAGGGGCATTCACTATTCAGCCGATGCGATTCATAACATTCATCTAGCAAGCTTAAATGGCGAATTCTGCACAGTTCAGACCGCTGAACAGGTCTTAGGCGAATGCGCACCTTCAAAGGGTTGAGTGTAATAAATTAAAAGTTTTCATCAACACAACTCACGCTGATTTTGTGGTGTCTCGCTATGGCTCTACCTGAGATACTCAGACAACCTAAAACATTCAGACTTGCATCACAAAAGGCAACATCCGGGCGAGAGTTTTTTAATGGTGCGAAAATAAGAATCCAACTCGCTATTCACTAAGGAATCAACACCCGTGGTCATTCAAGCATCTAAGCCAATGGGCAGCACAACTGCCGATAACCTCTATGAACAGCAGACTCAGGCGATCGCCCGTCAACTGCTGAGTGCCACTCAAGAGAAAAAGAACTTCCTGGCTCAGATGCGTGATCAAATGCGGTGGGATGATAAGTTACTGGACTGGACGATGAGCAATCCAGGGCTGCGAGTGCAGATGTTTCGGTTTATCGACTGTCTTCCCTCTCTTAAAAGTAAAACTGAGATTGCTCGACATTTCCAAGAATACCTCAGCGATTCATCAGTGGAGCTGCCAACGGCCCTCAAGGGAATGCTCAATTTTGCCAGTCCAGACTCTATGCCAGCACAGGTGGCTGCCACAACGGTTTCGACTGCGGTTGAAACCCTGGCCCGAAAATATATCTCAGGAGAGAATTTAAAGCAGACCGTCAAAACCCTAGAACAACTCCGTAAACAAAAGATGTGCTTCACCGTAGATCTGCTCGGTGAAGCAGTGATTACGGAAAAAGAGGCCAAATCTTACTTGACTAGCTATTTAGATTTAATAGAGCAGTTGACCCAAGCCTCGAAACACTGGTCAACGGTTCCGCAAATTGATGAAGCGGATAGCATTCCCCTCTCGCAAGTTCAGGTCTCCGTTAAACTGACCGCCTTTTATTCTCAGTTTGACCCACTGGATGCCGAAGGCAGCGAAGCGAAAGTCAGTGAACACATTCGCACCCTCTTGCGTCGTGCCAGTGAATTGGGAGCAATGGTCCACTTCGACATGGAGCAGTACCGATACAAAACACTGACCATCAGCATCCTTCAGCGCATTTTGATGGAAGAGGAATTCCGTACTCGATCAGATATTGGAGTCACACTTCAAGCCTATCTGCGAGACAGTGAGCACGATTTACTCAGTTGGATTGATTGGGCAAAGCAGCGGGGCACTCCTATTACCATTCGGCTGGTGAAAGGTGCGTATTGGGATCAGGAGACGATTATTTCTCGGCAGAATCATTGGCCTCAGCCAGTGTATAACCATAAGTCTTCAACCGATGCAAATTTCGAGCGAATGACTCAAATATTGCTAGAGAATCATGAATATCTCTATGCTGCCATTGGGAGCCACAATGTTCGGTCTCAGGCTAAGGCGATCGCCATTGCAAAAGCACTCCATATCCCGCCTCGTCGTATCGAACTTCAGGTCCTTTATGGCATGGCAGATAAGTTAGCCACTGCATTAGTCAATCAAGGATTTCGAGTGCGCGTGTACTGTCCTTACGGGGAACTCATTCCGGGCATGTCTTACCTGATCCGACGACTGCTAGAAAATACGGCGAATAGTTCATTTCTCCGTCAGAGTTTAGAAAATGCTCCGGTAGACGAGCTACTAGCACCTCCCGTCATGATGGACGATCCGTCCAGTCCTCTCCCTACAGCGCTGATATCTGAATCCCATACGCTGATCCAAAATGCGTCGGATACTGACTTTGCAGAAGCTGAAAAGCGTCGATCATTCCTAGCGGCCATTGAAACCATTCGTCAACAACTGGGGCAAACGTACCTCCCCTTGGTGAATGGTCAACGTATCTACACCCAAGATAATGTCGATTCGGTGAATCCAGCCCAGCCGACAGAAGTGATTGGCACAATCGGACGACTTTCCATTGAGCAGGCAGAAGACGCGATGCAGGCTGCGAAAGCAGCGTTCCAGAGTTGGAAAACGACGCCAGTCATCGACCGTGCCAACATCATTCGTAAAGCTGCTGACTTGTTAGAAGAGCGCCGAGCAGAGCTATGTGCCTGGATGATGCTAGAGGGCGGAAAGACCCTACATCAATCTGATCCTGAAGTGTCAGAGGCGATCGATTTTTGTCGATATTATGCAGCTGAGATGGAACGGCTAGATAGCGGCTATCACTACGATGTAGCTGGAGAAGCTGACCATTATCGCTATCAACCTCGTGGCATTGTTGTTGTCATTTCGCCCTGGAATTTTCCCTTGGCGATTCCTACGGGTATGACCGTTGCCGCATTGGCAACCGGAAATTGTGCCCTGCTGAAGCCCGCCGAAACCACATCCGTGATTGCTTCGAAAATTGCCGAGATCTTAGTTGACGCTGGCATCCCAAACGGCGTGTTCCAATATGTGCCGGGACGGGGGTCCACAGTGGGCTCCCATTTCGTCAAGCATCCCAATACGCACATGATTGTGTTTACGGGGTCTCAAGAGGTTGGCTGTCAGATCTATGCAGACGCAGCGGTGCTTCAACCTGGGCAAAAGCACATGAAGCGGGTCATTGCAGAGATGGGAGGCAAAAACGCGATTATCGTGGACGAAAGTGCTGACCTCGATCAGGCGGTACAGGGCGTTGTCTATTCAGCATTTGGCTACAGCGGCCAAAAGTGTTCGGCCTGCTCTCGTGTGATCGTGATGGCTCCGATTTACGACATATTCGTCGAGCGCCTCATCGACGCAACCCAATCCCTCAATGTAGGTCGTCCAGACGATCCCAGCACGAAAGTTGGGCCTGTGATTGATGCCGCTGCCCACACTCGCATCCAAGACTACATTCAAAAAGGGAAAGACCAATCAACGCTGGCTTTATCAGTGGAAGTGCCGACAACCGGTTATTTTATTGGGCCGACCATCTTTACAGATGTGATGCCTGATCATGTCATTGCCCAAGAGGAAATTTTTGGTCCAGTGCTGGCAGTGATGAAGGCGCAGAATTTTGATGACGCATTGGCGATCGCCAACGGGACAAACTTTGCATTGACGGGTGGACTCTACTCCCGGACTCCATCACACATCGAGCGCGCAACAGAGGAATTTGAGGTCGGCAATCTGTATATCAATCGCAGCATCACCGGGGCGATCGTAGCGCGGCAGCCCTTTGGTGGATTCAAGCTGTCTGGAGTTGGCACTAAAGCCGGTGGTCCCGACTACCTCTTACAATTTCTGGAACCTCGTCACATCTGCGAAAACGTTCAACGTCAGGGCTTTGCACCCATTGAGGGGATGGACTAAAAGTCACAGCCTGCATACTAATTTAGAAATCTATTCTTGAGGGAATACTGCATTCGAAAAGGAATGAAGAGGTTAGGCCACATATGCACCTAATTTCTTTGTTCCTCTGCCACCAACTAAGACGTTATTGTCTCAGTTCGGTTCTCTCAGTTAATTATTCGGATACAGTCGTTAATCTTCTCAGGAGAAGTTAATACTTGATTCAGATAATCCCCCTAGGCTTGAGTTGTTGGCAGGTTAACCCCGATGAGTCCCGAGATCAACTGAGACCATTATCTGACTCCAAGAATGATGATCAGTGGATTGACGGCGATTCCTTCTTCATGCTCACATTACACGCTGATCATTGCTATTCCCAGGACACACGCTTATGAACCTGAATGCTCAGAACTGGAAACCACTTGCATCACACACCTATCGCAACGTCTCACGCGCTGGGATACTTCAATCTAAATTAGCTCGTCGGTGTTTGAAGATTGTTGCACTCGTGACCATCGCATTTTTCGTAACCACGGCTCCGGCGATCGCCCAAGAATCGGCAAGTGACGGTGGTGGCTTTATTCAAAACATCCTATTAAGAATTGAAGCCCTTGGCCCATGGGGGCCGATTGCACTGATTGTGGTTTACGTCATCGCGACGGTTGCTTTCATCTCTGGTGGATTGCTGACATTAGGAGCCGGAGCACTGTTTGGGCTTGGGAAAGGAGCCATTTGCGCGTTTATTGGAGCAACGCTCGGCGCAACAGCAGCTTTTTTAGTCGGCCGCTACTTGGCACGAGGTTGGGTGTCCAAAAAAATTGAAGGGAATAAAACCTTCTCAGCCATTGATAAGGCAGTTGGAGATGAAGGCTTCAAAATCGTTTCACTCACCCGCCTTTCCCCGGTATTCCCTTTTGTGCTCCTAAACTACGCCTTTGGAATCACCAGTGTTTCCCTTAAAGACTATGTTCTCGGCTTCATTGGCATGATTCCAGGCACATTTTTGTATACCTACATCGGTGCAACAGCAGGAAATCTGACGAAGCTCTTTGCTGGTGGTGAAGGATCTGGAAGCCCCGCAGAAACAGCACTCTTGGTCGTTGGACTGATTGCGACGTTCATTGTGACCATCATTATCACTCGAATTGCCCGTAAAGCCTTAAACGAAAAGTTGTCTGACCAAACACCTCAGGATGCTCAACCATCCTAGACATCGATGATTCACCGAGCTTTCTCAGCGCACTGTCCATTGGGAATACTGGTATTCGAAACTCAGCAGATTTCAATCCAACCTCACTCACTGCTGAGTTTCGCTCCGTACATCAAGTTACGTCTGTGGCGCTGAACTCTTGCCCCAGTTCACTATTCAAATCATTAGTCATTTGAACATTACTTTTTTCGGCTAGCGCATTAGATGCGCTGAGCCCTACATGTAAAAATCTACAGATTTTGTCTTTTGTTCATTCACGTCTGACGCATCACTATGAATCTCCCATCAACGCATTCGTTCGAACTGTCCCCAATGGATGAGTTCAATCAAAAGTTAATTAACAATGTGCATCCACCTGACTGGAAAAACCCCACTCCGAAAGACACTTACGATCTCGTGGTTATCGGTGCTGGAACAGCAGGACTCGTTGCTGCTAAAGGCGCAGGCGGATTGGATATCGGGCTCAAGGTTGCACTCATCGAACGAAACTTGCTCGGTGGCGATTGCTTGAATGTTGGCTGTGTTCCATCAAAAGCAGTCATTCGCTCATCTCGGGTTGCTGCTGATTTGCGACGCACGGCCCCCTTTGGCATCCGCTCACCTGAGCACGTTGACATCGATTTCGCAGCTGTGATGCGTCGGATGCGCCGTGTACGGGCACAAATCAGTCCTGTTGATTCTCCTATGAGCGCTCAGAAAGTAGGTGTTGACGTCTTTTTAGGCGACGGAAGTTTCATCGACGATAGTACGATTTCGGTTGCAGGCAAGACGCTTCGATTCAAGAAAGCTGTCATCGCAACAGGGGCACGGGCCGTCTCTCCCAACGTGCCAGGATTGAAGGAAGCTGGATTCTTAACGAATGAGACCGTCTTTAATCTGACCGAATGTCCAGGACGGCTGGCGGTCATTGGCGGAGGCCCAATCGGCTG
>JBCBLF010000025.1:11330-32407 GCA_038520475.1 Cyanobacteria bacterium J06627_8
CAGCAATGTATTCTTATTTGAACGCAGCAATCACGTACTCGTTCGAGAAGATGCCGACGCAGCGGAGATTGTCCAGCAGTCCTTCATTCGTGAAGGCATTCAACTCGTGTTGAACAGCTCACTCAAGCGTGTGGAAAAAACGCCTGAAGGCAAACGTCTTTATTTTGACCAGAACGGTAAGGAAGAATCAATTGTCGTTGACGAAATTTTGGTTGGAGCTGGACGACAACCGAATCTTGAAGGCTTGAATCTAGACGCAGCTGGGGTAACCTACGATGCTCGAAAAGGTGTCATGGTCGATGATCATTTGCAGACAGCAAACCCTCGAATCTTTGCCGCTGGCGACATTTGCATGAACTGGAAGTTTACCCACGCTGCTGATGCAGCCGCGCGCATTGTCTTAAAGAATGCTTTCTTCTCTCCGTTTGGGTTTGGAAAATATAAGCTCAGTGACTTAGTGATGCCTTGGGCAACCTATACGGATCCAGAGATTGCCCACGTAGGGATGTATGAACAGGATGCTCAGGAAAAAGGGATTGATGTAAATACAATCAAGGTGCCGTTTCATGACGTGGATCGGGCGATCGCCGATGGAGAAGAGGAAGGTTTTGTCAAAATTCTTCATAAGCGCGGTTCTGACGAGATTTTGGGCGCAACGATTGTCGCGACTCATGCAGGTGACATGATTAGTGAAATCACCACAGCAATTGTCGGCGGCTTAGGCTTGAGTAAATTATCGACGGTGATCCACCCGTATCCAACTCAAGCAGAAGCCATTAAGAAAGCAGCCGATGGCTATCGACGCACATTGTTGACTGACCGAACCAAATTCTTCTTGGGCATTCTGACTAAGTTTTCTTAACCAACCCGATCGCGCCAATTGAACCAAATCCAAACCAAGATAGCATTAGGCCCGCCTCGCGACGCGAGGCGGGCCTAATGCTATCTTGGTTCGAAGCCAAAAGCAGGAGAACAGAAGTATCTCAACAGTAGTCCTTCGTTCAACTCTAACTGCTACAGCATCAAAGCTTGATAATCGTAACGCTCAGATGTACCTAACTTGTTACGCAACCAGCGGCAAAGATGTTGCAACGGCGACGAACGAACAATACCAAGGGCTCGATCGTAGCACTCATGCGCTTCTCGATATCGATTCAAGGCATGTAACGCCAGCCCTCGAAACTTCCATGCTTCAGAATGATTCGGCTGGTAGACCGTTGCACGCTCACAACTAGCGATCGCTTCCTCATATCGCCCCAGATAAACTAACACAACACCTCGAAGCGTCCAAGCGTGATAATCCATTGGAGTCAGCGCGAGTGCATCATTCAAAAATCGCAACGCTGTAATGTAATCAGCAGATTCAATTAGCGCAGCCACATCTTCGTAAACAGATGAATGAAGATTCCCAGATACAAGCTGCTTGGAGCCGCGAGAAGAATCATCGAACCGATAAAAAGATGAATGTTGCATATCAGAAACTCTCCTCATGAATCAATCTGCTGGCGTTCTCCCTCTTAATCTCATCATGAGCATTTACAGAGGAAGGCGATATAGTGACGCGTGTAAATACATACACTCTTCTACACAGGTTAAATATTTCATAAAGTTAGGCGGTGCGTCGTGATGCATCACAAGGCTCATTGTGAGATACCTGTTCCAAATGTGTGACGTTGATCATATTCGCAGCTCAAATTCAGTAGATATGCTCACATTTCTATAAAGCTGCGTTGAAGCGATACCTCCGAAGGAGCTGTCCGAATACGCCACCATAAGCCGAACAGACCAGGCAATCAGCGCTTAGCGATTAAGCCACCTTGACTTCGACAGTTAAGACGGAAGCCCTTGAACGTTCGAGCGGTAGGATGCCTCATCAAGTCCATCCCCAACGTTTGCTGTAGCCGGATCAATCGCAGCATTAAGATCTCGAATGCGACTCGATACCGACGGATGGGTGCTCAAAAAGGTCGGTGGAGAGCCTGCTGACAACAGCTTCTCCATAAACGCAACCATGGCCGAGGGAGCATATCCTGCCCGCTGGAGATTGGCTAAACCGAGTTGGTCGGCTTCACGCTCGTCTGCACGACTGTTTCGACGATTGACGGCTAATTCAACACCAATGTTTACGGCGACACTTTCGTCAACACCCGCAGCAGACATGAGCCCTCGGGCGATCGCCTGTTCCCTCATCTGCTCGATCGCATGTTCACTCGCAATGTGACCAATTTCGTGGGCTAACACACTGGCCATCTGAGCCTCGTTATCGGCTGCACTCAACAGCCCAGTTGTGATATAAACAAAACCGCCCATCGTCGCAAATGCGTTGATTTGATCATCTCGCACAACCTGAAAGGTATACGGAATATCAGATCGCGTACTTGCAGGAACAAGCCGCTGACCCACCTGATTGACATATCGTTCAACTTGCGAGTTGTTATAGACCCTAAATTCCTGATTGACGAGCTGTTCATTGATTTGCCGACCCAGCTCAACTTCTTGACGATCAGAAATGGTCGAAAGTTGGACAACCTGAACCCCTCGAATCAATAATTCTAACCATGATGGAACCGCAGGAGCAGGCCGTGCAGAGCCCAACATAATGCCAACGGCTACAACAGCTGATACGACAGCATAGAACCAGCGACGTCGAAGGTAGCTCAAAACCGTAATAATGGAATGAAACATAGGTCAGCGTATGGATAACAGTGGAGAACTAGAGCTGTAAACAGTTTTACGTTTGGAGCTGATAAACAACGATTGGGAAGCGGTAGACTCCAGCAGCTTCGGTACAGCGTCAGCGGATAGTTCTATCCTACTCAAAATAGACAACCACGATTCAAAAATAGACAACCACGATCCAAAAGAATCTGAGATAACTCGTGACTACTATTGCGGTTTCTCAACTGGTCTCAATCGATGGTTCTGTAAGCCCCGACCTTTAAGGACTGGTTCTATGCACCAGCATCATGCACTAATTTCAACCGTGGGGTATCTAAAACTAGAGCCACTAAAGAGCAAGCACCCTTAAATCGATAAGTGATGCCACCATAGTTAAACATTCTGACGAATTCGTGCTAGAAGATATGACGGTTTAGCCGCTGTCCATTATTCACGAATCAAGAATTAATGACGCCTGTCCCCCTTGAAACGCGATATTGAAAGCATTTCATGTGATGCTTTCAATATCATTAAGATCTGCTGAACAGCTCGTAGAGATTTGGAGCTTTTCCAAACGAAACATCCTCACTCGACTTATCCTTGACAACAAAGGGATAGGATGGAGCTGCGAACGACTGTATTCTCAATTTTGTTTCTACTATGAAGCGCTATCAAACCTGTTATTGCATCCGTCATGGGCACTAGTACGATGATGCTCGTGATTTAGTCAATTACATCTGCACAGATTTGTATTGTTGCATTCATTATTCACCATGAATCAGTACTCCAATGGACGCATCGTTCTCACTGCAATGGCGATCGCCGTTGCAACAGCGTATTCATTGACGGTAGTCAACTTCTTTAGACGCTCTATGCCAATGACAACTCCAGCTTCATCGTCTGGGCTGCTCACTGACCCATTTTTACAGCTCCCAACCCAAAATTCAGTCAGAGTTGTTTGGTTTACAGAGTTCAAAGGAGAGCGCCACATTGTAGAACACGGCGATCGACTGGAGGAGTCAACCGTTGCCACCACTCGAAAACTCACCCGAACTCGAGAAGATTCTCGATCGCGCGTTGGAGAACAAACCGAGGAGGAACAAATCTACACAAGTCCAGTACCTCGAGATATTTGGCGACATGAAGCCGAAGTGAGCAACATCCCTTCAAATAAACGGGTTCCCTATCGGGTGATTAGTATCGATGATGATGGTCAAGAGCGTTCGAGCGATACTTTTGACTTAACCTCTCTCCCTGCACCAGGAACGCCACTCAAGATTTTGCTGACCTCTGACCACCAACTCATGCCGATGACACCGGCAAATCTGCAAAAGGTGCAAGAAACCATCGGACGAATTGATGCAATTTTTCTAGCCGGCGATTTAGTAAATATTCCTGACCGCGCGTCTGAGTGGTTTGATGATAATCGCGGACGAGCCTTCTTCCCGGCACTACAGGGAAGAGCCGACACTCCGCTAGAAGACTCATCTGGTTCAACAAATTACCAGGGAGGACAACTCATTCAGTTTGCGCCACTATTTCCGGCCATTGGCAACCACGAGGTGATGGGGCGTTTATCGACAGAAAAAACCATTGGAGAACAGTTTGGAGATCCGGTGCCTCGGGCGATCGCTCAACAGCGATATCTGGAAAAAGCATCTGAGATTAATCCGACGCAAGATCAAAATGTGGAAGACGTTTGGATTGAAAATAACTCCTTCAATACAGATACCTATGAGGAAATTTTCACGCTCCCAAAGAATGATGTTGGTCACTCTCGATACTATGCCGTCACGTTCGGCGACATCCGACTGGTCTCGTTGTTTGCAACGAATATCTGGCGTAGGGCGAGCTTGAATGCTGATTCAAGGGGGCGCTATCGGGAGAGAGACGAAGATCTGAATAAACCAGAAAACTGGGGATTTGGGCAACACATCTTTGAACCGATTTCCCCCGGGAGTCCTCAATATGAATGGTTAAAGGCAGAGCTTTCTAGTCTTGAATTTACTCAAGCGACGTATCGAATCGTCATGCTCCATCACCCTCCCCATACGCTAGGAGATAATATTGTTCCTGCCTACACTGATCCGGTACAGACGATTGATTATTTTCCTGACGGCAGCATTAAATCGGTTCGATATGAATATCCAAAATCAGCAGACTACCTTATTCGCGATGTGATGCCCCTCGTTGAGCAAGCCGGTACTCATTTGGTGTTGTTCGGTCATTCACATGTATGGAATCGATTTGTCAGTGATAGCGGAACCCATTACTTAGAATCATCTAACGTAGGAAACACGTACGGCGTGTATTTAGGACAAGATAGACGCCCGATTCCAATTGGCTACGAGGAAGATTATGTGGCGATCGGCGACCCAAATGGTCTTGAACCTATTGTCCCCACCCTAGAGCCTATCGTAGACAATAACGGTGAACCACAGCCGTTTATCTCTAGCGACACTGTGACTGTGTTTAGCATTCTTGACACGGCATCAGGCAATGTTTCCAGTTACCGATTTGACACCGAAGATCCCAGTTCTCCGGTTATTAAATTTGATGAGTTTTCTCTCCGCTAGAGGGAGTAGGCAGATTTTTTGGTAGCCGCGAGCAATGCTTGTCATTGCTAAACAACGCAATAAATGTGTGGTTTTGCATATTCATACTCAGACATTGCAGGCCATACACACCCAAGTCTTACTCTATAAGGGTATGAGTGCTGTGAACATCTGATTAAGAAGGGTAGGCGCGCTGCGCCTCACAATACTTTTTCCGTACTTCGTGCAGTTGCTATAAAAATATTGCCATAGAAAATTATGTCAGTGTTAACTGCATAAGATGCCTTATCTAACCCATCAACATGATGAATGATTATAGCTTTAGCGATTTAAGCTAAGACATCGAGTATCACTCAGTTCTCAGCCGAATCGCCATCTTATCCTAACGAAACTGGCGACAGCTATAGCAACAACTTCATGAAAGATTCAAAGACAATTCCCAAAAGTTCAAGGTCATCTCACAGGAATTGAAGCGTTTTACGAGAAACTACTAATTGTGTGATTTTGTATCATGCTATGCACATCAATTAATCACGAGTGTTGTAGAGCGCAGTCCGTTCCACAACGACGCTTCTGTACCTAACGCGGTTGCAATCACCATAACGATCAAGATTATCCACAGCAGTCAACTTCTTACCTAATGAGAGATATGCGTGAACCTTTAACCGGGCGATCGCAAATTCCCTTGGTGTGTCTAAGATTCAGTTTCAGACTACCTCTGGTTGTGCTGTCTGTGAATAAAAGAGGCCAACATTTCAGAGAGACGAACGTTAAATCCATCAAGTAAAGACTGAGGATTAACGCCGGTTTACCTTATTTACACCTTCAACCTAGGGGCCATTTCAGCATCTTATGTCTAGCCTAACTTCATCTTCAAACACGAATATTCTCCTAAGTGATGACTTTGAGCAAGATTTATCAGAACTTTGGAGAGACGATACTCCCCAGAAACCTTATTCTCTGCAGCTTGTAGATTCTCCAAAAGGGCCCGGAAAAGCTGCTCGCTTTGAGCTTCGCCGAGACGATCCATGGACATCAGGCAGTATTCGCTCTGAGCTATCGACAACTCCAGTCAAGGTGAACGCTGAAGCAACTTATCGCTTCAGAATGTACATCCCAGAGGATTGGGAATATGATCCTCTGCCAGACTCATTCGTCCAGTGGCATAACTTTCCTGATAAAGATCTTGGCGAAAGTATCGATGAAAAGGTTGGTGGTCCTCCGTTGATATTTGATATTGAGGGAGACAAAATCGAGATTTTGAATCGTTCCGATCCAAGTCCAGTCACAACCGAGAAGTCTCCAACGAAACGTACCGAGACCATATGGGTTGGTGATTATGAAGTAGGGGAGTGGATTGATTGGACCATCAGCGTACGATGGTCCTACAAAGAGGATGGTCTTCTCCAAATTTGGAAGGATCAAGAGCTCATTGTTGATCAGTCGGGGCCAAATTCGTTTAATGATCAAAAATTCCCATACATGAAACTGGGCGTATATAAATGGATTTGGAAAGATCCCGCGTGGCTTGATCCAGAAGATTATTCAAAAGTTGACACACGTGTTCTCTTTTACGACGATGTATCCATTGAAGACGGTTTAGGTGCGCCTCTCCAACCAGATTCCCCTGATTCAAATCCGAAAGAGCCACCTCCAGCTTCAGAAGAACCTATTTCTAACCCTGAACCAAACCCTGAACCCCCAGAAACTGAAGGTCCTAAAAACAATCAGTCTCCTGAAAAACCATCAATCCCCATTCTCCCTGACATACCCACTGTATTACTGGGCACTCATGAGGGCGATCGCTACGTTGGTACTGAGAAAAACGACACCATCAAAGGTCTTGGTGGTAGAGACAGATTGAACGGTAAAGATGGCGACGATCTACTTTATGGTGGCCGTGGGAATGACACGCTGAAAGGCCAACAGGGTGAAGACAAGCTCTATGGCAACGGTGGGAATGACCGACTTATTGGTGGTGCAAATGATGATTGGCTGGAGGGTGGTCGCGGACGAGATTTATACCGAGGCGGACGAGGATGCGACACCTTTGTTCTAGAAACCGGTCGACAGCACGATATTATCAAGGGCTTTAATGCTTCATGCGATCGCCTCCTTATCGGTGCAGCAGACAGATTCAGAGAACTGGATATTACCCAAGAGGGTAGACACACCATCATTTCACTGAATGATGATGTTTTGGCTCAAATTTCTCGCTTTGATTCGAGCCAGCTCAACCGTAGCCATTTCATCCTAGGATAATTATCCCGATATACGAGCAATTACACGCTTGGGCTACGTCCTAAACGCTTAATTGTTCTATATGGCCGTAGCTACTCGTTGTCATACTTTGGCAACCTTCCCAAACTCAGCACCCTGCAAGAGAGCTTTTGGTTGCGCAATGCGCAACCAAAAGCTCTCTTGCTTCGTCAACTTTGCAAAGTCATGTGTTGCACAAATGTCATTAGTTTGGGAATGACTCGATAGTGTTGTGAGCACGCGGAGCATATCTCACAACACTGCAGTTAATCAACGCATCCAGCAAGATACAAACTTCTTGAGCTTTTTATGTAAATCCGATTTAGTTAATAATTCGTTGAAGCTAGAAATTATTATTCTGGAATCCTGACCACACCCTGTTATTGGTTAGTATGGCGACCTGGTTCGATCCTGTGCTCTACCCATCATGCATATCCAGGAATTTCGCCTCTAATCAGGTTGATAAATTTAGTCAGATCCGTCACCAGTTCCGTTAGGGCAAGACGGCGATCCATTTGGCTATGTGCTGAGGAATGAAACGATACGACGTGTCCTAACCTAGATGATTAGATCTATATTTCTCAGTCACACGCATCTACCAATGTGCAGTGAAAAGCTTCCTCTAATGTTCAGCATATTGCTAAACAACAGAGCGGCTTTGGGTGTATTCACCAACCTCATCAGAAGTTTTGCATGTGATTTCATTAGATACCCCGAAGGGCCTCAAGCGTAAACGGGTAATTCTTAATAAGTAATAGGGAGTCTCGTTATGCCGAGACTACACCCTGTTTGCTATCCCATGTTGCAGGCGAGATGAATCACGTTGCTTGTTTTAGATATCGTTTTTTGCTTTCGCATTAGGGCAACGAATGACTGTGTATTCCGCATATGACGAAAGATGCATAGTCAAACCTGAGCTCGCAGATCTGTCGATGGTTCACCACAGGTAGTTTTTGATCGCTCAATGGTACCGATGCATGCTGATGTAGCCGATGCTGCTAATGCATTGAATTCCAAGCTGATGGCGATCGCAATCATGGTTAAACCATCCAGATGCAAGCTGAGATCGTTCTTGACACACCGGACCTCAACTCGATTAGTTACGAGTCCTATACTCAACTGCGATAGATCACTCAACGATTAAGCAAACTAGCACTCTCAAATTATTCAAACAGACTCAATTTACAAACTGACTTTTGGGAAGATGAGCAAATTTTTGTTGACGGCAATGCATCTTATGTATCAAGAGACATCCTCAGAATCTTTGGCCGAGGCTACTCCAAAACACAAACGAGACAAAGGTCTGACATTGATGGAGTGTGTGGTGGCGATCGCTGTCATCGCGCTAACTGGCGCAATGATCGGACCTCCTCTAGTACTAGCTGCTGCCACTCGCTTGCAAAACCGTCGAGTCGAACAATCGACTCAGATTGCGCAGGGAGAGATCGATCGGCTCCGCACAATGGTTACCCTGGGCGAACACAGTCGAGCCAGCATTCCCGGTGCAACAGCTCAAGCAAATTTAGAGTCAGAACCTGCGCCTGCTGCCAGCTTCAACCTTCTCAAGTCAGTTAATGCTGGATGTGCAAATCCATATAACGAGACTCCCGTGCCGATTGCTCAAGCATTGCCTGTAGACCTCGATGGAGATTGTGAAGAGGATTTCCTTGTTCAAACGTTTCGTGATGCAGGGTCATTCTCCACCCAAGAGAATGCGCGTGGAAATGATGGTCGACCCAACAACTTCAACGTCATGGTTCGGGTTTATGCCGCAAATGCATCAGAAAATTATGGTTCTCTGGGCACTGAGCCTGCCTCACTACAATTCACGTCGGGCGAAGGTAATCAGCGTCAACGTCCCCTTGCTGTGTTGACCTCAGAAATGAGCTGGAGTGATACAGACGGGTCATTGTTTTGCTACCACAGCACAAACAATGACTGTGCGGAATGAGCGAATATCCGACTCGAACAGATGATTCGAGCTTGACTGAATAGATTTACTTGGAGTTATCTTCAAACGAATTTGAGCAACTATTTTGTTATTGCAGGGTTCTAATCGTGAAACACAGAGTCAACGTTGGTTCATTTCTACGCACTGTCTTCAAAGCATCGAATACGTCATCACTCCCAAATCGAACCGTCAAGGGATTCACCCTGATTGAATTACTCGTCGTCGTCATTATCTCAGGCGGAATCATTTCAGGTCTTCTCTATCTTGTGGTCGAGCTGCTGACCGCTGACCAAAATGAAGCGTCTCGGACTCAGACCCAGCAAGAAATGCAGCTTGCGCTAGATTACATCAGTGCAGAATTGAGAGAAGCGGTGTATGTCTATGACCAAGAGTGCATGTCAGCAACTGCCAATGGAGTGGCAACAGACGCGAATTTCTGCCCTGGGCTTTATAACCACATCCCTGCTTCCATCACACCAACCAACGACAACTATCCGATTATTGCCTTTTGGAAACAGCAACTGTTGCCGGACAACGTTCGACAAGCGTGTGATGCTGGCACTGCCATAGCCACAACTCCCTGCATTGCTGGACACTCTTATTCTTTGGTGGTGTATACCCTGGACACCGATGATAACGATGCCACGTGGGATGGATTGGCTCGAATTCGCCGCTATGCCCTCACTCAGTTCGGTACCAATCCAGCGGTCGAAAATACTGGGTATGTGGACCCTGGAGCCTTTCAACAGCAGTTTCGCAGCTGGCCCTTCTTCCGCGACGACACCAACGCCACTCCGGTCAATCAGCAAGCGGCGTTGCCGACTGGCAACGGTGATGTTCTAGTTGATTTTGTTGATGATCGAGTCCGTGATGGAGCGACTTCTGCCGTCTGTCCTGGAGATCCCGACAATAACGTGGCCACTGTTACTGATACTCAACCGTATTACCTAACCAGCGACCCTGGAATTGTCACAGGGACTGCAAACAGCTTTTATGCGTGTGTTGGGAATCGAGGCCAAATCGGAGAGAATCGAGATGTTCTGTTGTTTCTGAGAGGAAATGCTCATGGACGACCGGCAATTCGACAAACGGCCAATGCTGACGCTTTTTTACCCACGTTAGAAACACAAGTATTGAGTCGTCCGGTCTTACAGAAACTACCCGGTAGTTAAGATGTAGGGATATTTGGATATTTGGGCAAGCCTGCATATCCTTACTGCTTTGAAACCACTGCTGCCAAACTAAGAGGCCGATTCAAACAAAGAGTTCTATTTATTCATCACTATCAGTTCGACTTACACATGTAGTGAATCACTGATTACATCGAATCCCTGATTAATCAGTGAAGCGATCGCCCCCCTGCTTAAACAATCCATCCTCGTCATTCTTATCCTGTCGTCACCTTGGCATCTGCGCCACATCTTGATTCTATGAAACACTACCCTTTTAAGAAATCCTCAGATGCTGGCTTTTCGCTCCTGGAAGTGCTGGCTGTGATGATTATCATCGGAATCTTAGCTGCATTGGCCGCTCCTGGCTGGGTTGGTTTTCTAAATCGACAACAGGCAAGAACAGCAAGAGACCAGGTCCAGCAGGCAATTCGCTCAGTTCAAACAGAAGCTAAACGGCTTCGTCGCCGTCGTTCGATTCAGTTCTATGACGCAGCGAATTCAACGGAGAATGGGATACCCCAAATTGAATTCAACAACAGTGGCGATCGCCAAACGGTTGGCCGAGCAGAAACGCCTCAAGGTGCGCTTGATCTGACTGCATTTGATAGCAATGGAGCGGCTGTCCCTGAGCTGGTATTTCGAGCTGATGGCAGCTTGTCAGTTGATGCCAATGACTACGCTGTTGCACCTCCAGCGCTGCCTGTGACGGTCAGTTTCTCAGCACCCGCAGGAGGAACAACGAAACGATGCCTTGAGATTGAAACCTTACTGGCTGCGATTGATACGGCCAAAAACGGCGACTGCAACTGATGACAGATGTGTAGCCCGTACGCATTGATGAAGCACAAGTAAACGTACAAGCTTATTCGTGCACTATGCGCGACTGTCTAGCGGCCCTCGGGTAACGCCAAGTTGACTATTCAATTTAAGCGATCGCCACAAATCGCGTCCGGTTAATTCTCCGTTTAGCATTTGCTGATAGGCTCGAATCGTCGTCTGAACCTGAGCTGCTGATTCATTGAGAAATTCTAATCGAAGGTGGCGAACACCCAACGTTGTAAGCCGATGAACATACTCAGCACCCGTTTGAGCGGTTCCATTAAAGACGGTATTCCGACATCCGGCATCAGCGTGTAACACGTGCTCCGTGCCAACGCGATCGCGCAGATGAACCTCGTGCGTTTCACAGGGGCGCCCACAATTCGTGAAATCAGTGCCGTCAGATAGGAATGCGCAAAAGACACAATGTTCCATATGAAACATTGGCATGTGCTGATGAATCGTGATGTCAAACCATTGAGCTGGAGCGTGGGTGAGTAATGTTTCAAGCTGCTGAATGGTCAAATCATAGGACGCCGTCAGCCTTTCTAGGTTAGGGAATTGCATGAAGTGGGCAGCCGTAATTGGATTGGCAACGTTGAAAGAAAAATCGCCAATACAACGATCGCCCGAGAAAAAATCGAGGTGATCATAGTTACGAATGAGATAGCCATCTGCATCACACTGGCGGACCTGCTTAAGAATCCATGTTTCGAGCGGCTTCGTGATTCGAGGAGGCGCGACCCAAATCGTTTGCCCAGATGTTGCCTGTTGACGAAACTGTTGTACCAGTTCGCGATATCCACGAGGGTCCTCCAGCTCACCATACAGTGTAGAAATCCCGGTGGCGATCGCTGCTCGAAGTTGCTCCGAGTTCCTCACGAGCACAATGAGTTCCGTTGGGTTCGTATTGGACAAAGCTGGGTTTGGTCTGCTTGCAGGCATTAGCTTCTGGAACGACGCTGTCGCATTGAGGTTCCAGCGATGGGGCTTTGCCCGTTCATCGAGAAGCATCGCTACAATGTCTCGACGGATTCGATTCAGCTCGCTCATTGGAATCATCACCGCTCCATCAAGATGTGCGTTGAGGCGACCGAGTTCAAATGGCGTACTCCCAAGGCGACCGAATTGGGACCTTAAGACCTCTGAATTTAAAGGTCGAGAATGTGCCTCTGTGAGCACCATCTCGGATTGCGCCTGAACCGTATGTCCGTGGCGATCGCGAGCAACAACTGTCAAGGGTTGGCCCACAGCACCATAAACATCCACAGTCATCGCTTCTCGATAGTGAGGCACAGCGGGATTCATCGTTTTGCGAATCTGACGATCCAGTTCAGGATCACTCGTTTTCCAGAGACGATCGCCGACGCTGACCCGCTTCCAATTGATGGCATGGTTGCCAAAACTAACGGCCGTTAGCTTTCCCGCAGGCGAGACGGCATACACACGTCCACCCTCTTCGTTTTGATCTGGACGTCCGTGGTCAAACACAACTCCATCACCCGGTTTTAGAGGTGCTTGAAGATCAATCAGAACAAGTGGAGAAGGCGCACCTCCCTTCTTATGTCTGCGTGACGGTCGAGAATGGCGAATGTCTTTGACGGTTCCTAAGTAGACGCCGCGCTTTTTTCCATACTGAGCATGGACCAAGGTTTGATTATCAATCCCCTCAAACCATCCCGAGTACAATCCTCGGGAAAACGCCATCTCCAAGGTATAGCGATCGCTTGCAGATACTGTCCAGCTAACTTTTTCAGTCTCCAATGCATCTAATGCATCTCGGTAGACGCGGGTGACGCTAGCCACATATTCAGGTGATTTTAGCCGACCTTCAATCTTCAGGCACGTTACGCCTGATTGAACCAGTTCAGGGAGTACGGACAGTCCTGATAAATCTTGAGGACTCAGCAAGTAACGGCGATCGCCCAATTCAACAGGTTTTCCATCAGCAATCAGCTCGTAGGGCATCCGGCAGGCTTGAGCACACTCTCCACGATTCGCAGAGCGCCCTCCTAAAGACTCGCTCGTTAGACACTGACCCGAATACGCGACACACAACGCCCCATGGACGAAAACTTCAAGCGGCATAGAAATCCTTGTACCAGCCAGCTGATACTGGATTTTAGTAATTTCTTTGATGGAACATTCCCGTGCCAGAACAACGAGCTGACATCCGAGCGATTTTGCAAACGCAACACCAGCTGCACTTGTGACGGTCATCTGAGTCGACGCGTGAATGGGAAAGTCAGGCGATAGATGTCGAATCAGGCGGCAGATACCAATATCCTGAACAATCACAGCATCAACTCCAGCCGAAATCATGCTGTGCAGATAGCTCTCTGCCTCTGCTAACTCTTCGGTAAACACGAGCGTATTTAATGTGACGTAGCCTTTTGCTCCCCGCTGATGAAGAAATGCCATCAGTTCCGGTAGGTCAGCTTCCGTAAAGTTTTCCGCGCGCATTCGAGCATTGAAGCGATCGAGCCCGAAATAGATCGCATTGGCTCCATTCTCAATCGCGGCCTTTGCACAATCCCAGTTGCCGGCTGGAGCAAGTAATTCTGGAAGGGAAAACGGCTGACGATCGCAATGGCTGTCGTTCTCCAGGGATGGTTGGTTTGCAATGGGTTGTTGCGCCTCTGGCTGTAAGGAGCGATCGCTGCTCATGGGTTCTGATTGACGATGAATGCACGGCATAACTAAGGTAACAGTTCAAGCCTGATTCAGTATTATTTCACAGGGATGCTTGAAGCGTAGACACTGTCTATCGTTGTGATCACCGCAACATGTGAGAAACGTCACATCCTATACTGATCAGAATCCTATTGAGATATGGCTATTCTAGCGATACTTAAATTGACTCAACTCTAGCCGAGTCATCAACAGGGAACACACGATTGACCGACAGCTCCTCTGCGCGGAGTTTGTCGGTTTTTTTCTGCTTATCGTTTTTTGAAATCACAATAGTGAATCGCACTGAACCTGTACCTGGTGGACAATAATCACCCTACGCCATCTCATTAATCTCTTATAACCGTCGCCAGTTCCGTTAGAACAAGACGGCGAGCCATTTGGCGATGCAACAAAGCCCCGAATGATACTCGGTGTCCTTGCCTAAACGGTCAAAGCTACATAACCACGGCTAGCAACTTTCGATTACCTTGCTCGCATTGCTCCCATTGTGCTCTTCCAGCGAATCTCTCTGCGTAACAGCTCAAGCGCGCGCTGGTCACCATTAATAAACAAATTCTGTTCAACAAGCGTGGTTAGAATTTGATCCATCAAATCAGACGCAAATGGTCCACCACATCGCAACAGATGACTGTAATAGGTGAATTGAGGTCGTTGATGCACGTCTCGGTGAAAATGATGAACATCGTCATGGGACATAAGCCATGCCGGAGTATTGATTGGAACCACAACCTTTGGAATCCCTTGTTTCCCAAAGCTTCCCTGTTCAGCAGATTCAAGCGTTCCGACTAGAACCACGCCGAGCATGGTTCGAGTTTCGCTAATTAAATCGGGAGTAAAAAAGGGGTCGGGTTCACTCGATAATCGAGGCCCATTACTGAGAAACATGGGATTGACTAGCTGCGTATTATAAATAATCCCAACAGCCCAGTGACGCGTGCCCGGGTCTTCTAACCTCACAAAGCTACCGAACCCGTAGTCGTCTGCCCCCGGAGGAACTTCTGTTGAATATCGGTCATCTAACTCCACCACATAGTCACAATGAGAATTAGACTTGACGACTTTCCCTAAGCGCATGGCGATCGCCCTTCTCCTCGGGTGTTACTTGTAAAATCGCTGAATATTTTTGCATTGCACGGCTGGACAATCCCCTCTCCCTCCATTCCTTCGTGACCGTTGACCGATCAGGTGCATCAGCACGGGAAGTAGCTTGTCTGTCGCACTCTCGCAAGTAGAATTACACTTTCCCAATAAGTTTGTACTGTTTTTTGCTTATTCCTGCAAACAAAAAATGAGTCAACGTGATAATCGTTTATATAGCCAGCGTAATCCGTGAGTTTTATTCGTAAGCCAGGGCAACTCGACCGCCACCCAGGTCTCGTAGCGTAATCAACATGTTAGATACGTCACGATATTCTAATTGTCGGTCTGCTTTAAGCCGGATATAGCCTTCTGGATTCTCGGTGTAATACTCTCGCATGGCATTGCTCAACGTTACTTGATCCACAGGCTGATCAGAAATTAGAACTTCTCCGTCCGCATTGAGGCCAATGACAAAAGGGCTCACCGTTGGAGTTTCAGTGCTGTCAGCTGCTCCCTCTGCATCAGGCGCTTCTACGGTCAAAATCGATTGACTCGACAAGCTCATTGAAATGATGATGAAAAACGTCAGCACGCTCATCAATACGTCCATCATTGGAACAAGATTGACCTCTGGAACCGTAGACTCACCATTACGTCCGCGTCGTCGTGCAGCCATTCGTGCTCAATCCTCCTCCAAAGTCAGCGAGATGCGATCGCCCCCGATACGTTTCATCTCGATTAAAAATTGAATCACTTCCTCATAGGGCAAGCTCTGAGCAGCCGTGATATAAACAAGCCCATCTTCGCTCTCATCGATATAATTCTGCACTTGGGGGTCCACATTAGCTCGGAGGGTCAGCACCTCATCCACTAGAATCTGTCCTTCTCCGGTCAACTTCACAATTAACGGCGGCGGCGGTTCTTCCTCTAGCGGATCTGATTCGGGAAGAGGCGCGTCTGATCGAGCAGGCAACTGCACGTTGACGCCCTGCAATTCTCCAAGGGTCATGGTAATCATGACAAAGAATGCCAAAATCCCCAGCATCACGTTCAGCATGGGAATGAGGTTCACAGACGGAATCGGGACATCAGCCTTGTTTTTCAAGCGCATGACAATAAAACGTGATAACGGATGAAAGAAACGTAGACACGCTCCATTAGACGATAAAGGAAGCCCATAACGTCAGGCAATCATAGCCTTAGTCTCTGGGCTATGATACTGACGCTCGATACCCTTCAGTCTTTCCATCGACCTGCCCAGCTTCATACCAAATCTGCCGATAAATGAGTTCAAGCTCGCTACCGACCTCTGAAAAGTAATCAACCTGGCGGGATTGAAGCGTGAGAAAAATGCGAAAGAAAATAAGAGCTAGGATCGCCACAACCATGCCAGCTGCGGTTGTGATGAGGGCTTCACCAATACCTGAAGCCGCTGCTGTTGCTTGATCACCAGAACCGCCGCTGCCAATATTGAGGTTGTTAAACGTCAAGATCAAACCGGTTACCGTTCCCAGCAGCCCCATGAGTGGCGCAAGCGCTACGACAGTCTCCAGGAATTTATCGCCTCTACGCATTCGGATAAATTCCTTCTCTCCAGCCGCTTCGAGCGCAAGTTGAAACGTTTCTGGACTTGGCTTACTTAAACTAAGGGGAGCAAGTAGAAATCGACCAATCGGAATTGACTGAAATTGTTCGGCGATCGCCCGAGCTTCATCCAAGCTCACCCGAGCCGCAGCCATCACATCTTGAACGACTCGATCTTCACGCATCAAAAGGCGATACCAAAACCATGCTCGCTCCAGCGAAGTTGCGATCGTTAATATCGACAGCCCAACGAGAGGAACCATCACAGGGCCGCCTTTGACAATCAAATCGAAAATTGGGAATTCCATACTCTAGGGATACTCAGTGGAACGATCTGGTCTAGCACTTGTGTCTCGAAGGCCATTCACTCAAACCTATCTGAGGAGAAAAGGCTTGGCATTAGCAGCATCCGTAATTGAAGCCGCATAACAGCAACGCACCAGTTGACCTATAGTCTTCGTGTAGAATACCGGAATATTTTGGGAAGTTGGTTAAGAAATGGTAATCAAACCATTGTTTGTTGACTAAGGCTGCCCCATCAACACGATCTTGCTACGGATAGTAAGCACCCATAAGTCTAGGTTGAAGCGTTTCAGTCCCTAGGGCTTGGTACCGTTAATGGAGGTACGAGGATTTTGGAGCGTCCAAGTCGTCTCATTTCAGTGAATGTATGGCCTAAGCAGACGTTTGAAGCAGCTCTTTGACTTCACGATCAGACACTTGCTCAAAGTTGTCGTACCAGGTGCCAATGGCATAGAGGTCGTTTGGGGTGATCAAACAGACTAACTCATCAACGTCTTGCCTGAGGCGATGACTCACGAGAGGTGGCGCAACAGGAACAGCAACGACTAATTTTTTAGGGTCACGCTGACGAATGCACCGAATTGCGGCCTTTAGAGTTGACCCAGTTGCAATGCCATCATCCACCAAAATAATGATGCGGTTCTGTAAGTCAAGGGAAGAGTGAAGTTCTAAATCGTCACTAATGGCATAGTCGCAATAGGTGCTGTAAAGGTTTTCTCGACGTTCCAATTCTCTCTGCTCTTGCAGCGTCACGGCTTGAATTGCCGCTGTAGAAATGTGCAGGCGCTCAACAACCTCGTCATTCAGAACCCGGACACCACCCGGAGCGATCGCCCCCATCGCCAGCTCTTGGTGTCCGGGAACGCCGAGTTTCCGAACCATGCACACCCCCAGCGGGGCGTTTAACACCCTGGCGATTTCAAAACCAACAGGAACTCCACCACGGGGCAACGCCAATACAATGACCTCAGCTTGATTAGCGTAGCTCGCTAGAGCAGAAGCCAACAGGCGACCAGCCTCAGAGCGATTGGTGAAACGATAATGGTCAGGATGAGTCATGACTGTCTCCTATATCGGAGGGTGATGGTAACAAAGGTAACCACCGTCAGAGGAATGACAAAGGTCACCAAAACGCGACTAAACATGGGAAGGCTGTCGTGGTTGATGGCATCGAGAATTACATAAGCCGTATACGCAGCATAGTATCCGAGAAATAATGCTCCCTCCCATCGGCGGATGATATTGCCCGTGAAGAAAATTGGCAAACAGGCAACCGCAACCGCAATCATAACGGGAATATCGAAGTTAATTGCGGCAGGCGATACGTCTACGCCATTAGGAGCTAAACACCCAGCAACTCCCAATACAGCAAGGATGTTAAAAATATTGCTGCCGACAACGTTTCCAACGGCAATATCTCGCTCTCCCCGTAGACTCGCGACGACGGAGGTTGCAGCCTCAGGCAATGAGGTTCCAAGAGCAATCAGGGTTAATCCAATGACAAGCTGACTAACGCCGATGGCAGCAGCGATCGCCACTGCTCCGTCAACTAACCATCGAGAACCTATCGTGAGTAAAACAATTCCTCCAGCAATCAAGGCAAGATTAACGCCCCAGGATTTCACAGAAGAAGACGATCGACTAAGGGCATCGACCTCTTCTTCATCTAAGACAGACGTGCTTCCATTGAGACTCTGGTAAAAGAGAAACAGGGTATAGAGTACTGCCCCAATCAACAAAACGATGCCGTCTATGCGGTCAATTTTGGCGTCAAGCGCCATCCCCATTAGCACCAGGGAGACCCCGATCATGATGGGAACATCGAGCTTAATCAATTGCTGAGCCACAAAGAGTGGTGTAATCGCGGCAGAAAGTCCAAGAATGAAGAGCACATTGAAAATATTGCTACCGACGATGTTCCCAATCGAAATTGCTTCGTAATCAGAGAAAGCTGATTGGATGCTAACTGCCATCTCAGGCGCACTCGTACCATAGGCAACGACAGTCAGTCCAATCACAAGCGGGGAGATGCCCAACATAGCTGCCAATTGCGACGCTCCACGGACGAGAACCTCGGCACCGGCCACAATTAACCCCAAACCAACAATTAGCAGCACCATCGTCATGATGCTCATGTCTACTCCTTTATCTCTGATTCCATTCGCGGACCTTGCTCAAATCCGAGACAAATGATGGTGCAAAGTCAAGACTCCGACCACTATTCATCTCCAAATCAGCATTACCCATTCGCGTAACGGCTGTTTCCTTGCCACGAATGCCGCAACAGAAGAGATGGTCGACAATTTGAGGCCGAGACATCTCAATGTGAGTTACGATTCTGCACGTCTATGGTGCAAAGAAGGGTTCAAGTCTGAAATGAATGCGTCCTGATAATCCTATCGCTATCTAAGAAAACCGACGGTGGTCACCTTAAACGGCAGGTAATTGAATATCATACTGCCTCGACGTTCACCGTGGGTCTTGGAGAATAATATGATGGCATCTAATGAGCGGCTACATTCGCATAAGTTGTATTGCTATGCCTCATGGAATATAGATTTCGCTCTATGATCTGAAATACTGAATTTATGCTTTATTGAGACACATTCTATGGTCTCTCGTTCTGATTCATTGTCTTCCAACTCGGCCACCCCAGTCATCTGGCACGCAACCAATGCTCAAGATATCTTGACGCATTTAGATAGCGATCGCACCTCAGGATTAACTCAACACTGTGTGAATGAGCGCCTCACCCAATTTGGAGCAAATGAATTAGACGAAAAGGGCGGTCGAAGCCCCTGGATCATTATTGTTGACCAGTTTAGGAACGTGATGCTACTGATGCTGATTGCAGTGGCAGTCGTATCCGCCATCCTTTCGATTCGCAACCAAGAATTTCCTAAAGATGCGATCGCCATCATGCTGATCGTCGGGTTAAACGGTCTACTCGGCTATTTACAAGAAAGTCGAGCTGAAAAAGCGCTAGCCGCGCTGAAACAAATGGCCTCCCCCAGCGTTCGAGTCATTCGTGATGGAACAGTGCAAGATGTTGACGCGCGATCGCTTGTACCCGGAGACATCATGCTACTTGAAGCGGGCGTACAGATTTCCGCTGATGGTCGGCTACTCGAATCCTCAAATCTACGAGTACGCGAATCAGCCTTGACCGGAGAAGCAGAAGCCGTCGCTAAACGAGCAACACAAGTCTTACCAGAAGATACTGCCATCGGCGATCGCACCAATCTGGTTTATCAAGGTACCGAAGTAGTGCAAGGCCGGGGGGCTGCTGTCGTTATTCAAACTGGCATGACGACAGAGTTAGGCCGTATTGCTGCCATGCTGCAATCGGTCGAATCGGAACCGACCCCCTTACAGCGCCGCATGACACAGCTTGGCAATGTGCTCGTGACTGGCTCACTCATTTTAGTTGCGCTAGTGGTCGGCGGCGGTGTTCTCCAAGCAGGATGGAGTCAGTTTGAGCAGCTCCTAGAAGTGTCGCTGAGTATGGCCGTCGCGGTTGTTCCAGAGGGGTTACCTGCCGTCATTACGGTAACCTTGGCGATTGGGACACAGCGAATGGTACGCCGTCATGCGTTGATTCGGAAACTGCCTGCAGTTGAAACGCTCGGATCAGTCACAACAATTTGTTCCGATAAAACCGGAACGTTGACTCAGAACAAGATGGTCGTGCAAGTGATTCAGATGGGCAACCAGTCCCTTTCCGTCACAGGCAACGGCTATGAGCCCATGGGTGATTTTTATCAAACCTCATCTAGCTCGGGCGGGAACCAGAATGCTGACACATCAATTGACGTGTCGAAGCACCCAACCTTAATGATGTTGATGATGGCTTGCGTCGCCTGCAATGATGCTGCATTGCAAAAGGAAGATGGAGATTGGGCAATCGTCGGTGATCCAACCGAAGGAGCACTGCTATCCCTTGCGGGAAAAGCTGAGATTCATGCTGTGGAGTGGTCGTCTGCGTTGTCTCGCGTAGCAGAG
>JBCBLF010000260.1:0-6673 GCA_038520475.1 Cyanobacteria bacterium J06627_8
CTCTAGTGGGGGACAGTAAAATACGCTGCTTTCTCCGGCCGTATGAACAACCCCATCGGCGACAGCGAGTAGTGGCGTTCCCTCAGGTGTTGACCAATCATATCCGGCATGCCCATCAATGCTGGCCCCTGGACTCCCAAGGGGCAACGCTTTGCCGGTCCACGTTACGAAATAGCCATTATTATCTTGAAACTGGCGAGGGACTTGATGGTCGAAGTAGTTGGTCATCAAGTACTCCAGCTCAAATGGCTTTTGAAAAAGGGGTTGTTTCAAAGACTGTGGACTGGGCTGTGCTGACGTTAGTGCTGTTAGCGTAAAGACGCCATCTTGTCTGCGGCAGGTATCTTGAGCATCGACCGTTCCAGAAAAAGAGGAAGGTGGCTGTGATGCTGAGGTGTCTACATCGCCGTTAAATACCAATCTGAAACCGCCAATTGACGGAGGGATGAGCGTCATTGAAACGTTGTGTTGAGTGATGGTGCCGGTTATTGTTGCCGCATCATTGATATCATTCCAAATCCACGACAGTTTGCCGTCAATCCGATCGCCTCGTTGACTGAGCAGCAGGGTTTGGGTTCCTTCGGCTTGACATCGGCCATTGACGACCCAATAATTCGGAAATCGGAGAAGGAATGTTTTGCTCTGTCCCGATTCACCGCTAGGCCGTGATTCATTGAGCGTCGAGGGTGTGAGTTCAGGAGAGCCCCGATGAGGGTGTTCAGTCTGCGGTTCAAGTTGTGGGAGCAGGATGCAGCTGACCAGTGCAGCCGCGAACATCAAAACTAGCCATCGCCCTAGTCGATTGAGCACATTAGCCCCTCGCCGTCCGTCATTCTAAAATTCTAAGAGAACCCTATGAGGTTGGCATTCAATATTATTCAGCGCTCACGAAGACTTAAATAACGCGTCTGTGTTTATGGAGGAGTTTCATTCATTATCGACTTTTTTCGACGATCGAGCGGCGATCGCCCAGCAGTGGATTGACCATCTATCTCCAATAAGTGAACCATTATCGTCTCCTATAGAAACCCGGGGACAATACATTTACAGGGGGCGATGCCCAGAAACTGGAGCCTTGGTTTCCTTACCTCGAACACTGATGGCAGAAGCGATCGCCCATGAATTGATGCGACAACTGTCTAATACGCCAAGCTTGACCACGGAAGGCAAGATGTTTGGAGTCTTGATTGTTAAAAGCCAAGACGGGCAAATTGGAGTCCTCAGGGCGTTTTCGGGGCTGCTTAATGGACAAAACGTAGTGCCTGGATGGGTACCTCCGATTCCAGGGCGAGAGAAGATTGTTGTTGAAGAAGAACGCACGGTGCAGCGGCTGGAAGTGATTCAAACCCAGCTCCTGGAACTTGCTGCTTTGCCAGAGCGGAAAGAATATGACGATTGGAACGAGCTGTTCACCCAGCGGTGGAATAACATGACCGATCGCCATCGTCAGCGAAAACAGAAGCGTCAGCATCATCGACAATCTCTACAATCACAGCTAGACAAGCAACAGCTACTACTCGCGGCATATGAGAAGACCGTTAGCGCATTGGATGATGAAAGCCGAATGGATGGTATTGAAAGGCGAACGCTCAAGCGAGAACGGGATGCCATACTGGTGCCGCTTCGTCAGAAAATTTATGACGGCGATCGTCAAATGCGCGAACTAAAGCAGGAGCGTAAGCAGCTTTCTCGTTCGCTACAGGCTCAGATGCATGAAGTCTACCGACTGACAAATTTTCGTGGATCATCATCGACGCTTTCATCTCTTGGATCAATGGGTACGCTTCCGACTGGAACCGGTGATTGCTGTGCGCCTAAGCTGCTTCACTATGCAGCTACGCATCAATTGCATCCTATTTCAATGGCGGAGTTTTGGTGGGGACCCCCGCCGCCTGGAGGTAACAAGGTTCATGGACAGTTCTATGGGGCCTGTACCGAACGATGTCAGCCAATCATGGGGTTTTTGTTATCTGGTCTTGCTACTGAGATACGCCGACGAACAAGCGATCGCGACTCATTCGATATTTCCATTCTTTATGAAGATGAGTGGCTGATAGCTGTTGATAAACCGCACGGTATGCTTTCTGTTCCTGGGCGTCATGCGTCAACTCAAGACAGTGTTGTGAGTCGCTTACGCCTGATTCCGCCCGAAAACGTCTATCTGAAAGCCGTTCATCGACTTGATCGAGATACGTCTGGGATTCTTCTCATGGCTAAAACGGCTGAAGCACACGCAGACCTCAATCAGCAGTTTCAGCGACGTGCCATCAAAAAAGTGTATGGTGCTGTTTTGGCTGGTCGGCTATCGTCTGACCACGGTTTGATTGATGTGCCGTTGAGTGCTGATTTTAAGCATCGTCCGAAACAACGGGTTAATGTTGAGGGCAAGCCCAGCCAGACGGTATTTCGAGTCCTATCACGTGGCGAACAGACCACACGTGTTGAATTTATTCCCCTTACAGGGCGCACGCATCAGCTTCGAGTGCATGCATCTGCTCCTGAAGGACTTGGAATACCGATTCTAGGCGATCGCCTCTATGGCTCTGGAGTGGACAGCGATCGCTTACATCTACATGCTTCACAGTTGACGGTGACTCATCCAATTCATCATCAACCGCTTGGCTTTCACTCACCGGTTCCGTTTTTCCATGACCATTGCTAAATCATGACAGTTTGTCAATATGAACCCCCTCAAATTCTATTGTTGGGCAGCGGATACTCGTCGACGTGCGCGATTGATTATGGTTTAACATAAGTGTACGCAGCGGCGTTGATGAAAACGGTGCCTACACTCATTGCTGAATGCTACTCTTGTTCAGTAATTGACGTGGGTTTCCACCATACATAAAACGGTAGACTAGCACTCAACCCATGGCAGAAGAAACACAAGATAAAAAGGCTGGACCTAAGAGCGAAGAGACGAAAGCTACAGGTGGCGAGGCAAAACCTAAAGCAGCAGCTAAAGGCAAAGCTGGTGGTTCTAAGCCAAAAAAAGAAAAGCCTCCAGCTCTTGAAGATAAGCCATTTGAGGAATTTATTACGGCTCACTTTATTCCAGAAGTGAAGAAGGCTCTGAAAGAAGAAGGGATTGATGACATTGATTTGTCACTTGAAACTCGTCCCATCCCTATCGAAGGGTTTGATCAATCGTCTAGCTGCCCACAGGTTGTTGGTCACTGGGATGATGGAAAACGCACGTTTTTCCTTGCGTTTCAAAAAGATGATATTAAAGCACCCAAATTTTACTCAGCTTCAGATTGGGGTTCAAAGCCAGCAACGCTGGAATCCTTCATGATTGATGAGCGCCGAGTTAACCTCGATCTGATGGTTTTCTATGTTGTTCAGCGTCTAAATGGTCAAAAGTGGTTGACTCGGAATTAGCTTTCGCTCCTGCGTGATGCAAACGATCGTTGTAGCGAGTGAAGCTTAGCTCATACGAATCATTCATTCTTGTTGGTTAGTCATGAACGGCGATCGCTAGACGTCTTGTGAAACATTCGTCTGAACATCAAGCGTGCGTTATATTCGTCTACCATGCCAGGAATTGCAAACAGATCAATGATCTGACCCACACCAAAGAGCCCGAATGTCAGCAGCCATAGAATCCCGGTTAAAATCTTACGGTTATACAGACGATGAATGCCAGCAAACCCCAAGAAAACCAACATCCAAAGTAGGTAACTCTTGTTGATGTTATTCATGGATGATTTGCAAAAATGCTGCGCGTTTATCTGTCTTTTCCAATCATAGCCAGCCTATTCAGGCTGAAAGCCCTAATCTCACAGAGTCTTAACGTTCCGACTGACTGGTCTGTGGATGTCAGCAAGTGAATGGCTAAAATCAAAAGCTAAGCCTAGAGTGATATCTCTAGGCTTAGTTTCAGGCATAAAAGTCCCGATACGTGCCCAGTATTCGTTTCTAATTAATGCTTGTTCAGATCGATACCCGCTTCTTTCGCCATTGCTTCGATGCCTCTAGACTTCAGTGTCTTAATAGCTTTTGTCGAAAGTCGAAGCTTAACCCATCGATTTCCCTGAGGCCACCAAACCTTCTTGCTCTGAAGGTTGACCCCTTGCAACTTCTTTGTACGTCGGTGAGAGTGTGACACCGCGTAGGCATTATTTGCTTTTTTTCCAGTTAAGTTACAAGTACGGGACATAGTTTTCTCCGATCTCTACAATGTCAAAACGAGCACGATTTCTAATTTTACACTATTTGAAAGTGCTTTTTAAGTAAGAAGACGCGTTTGCTACTCAGCATGCTGGTGAGAGCTGTTACGCAATTTTTCATGACTTGAGTTGCCATATCAATGAGACGATAAGCAGGTTATCTCTAGTGGAAGCACTCTCCATTTGGCATCTTTTTGAATGTTATTCGTCGTATTACCCATCCTCTACCCAAAAGTTAGTTGCTCTGTTGCTGCTAGTGAATAGGATTTGAGATGATGGAGGTGGAAGTCGCTACACTATTGCGACTCTTCTTTCTCAAGAATATTTGTCTAACCGTGTGATATCTGGCCTGCATACGATTGGGCTTTTGATTGTTGACTCGCTAACGCTTATTCCAACAGGTTTCATGAAACGAACGCGCAGCCAAGAGAATATACTTTCAACGCTGAAAACTTTGGAGAAACCCATCTCTGCTCAAGCGCTATATGTCGAACTCTGTAATTTGGGACAGCGTGTGGGGCTTGCAACTGTTTATCGAGCGCTAGAGGCGCTGAAGCTAGAAGGTGTCGTGCAAATGCGAACATTGACCAGTGGTGAAGCACTCTACAGCCTCGTTCAGGAAGACCGACATCATCTCACGTGTCTACAGTGTGGTGCATCAGTTCCGATTCAACAATGTCCGGTTCACGAATTAGAAAATCAGCTGAATCATTCCTATCGCTTCAAAATTTTCTATCATACGCTGGAGTTTTTTGGGTTATGCACAAACTGTCAGGAGATTCAACCTAAAGACGTTTCAGGATAAACCAGCATAATGATGACTCGTAAGGTGCGGTCAAACTCGCTTGACCACGCCTCATTCTTAGCTGATTTTTGAGCACTTGAGAAAAGTCATAACTTTGAAACGCCTAGAAACCAATAGGGTTTCGCCTGCTGCGAGCCCAAAATCCCATTGCTGTCTATAGATTTGAGAAATTTGCCAAGTTGGGTATAACAGGCCGTATACAGGTTAAGACCTGTATTTTTAGGAACGCTGCGTGCTGTACGGCTCTCCTAAGATATTGGTTTGATGTAAGTGTGCGCTATAACACTAGACTTTGTCACGGTTTGGTTAATGCGATACATATCTGCGGATCGTTGATCAGTACGGTAAGAATGACATCCTCGTTGTTTGGGAACACTCATTCTCTTCGGAGTATAGGGTCGAATAGAGGGGATAGGCCAAGTTATTTCTGTTCAACCATCTGCCTTCGTTTGATAATCACTAGACGCCAGGACTGAATTTTGTGGACCTACACAATATCGAAACCTACCTGAAGCCGAATCACATCAGGGATCTTCCACCTTGGGAGACGGGTTGGGCTTGGCTCGCTGGAGGCACGTGGCTCTTTTCAGAAGCTCAGCCTGAGTTAACGACCCTGGTTGATATGCAAATGCTTGGGTGGAATGAGCTGGAGGAAGACGAAAACGGATTGCTCATTGGGGCAACCTGCACGATGAGTCAACTTTTAGCGTTCAACTATCCTCCCCAGTGGCAGGCATTCAAAGCGTTGTGCAGCGCAGCGCATGAGTTGGCGTCATTCAAAGTTCAGAACACTGCAACTATTGTGGGGAATTTGTGTCTTGCACTGCCAGCGAGCACATTTGCGCCTGTTATGCTGGTCCTCAATGCTCACTATGAACTCCAGTCGCTATCCGGCGATCGCCGAATCGTCTCAGCATCAGATTTTCAAACTGGCGCAAAGCAAACGATTTTGCGGCATGGAGAGGTAGTGCGATCCATCCGTATCCCTGCAACAACGCTCCAATGGCCAGTGAGTTATCGACGGATTTGCGTTGCGACCGCAGGCATTGCGGTCTCTATCGTTGTTGCAGCTCACGATATCAAAAATGGAACTGTGCGCTTTGGAATTGGTGGTTGTTTGCCACATCCAGAGTTGGTTACATTTGCAGACCCGCCTACATCATTAGATCTCCGCGACGGGCTTGCTCGACAGATTCCGATAGACTGCTTTATTGATGATGAAACAGCGAGTGCTCGCTATCGGCATCATGTTACGGCTGTTTTGATGGAGCGATCGCTTCAAGAAATCTGTTAATTCTGATCTTGTCAAACGTCATTCACCCTTTGCGTGAATAGCCTTAACGTGTGCTGACTCACTACACTACGTTAACGACGCGCCAACTTCGTTAAAGAACAATCGCAAGACTAGGGTGTTTTACATGAGCCCAATCAAACGAACGCTAGAGCATGATGGAATAAATCACTTGAATACAGTGGTTTCTAAGTCTGAAGAAGGCGATCGCCAAATACTTTACGGGCGTGCACCACAAGAATCTTTATCCCAGCCGACATCTGGACTGATTCGTTCAACTGTCAGGCGAGCTCTTGCGTGTGTTCCATTGATTGGGGCGATCGCCCTCCTCATCGGGTCTTACATTGTTATTCGAAATGAACTTGATCAGCATGGTTGGGCAGTCATTTGGAATCGTTTTACAGAGAC
>JBCBLF010000261.1:0-6623 GCA_038520475.1 Cyanobacteria bacterium J06627_8
AATTTTTTTTGGGTTGGTGGGTGGGGGGGCGCCCGCCCCCCCCCCCACAACTTATTTCATCACACGACTGGGTAAGGCCCAACGAGCATACGTGCGACCGATGCCACGCCAACCAAGGGGATACAAATCTTGCAACACCCATTGCACAAACGTATTGCTATTTGGTCCTGGGAAAAGCCAATAGTGATGGGTCCAAGGGTAGTGCTCTGGTGCAGATTCAATGTGTTGCGCTAATCGAGTCGCATCTTGCCCTCTCCAACGACTGAGCTGACGCCCCCCTCCGTTACCCACACCACTGGTCGGTGGCAGCAAGTTCAGGTGCAAGTGCCCCCACGACGTTTTACAACAATGCGATTTTTGCCAAACTTCCCAGCGATCTATCGCATCTGGGCGATAAATAATGAGCCAATGATGATCGGCAATACGTCCAACATAAGGAACCCGCGCTGCCCAAAGCTCAACGATGATGGGTGAATCGATAGTTGTCATAGTTAAACAAGATAACGACCTGAGATGCGCCAGAGCAATATCACCTTTTCATATGTCCTAAGAATTTAGTCATACTCATATAGCTTGAGCCAAATGACTCGCTGTCTTGTCCGAATGGAACGGATGATAGCGATATCTCGCCCCTTGTCTAATCACTTAGGATTTCTGGGTATTGTCGACGTGCTGAGCGCGCCCACAATACCCAAGTGCAAAATGCATACCGATAGAGCGACCTCATATACATCGGAAATTCAAGCAGTTCATTCCATTTTAGATACAGAAGATATCAACCCCTTGACAAATCATGTTGCTTTTAATTGAATAATAAGTAACTACTCACTTATCATTTGAGATGCCTCGCCACCCGTCAATTACAAATGAAGAGATTTTGGAGGCTGCTCGACACGTTTTTTTAGAGCAGGGCTTTGGCGCATCAACGGTAGACATTGCAGAAAAAGCCGGGATTTCGGAAGCGTCTATCTTTAAGCGCTTTTCGACGAAGCAAGCGTTATTTGAGGCAGCAATGGGCATTTCGAAAACTCCAGAATGGATTAACGAGCTCGCTCACCAAACACCGTCTGAAGATTTCAAAACAGAGCTCACGAATATCTGCAAACAAATGTTGGCGTTCTATCAAGAAGTAGTGCCCCGAATAATGATGATCATGGGTCAGGGAAAGACGTCTTATCCTCCTCAGGTGTCATCGCCACCGCCACCAATACGAGATGTAGGGATACTCTCCAGGTATATAGAACAGGCAACTACATTGGGCTATTTGGGTCCCTGTGACTCGACCACATTAGGTCGCCTGCTTGTTGGCGCAATGATGAACTATGTGATTGGCAGTCGTGTGGCGGCTGTGCTACCCGATTCTGCACCCGTGTCAGCACCAACAGCGATCGCACCCGACGAATTTATCCATAATCTGATTGAGATCCTATGGGGAGGGATTGCCCCAGATTCTTGATTTTTGATGGCTTGATGTCTCTTTTTTTGTTCGATTAATAAGTAAGTACTCACATTTTAAAGTTTACTTTTTTGGGAGGATAGTTTTGTCTAACGTTGCTTTTGGTCTAGAGTCTACTCACGCCTCATCCAAGTCACCCTGGTGGCGATCGCGATGGGTGAGGGTTAGCTTAATTACGCTGGTGTTGATGGGAATATTCGGCTTTGGCCTCAGACGGTTATTCCTAGTGGCGGCAGAACGATCAGCCCCGGCATTCCTCACGCATCCTGTTGAGCAGAAAACGATTCCGGTCACGATTACTGCAAACGGCACAGTGGAAGCCAAGCGTTCGATCAACCTTAGCCCTGACACCGCTGGCACGATTGAAACACTGTTGGTGGAAGAGGGCGATCGCGTTCAGCAGGGGCAAACAATCGCCGTGATGGATGATGCTGATTTGCGAGGACAGTTAATCCAAGCGCAGGGCCAGTTAGCTGAGCAGGAAGCCAACTTACAGCGTTTGATCGCAGGCGATCGGCCTCAAGAAACCTTCCAAGCTGAAGCCCGCTTGCGGAGCGCCCAAGCAGAATTGCAAAAAGCTGACGCTGACTTAGTGAGCTATCAGCAGCTATACGAGGCAGGGGCTATTTCGCAGCAACAGTATCAACAAACGGTCACGGCTCGGGATGTCGCCCAGGCGAATATGGAAGATGCGCAACAAGCTCTAAACTTGTCGCAAACTGGAACCCGTCAAGAAGAGATCGATCGAGCCCTCGCTCAGGTTCAAGCCGCAGAGGGATCGTTGGAAACGATTCAAGCTCAACTTGACGACACCAACGTCGTCGTCCCTTTTGACGGCGTTGTGGTTAGGACCTATGCAGACGTCGGATCGTTTGTCAGCCCGTCGATGTCGGGTGGCGCCAGTGATAGCGCCCTATCATCATCCATTCTGGAACTAGCGAGCGACCAGCTTCAGGTCATCGTCAATATCGCCGAGTCCCAAATTTCACAAATTCAGGTCGGCCAGACGGTGCAGCTCAAAGTCGATGCGATTTCAGGGCAATCGTTCACCGGCACGGTTAACCAAATTGCCCCTAGGGCAACCGTTTCCCAAAACGTGACCAGTTTTGAAGTCGAGGTGGCGGTCGATTTAGCAACCTCAGAGCAGCTCGCCATTGGCATGAATGTAGAGGCGGAATTTGAAGTCAATCGGTTAGAAAATGCCCTATTGGTTCCCAATGCTGCGGTGATTCGGCAAGCGGAGGGTACTGGAGTCTATGTGTTGGATGACAACGGCGCTCCGATCTTTCAGCCCATCGAAACCGGGCTAACCGCTCAAGGGCAAACCGAAGTGACATCGGGATTACAAGGGGATGAACATGTCTTGCTGAATTTGCCAGAGCAATCAGAGGCTCGCCAACGAGAACTGAGTTTCCCAGAACCACCAGCGCTGTAATCTAGGAAAAGTTATGAATAGTAGATCACACCGACCGTATACGGTTTCGCTTTTAGAAGTCAGCGAAATGGCGATCGCCGCTCTTTGGAGCAACAAGCTGCGCAGTGGGCTAACCATGTTGGGAGTCATGATTGGCATTGCGTCGGTGATTTCAATTTCTTCCATCGGGCAAGGCGTGCAGAAATCCACAGAAGAAAGTATTCGCGGTTTGGGTACCGATGTCTTGCAGGTGATGGCAGGCGAAGCCGAAAGCAACGGCATTAGCCTAGGACAGGGGTCAGTAACGACGCTGACATGGGAAGATGCTCAGGCGATCGCTGAGCAAGCGCCTTCTGCGACAGTCGTTGCCGCCTATTTGCAACGCAACACTCAGGTCGTCTACGAGGCTGAAAATACGACCACGACCGTATACGGCACTGATTTAAGCTTTCCCGATGCCCGTAACACCTTTCCAGAAACCGGACGATTTTTTAACCAAGAGGAATTGGAGGCTGCTGCATCAGTCGCTGTCATTGCTCCCACGGTGCAAACCAACCTATTTCCCAGTGATAGTGATCCAGTTGGAGAACAGATTCGCATTCAGGGTGAAATCTACACCATCGTCGGTGTCATGGAGGAAAAAGGAGCCCAGGGTCCGCTCGATCGAGATGATGCCGTGTACATTCCCCTGACCACCATGTCTGCACGGATTGTCGGCAACAACTCCCTAATGGGCACATCCGTCAATGGCATCTACATCAAAGGGGAAGACGAGAATCAACTTGATGCTGTGAAATTCCAAACTGAGAATATTCTGCGGTTACGCCATGATATTCAAACGCCGGATGATGATGATTTCCGCGTGACCAACCAAGCCGATATTCTCGAAACGTTTAACACCATCTTAAGTCTGCTGACGGGCATGATTGTGGCCATTGCTTGCATTTCCCTGTTGGTTGGGGGCATTGGCATTGCCAATATCATGCTAGTTTCTGTTGTCGAACGCACTCGCGAAATCGGCATTCGCAAAGCGTTAGGTGCGACAGATCGGGCAATTCTAAGTCAGTTTTTGACCGAATCCGTTGTAATTTCTGGAATTGGCGGCACCATCGGAATTAGCCTAGGTGTCGGCATTACGTTTGTTGCGGCGATCGCATTTGGGTTTCCGTTCGTGGTGTCGAACAGCGCCGTTTTTGTAGGTTTTGGACTCTCAACTGCCACAGGTCTGGTCGCAGGCGTCATTCCTGCACGCAATGCTGCTCGGCTTGATCCAATTACTGCGCTACGGAGCGATTAGACATGATCACTCTAGAAAACATCACTAAACACTATCGCTTAGGCGATATCGATGTCCCAGTTCTGAATGGAATCAACCTCCATATCGAGGCCGGTGAATATTTCTCTATCATGGGTGCATCAGGCTCAGGTAAGTCAACCCTAATGAATATTCTCGGCTGTCTTGACCGACCCAGCCAGGGTAAGTATTGGCTGGAGAATCGCGACCTCACCACCTTAGATAAGGATGGGCTAGCGTATATTCGCAATCAATTTATCGGCTTTGTCTTTCAGCAATTCAATTTACTACCTCGCTTAACAGCTTTGGAAAATGTGATGTTACCGATGCTATATGCTGGCATTTCTAAGTCAGAGCGTCGAGCTAAAGCAGAAGACGCGTTAGAGAAGGTCGGTCTCGGCGATCGCATTGCCAATCGACCCAGTCAACTTTCTGGGGGACAACAGCAGCGGGTGGCGATCGCCCGAGCGCTGGTCAATCAGCCGACGCTCCTGCTTGCTGATGAACCAACCGGAGCCTTAGATACTCAAACCTCCCAGGACGTGATGAGTTTATTCAACTTTCTCCACGACCAAGGCATCACCATTGTGCTCATCACCCATGAACCGGAGATTGCCGAACAAACCAAACGAAAGATTCGTATCCAAGATGGAGTCATTCTTGATTAAATACCCCGTAACCCTAGGCACAAGGCGGATTGACTTGTTTCGTTACGGAAAGTTACTCAAAACGTAGCTCTATCCATCTTGCATGACTTAAACGAACCTCAAAGCATGGATAGAGTAAGTTTTACTTCACCACTGCATAACTGAGAAGTAGAATCTTCTCAGAATGTAACTCAGAACCCAGGAATCTCAGAGCAATCTCACCAACTTGCTCCGAGCTTGCGTCTCGAAAGAACGTCTTCTGAGCAGCCCCGCCTACCAGGGTCGGATGCATCAGAAGATGAAGTTCGTCGACCAGTCCAGCCCTAAGCAACACCCCATTCAACGTTCCTCCGCTATCAACCCGCACTGCGGTCGTCCCAAACTGACGATGCAGGACATCTAGGGCATACTTGTAGTCCACGTGCTCCTTTCCTGTCGTTATGATCTTGATGCCATTGCGCTCCAAATACTCGACATGTTCGGGAGGTGTCCTGTCAGTGCACAAAGAAATGAAATCCTTCCAATATGGCTGCTGGCACCAATAACGCCACTTCTTGAGCCTCCCGCGACTATCTGGAACGACCAGAATTGGACGTGAATCGTCCACACTTGGGATGATGGTCGATACGTCAGACGTCTCATCCTCAGGTATTTCATCCGATGCATTGAGAAGGGTGTCGCAGCCCACAAGGGATGCGTTTTCACCCCAGCGTTGCGCTAGTGAATAGAACAGCTCCATGTCCACAGAGAAACCTGTGGTTCGACCATCTAAGCTTGCCGCAGTATACAGAATTACTTTCGGTTTCAAATGACTCTCCCCTGTTACCCAACAATGATGTTCACCTATTGAAAACAACATCTAATTCCCAACCGATACTCCTCGACAAGACGGTGCATAGGCGTTGTTCGCAACATCAAACCTAACAACGAATCATAGGAAGCGACCTTTCAGCGATAAAACCTTTGAGGATAGGTTATCTTGACCTATCTCCAGCTAATTATTCGGGTGGGTTTGCCCACCCGCTTCTCACGAAGCTTGAGCGTGAAATCCTGTCCCAGGATACCAACACCAAGGAAGAAGCTGAGATCGGCTTTCTCAACTTGCTGTCATAGAAACACATAAGCAAACATACCCATTGCTTCATCTCTAAGTTGGAATTATTCTTAAATAAGACTAGATTTAGAAATTATCCCATTGATCCTGATTCCGCATATGTCGCTTTGAGGCTAAGTGTGGGTCTTCTATTAAGCATTTACTGTTTAAGAACTAGATAAGAAATCACGATGAAAGATGAGAATAATGCTTCCACTTCAGCAGGTATACCTAGACTTGCGCGAGAAGAAAATAAGAAATTTGAATTAGATCTTCGCGTGGAGTTAGGCCATAAGTTACGTGAAATCTTAATTGAGAAAAAGCTAAAGCAGAGAGAACTTGCAACGTTGCTGGCTATTCAGCAACCTGAGGTGTCGCATCTATGTAATGGTCACTTTACTCGATTTACAATCGACAAATTGATTCAGTTTTTTAATCGATTAGGTTGGGGGGTTAAATTTCAAATCTATCCACACCAGACCGACTAAGTATCCTCCAGTTAAATTTCAGAAAATTATTCAAAAATCAGTCTTTTCTTGCATGTGTTTTGAAAAACAAGATTTCAGCACGGAGATTTCACTGAACGAGAATAGATAGATCAGTTAACTATTTCACAAGAAATATATACATCAATAAAATTACGCCAAAAAATAGAGAATTAAGAAGGCAATAGAATTTTCTAGAAGATTGACAACCATTTCAGCCTCTAAGAAATAGTA
>JBCBLF010000262.1:0-6610 GCA_038520475.1 Cyanobacteria bacterium J06627_8
TAGCACCGGAAGGCCAAGGAATGACCATCAACCAAAATGAGCAAGGGAGTGTCTGCGGGTGCCATAAAGCGATGTGCGAACGGGAAACGACAAAAAAGGATTTTTGGGAATGGCTATCGGACTCTCGCGCTGCAGGAATTCAATAGCCGATTGATGTCCTAACGCAGAGCGTCAGACTAGTTCGTTCCAAGGAATTGGATCGGACATGGAATGGTATTAGACGATAACAAACTCGACACGGTCAGAGTTCAAATCCTGCATGATTTTAATGATATATAGCAATCCTAAATGAGTTGTAGGAAGTGCGACGAGCTGGGGCCGTCCTACCTTCCACAACTCTTTTCATCAACCATTTTGTAAAGCTCCAGCTCAGTCATGACAGGAAGGTTAGTGCGACGCGCTCAGATAGCTTCCGAAGGCTCACGATTGAGCAAAACGAAGGAATTAGGCACGTCCTCCCTGTTTAATTCATATCGATAGTTATTGAAACACTTCTTCGAGTTGATGCTGGTCCCATAGCTTTTGATATAAACCGCCTTGCTCAAGAAGCTCACGGTGGGTACCAATTTGAACAATTCGTCCTTCATCCATCACAAAAATTCGGTCAGCCGTTGCGGCGGCTGACATTTGATGAGAAATGAAGATAACGGTTTTGCGCGCTGTGCCACTCGACAGATGATCCAAGATGGCCGTTGCCGTTTGGTTATCCACGCTGGAGAGCGAATCATCCAAAATTAAGATTGGGGCATCGACCAGCAATGCCCTCGCCAGCGACGTGCGCTGGCGCTGTCCGCCAGATAGGGTAATGCCTCGTTCTCCAACCATTGTGTCGTATTGACGAGGAAAGTTCAGAATTTCGGGGTGAATTTGGGCTTGCTTCGACGCATACTCCACATCAGATTGCTCAATCAATGGGTCGCCATAACGGATGTTGTCACGAATGGTGTTGCTGAACAAAAAACTGTCTTGAGGCACATAGGCGATCGCCCGACGCAGGTCTTGAAGCTGAAGCTGAGTAATGTCTTGCTGATCAATAAACAACTGTCCGGGTTGAATATCCAGTAAACGCGGAAGGGCATTAGCTAGCGTCGATTTCCCAGAGCCAATCGGACCCACCACGGCAACGGTTTCTCCCGGTTTGATGGTAAAGCTCACATTATCAAGCGCTGGGTGAGAAATGCCAGAATACGTGTAGTTTAAGCCAACTGCATCCAAGCGTCCTTGTACCGCTTCAATCGGAAGGGCGATCGCCCGATCATCGTTTTGAATCGCAGGCTCCACCGATAAAATTGCCTCAATGCGATCGAGGCTGACTTCGCCGCGCTGATAGGCCGTGATGGTAAAGCCAAGCAATGCCGTCGGAAACACGAGCTGCTGTACGTACAGCAACATTTTCACAAAGTCACCAACACTAATTTCTCCGTTAGCAATGGCACGAGTCCCCATTGCCATCACGACCAAAACGCTGATGCTAGCCAGCCCTCCCAATAGTGGAAAGAGCATGTTTCGTGTCTTCCCCAGGGCTAAACTTGCCTTAAAAAGCCGTTGATTGAGTTTGCGAAACGCTTGGCGCTCATTTTGCTCTTGCCCATAGATTTTGATGAGTGAGATACCGCTCATATCCTCTTGAATCAAGTCACTGACATTTGCATTTTCTTCCTGTACCTTGAGCTGTTGTTGGCGCAGCGTTTCACTAAACAGCGTGACCAAGAAAAACATAAGGGGATAGATTGCAAGCGCGGCTACCGTCAGTTTTCCACTAATCCATAACATTGATGGCAATGTCAGCGCGTAGGCAAAAACAGTATTCGCCAAACTCAAAACGGCAAATCCTAGCAGCCTTCGAATGTTGTCAACATCGCTCGTCGCCCGACTAATCAGCTCTCCTGGAGTTGTACGGTTAAAATAGGCCGGTTCTAACGTTAGTAAATGCTCAAAAATCTTTTGCTTGAGATCAAACTCAACTTGCCGTCCCACACCAAAAATAAGAATGCGAGAGAGCATCCGAACGCCCCACATCATAGATGCAAAAACAATCGTCAATACCGCATAACGCGTCACATCTGCAAAGCGAAAGGTCGTTTCTAAGGTGTCAATGCCTTCTCTAATGAGTTCAGGAATATAGACACTAATCGCGTTGACGACTAATAGTGCTCCAATGCCGATGGCAGTAGGTTTTCGATAGGGTCGTAAATATGTTCCGAGCCGTTGCAGCCGAGACTGAGCCATGAGCACACCTAGAGATGACAAGCGTAGAACCAACTAGAAATGTAGCGTAAACAACAAATGGTGTCATCCAGCTTTTCTCATCCTAATTCTTTTTAACTCTCATCACTGCTTAAGTCCGGCTATACACGACTCGGCAAAGTCTTAGCAGACCTTAGCCATCGATATTTTTATGGGCGTGCGGAGTATATTTGCATCAAAAGAATGAGGAATTGAATCGCACCCTCTATAAGCCCAGCGGGTTAATGAGCCATCCGCGAAGGAAATAGTAAATCGTTGCTAAATATTCTTCAATCAGCCGTGTGGATAATGTTAGAGCTTCAACTCGGGGCACCAAATCCCCAACTCGCATCAGCAGCTCATCTCCCTCAATCTGAAACCCATAAAAATCTGTTGGGGCTGCAATCACGTTGTCATCGAGGATGTCGAGTTCTCTAGCAAACGTGGCTCGTGCTCGACGAATCTTGAGAGCTGGAGCCACCAGTATGACCCGATAGCCCGTTTCATCGAGTCCCTGAGCGTCAACGAATTCTCTAACTGCAACTGCACTCCCATGAATGCCGCGTCGTTCTAAATCCACTTCAATCTGTGCAGGAGAGACGCCCTGTGCCGTCAAAATTTGTTGAATGTCGGTATCAATGTTCTTGCCCGGTCGGTCAAGCTGGCGACCGGGCACCACGATAATTTGTGGCGCGATCGCCCCTGCATTCTGCTGATCAACATAAAACTGGCCGGCATATTGGAGCCGAGACACAAAATCATTCCCAAATCCATCGTCAGGATTGTTAGATTGCGTGCCACCCCGATAGGCTGGATTTGCCGGATTGAATCCGTCTCCCAACACCGCAATAATTTCAACCGCATCATCTTGGTTTGTTCGTGCAGCGAGCTGTTCAGCCGTTTCTTGGGTTTGCTGCGTCAGCCAATAGGCGACCAACGGCGTACTAAAAACCCACAACACAATCAGCGCCCACACCACCAAGTTGCCTTTGGCTTCTTTTGCTCCCTTGCGAACAGCCAGTAGCAGCAAGAGAATCGCTAACCCCAACGGTTTTAGAGGAAACGACAAAATCTCCCAGACTGAGCCCACGATTCGATCGGTTGGATCTTGGAAGGCGAGCACGAAGAACAATACCAGCACCAACCCTCCCAAAACAGTAAGATACTGCTTAGGAATCACTTGGTTGATGACATACCAAACCAACCAAACGAGTAATGCAACCAGGAGCGCACGAGTCAGAATTTCAGGCATGAACAGCGGAACAACAATGTTGGGCAGTCGGGCAAGTTAAACCGTGGGGCAAAAGCTGTGCTCGCCATAGATTGACATACTTCTGTCGAAATCGCTCAAAATCGCGATCGCAGTTTGTGCTTTGACACAATTAGACGCGGTTCTAGAGGCGATTCAAAATCTCTACCGTTAATTGAATTTGCTCGCCGCTAAAGCCAGCTTGCTCCAAATGATCCAAATACGTTGAATAGCGATATCGACCATCTAACAGAAGGGCCCGTCGATAGGCATCTTCTGAGGCCGCAACGTCACCAGCACCATCTTGAGCGATCGCCAGTGCAACCCAGGGGTGAGGATTGTAGGGTTCGAGTTCAGTCGCTAATATCGCGTGCTCAATGGCAGCTGTGTATTGTTGAAGGCGCTGATAAGCCAGACTGAGGTTGTAAGCTGCAATTTCATTCTTAGGATTCAGCTCAAGGGCTTGGGTATGCGTCTGCACAGCCTGCTCAAGCTGTCCATCAACCAAATAGACAATGCCGAGAGCATTCAACGCAGGGATATGCTCTGCATCACGGGCGATTGCCTGTTTGAGTGTCGTCTGTGCCGCATCTCGCTGACCATTCAGGTGTTGCGTCCAACCGAGAATGACATAGCCATCAAGATGGGTCGGGTCGAGATCAACAGACTGCTGGAGTGCGGCGATCGACTCTTCAAATCGTCCTTGATTGCGTAACGCCAATCCGTCTCCGCGCAAGGTACTGGCTTGAGCTTTCTCTTCAGGAGACGGAAGAGGCGTTGCAGCCTCAACCATTGGCTCTAGCGTTTTCAGCGATCGCCCAAAGGAGTTCATCACGGTTGAAGACGGTGGCGGAGAGCAGCCCAGACTCAAAACGGAAATGACGCAGATTAGAACCGTAACGATGGGCTGTTCCATATCGCAATAGAAAACCTCAATGACATGCGATCGCCTGACAGGCTTCATGTATTCCTGGGTCTATTCCATCAACTTACACCGTCTCACAGCCTCTTCAAGTTAAAGAATCTGACATATCTCGCAATGTTTATTTGCAAAATCGCTCACAACTTAAAGAATCAAGACGAATACGTAACATTTTTGGACAAGGCCTCGTACATTAAGACCTAACGTTTTAGACGGCTTCAAACGCTCTGCTGATGCTCAGCCATGATGTATCCAATGAGGTCCCGTTCTGGAATGCAGTAATGGATCGAGATCCATTAACGGCTTCCGGCCGGCTTATGGTGGCCAAGGCATTGGCTCGAATCAGCGTTCATCCATCTAAGTCGGGCTGCATCTTGCTCCTCAATCGCCAAAGGTTAGTGGGCATCGCCACTCTCCACGATTTCATGACCTTGATTGCCCAGGAGAACAATTGGCAACAAAAGCGGCTGGCTGACATTGTTACTCGTCCTGTCATTACTGTGTCACTTGCAGATTTAAAGGCAGACCGTCATATCGGTGATTACCTGCTTGAACGATTCGCTGCTCATCAAATTCGCCAACTACCTGTTGTTAACGAGCGCAATCATCTCTTGGGGCTGATTCACGAAAATCGAGTGCTGCGCCTCAATCATTCTTATGTGAAGAAGAAGGCTCATTCAAAAGCTCATTCAGCAGTGATAAATGGCGATTCGTTGACGCCAGATGATGAACTCAGACGCCAGCACCAGCGATCGCAACTTTTGGCAGAGATTACGCTCAAAATTCGCCAATCCTTACAGCTGAAAACCATCCTACAGACGACGGTTGATGAGGTTCAGCGATTGCTCGACACAGACCGAGTTTTAATTTATCAGGTCTTACCCGATGGCACTGGAAAGCCGATTAGCGAAGCAGTTGTCCCACCTTATCCCAAAATTCTGGGCTACTCGTTTCCTGAAGAAGTATTTCCAGAAGAGTATCAAATTCTCTATGCCAAAGGGCGTATACAGGCGATCGCCGATGTTCATGCCCCGGATGCGGGAATTGCCGAATGCTTAGTTGAATTCATCGAACAATGGGGCATTCAGGCCAAGCTCATTGTTCCAATTTTGCAGCCCCTCAAAACCGAGCTCTCCATTGGCAATGCCCCGATCCGCAACCATCTTTGGGGATTACTCATTGCCCACCAATGTCGGAGCACGCGACAGTGGAGCGAGTTTGAACTCGAGCTGATGCAGCAACTCGCAGATCAAATCAGCATTGCGCTCTCCCATGGTCAGATGCTGGAATTTCTCGAAGAGAGAGTCAGGCTACGGACACTGGAATTAACTCAGGCTAATCAGAAGCTCAACAAAGAAATTCAAGAACGTAAACAGACTGAAGTCGCCCTCCGCCGAAGTGAGGAACAGCTGCGTCTGATTACCAACAATCTTCCTGTGCTGATTGCCTATGTCGATCACAAACAACGCTATCGGTTTAATAATCAAGCTTACGAGTTTTGGCTAGGGCGATCGCCCGCCGACATCCACAACAAGTCCATGAAAGCGATCATGGGCACAGCCCATTACAAAACGATCAAGCCCTACATTGAATCGACTTTAGCCGGAAACCAGGTGACCTATGAAAGTGAGCTTACGCTGAACGATGGGCGATCTCACTCGGTTACGGTGTCTTACATTCCCCATGTTGAATCGTCTCGAAACGGTTCATCCAAGGTCAGCGGCTTCTTTGCGTTGACCACAGATATTAGTGATCGCAAGGCCATTGAGCGCATGAAAGATGAGTTTATCGCTGTCGTTAGCCACGAGTTACGAACTCCCTTAACGTCGATTCATGGCTCTCTCAAACTCATGGCAACGGGCCGTCTGGGTCAACTCTCCGCAGAAGGCCAGCAGATGCTTGAAGTCGCCGATGAAAACACAGACCGTCTTGTGCGATTGGTGAACAACGTCCTTGATCTTCAGCGCATCGAGTCCGGCGAAGTCACGATGGATGCCCACGCCTGTGATGTGTCTACTGTTATAGAAAAAGCCACAGACGCCATGCTGGCGATCGCCCAACAGCACGCCATTGAGATAACGCTTCAGCCGTTATCGGAACCCTTATGTATCTGGGCTGATCCAGACTACATCGTCCAAACGTTAACCAACCTCATCAACAATGCCATCAAGTTTTCAGCACCTGGCAACGTTATTGAGTTAAGCGTTTGCCCA
>JBCBLF010000263.1:0-6601 GCA_038520475.1 Cyanobacteria bacterium J06627_8
AGTTGACACAAAATCAGTGACCGTTCTCCTTAACGAATGCCCCGTTTTCCGCTCCTGTCACGCCAACCGTTCCTTAACACCTCAACAACGATTGCCTCTCTTATGGGTATCCTCACATTCACACTAATAGGCGATCGCTCACCTCAACAGTCTGATTCAGCCACACGGATAACCTCCTTTAGACGTTGTGTGTCCATGCGGGTATTTGTGTCGTATGTCCTGAATATCCATCTCGATGCTTCAATGTTTCTTCTCGTTCGCTCGAATTCATCGCTACGATGTCTTCATGACATAACTTCAGCCTAACGTTCCGTTGATGAGGCACCCATCACCGGAACGTTAGGCTGTGATCCAGCAGTGGTGGCACTGAATATAAAGTGAGTTGACAGTACAACATAAGGGTTTGGGGTGTTCAACGTACGACTGACACAGATTAGAAGAGAGAAAATCTTATGGCTAGTCTTTCTACCCAGAACGTCATCGTGAATGGATTCCGAGTTGCTTACGAATGCATGGGTTCAGGCGAACCTGTAGTGCTCATTCATGGAACTCCCTCATCGTCGTATATCTGGCGAAATGTTGCGCCGAAGTTAGTCGATAAGGGATTCATGGTGCATGTGTACGATTTGTTGGGATATGGACGTTCGGAAAGACCACATGAACAATCCGTAGACACATCTGTCTCGGCTCAAGTCCCGATATTGAAGCAATTGATGGCGCATTGGGGATTAGAACACACCCACATCGTGGCGCACGATATTGGTGGAGCCGTTGCACAACGCTTTTGCCTCTTTCATCCGGCGATGGCGAAGTCACTGACCTTGATAGACTCTGTGAGCTTTGACAGTTGGCCATCGAATCGAACAAAGGAACAGATGAAGGCTGGCCTTGAAATCCTTATCAAGGCTCCCGATATGGAACATCGCGCACACTTTCGTGAGTGGCTCTTGAGTGCCGTCCACAACAAAGAAAAATTTGCGTCCGGTGCTCTCGGCGAATTTCTCGAACTGATTTCAGGACCCATCGGCCAGAGCAGTCTATTTCAACATCAGATTGCTCACTACGATCATAAGCACACCTCAGAAATCGCAGATCGATTATCGGAACTTTCGGCCACGCCTGTGCAAATCCTTTGGGGTGAAAAAGATGCGTGGCAGGTTGTTGATTGGGCTCATAAACTCCATGGGGCAATTCCAGACTCGGTACTCCACTTGATACCGGAATGTGGTCATTTTGCTATGGAGGATAAACCTGAAGAGATCAGCCGTCTGGTGTTCTCCTTCATGGATAAGAACAGGCACCGGTAAAACAAGAACAACTATCGAACGCTGGATTAAACCAACGACTTGCCACATAGCATTTGATGGCAGGAAAGCTGCTAGTATGCTTTGGAAGCATCTGCCTCTGCTGCATATTACCGTTACAAGCCTTAACTCTATTCCGTGACCTCACTTTTGCACATCGTTTCAAAACAAGAGGCTGAAACTGCTAAAGCGGCTGGTGTTTACAAACCAGACAGCTTAGGTAGCGAAGGCTTTATTCACTGTTCTTATCCAGATCAGGTGTGCCGTGTTGCAAATTATCTGTTCAAAGGAAACGCTGACATGGTGTTGCTCGAAATAGACAAAACTCAGCTCACATGTGACGTCGTTGATGAAGACCTTTACGAAAGTGGTGAATTGTTTCCTCATATCTATGGTGAAATACCTTGGTCAGCAGTAGCTGCTGTACACGAATTTCCGTGTAACGACAATGGAGAGTTCAAACTACCAGCATCGGTCAGCGTGTAAAACGAGAAGAATTAGCAGCATTCCCCTAATTCTTTACCTAAATCGCTCAGCTTCTGACGATTGCTAACCGTAATGATGCCTCCTCTTTGATACGTAACAATGGGGCTAAGTTGCTTGAATAATCGAACACATTCCTCGTAGGTAATGCCAATGCTCCGGGCAATTTGATAGTGAGAAAGATGCGATCGCATCTGTTCCCCAGCCTCTACCACTTCGCTTCCAGTGTGCTCTATGGCATATTCTAAATAATGCACCAGACGCACGATCGCTTTTTCTGAAGCTAAGCCATGAACTTGATTGTGTAGTCTTTGCAGCCTTTCGTTAAAAATGCCCAACAGATGCATCGCGAGTTCTGGAGTTTGGGTAAAGCTGTCCAAGAGGGCATGTTTCTCCAACATTATGACGGTAGATGATTCCAGGGCAGTCGCTGTCGCAGGGGCTTTTCCGTTACCAAAAATTGCAGGAGCTGCAAAAATTTCTCCAGCAGGTAAGATTCGCAAAATCGTTTCTTTCCCCGATGCAGCTACCTTACCCATGCGAAGGCGTCCTGACATCAACAGATGAAGGCATTCAGGTAAATCGTCACCTTCGTAAAACACCACTGTATCAGCTTCATGGTGCGTCAATTGGCTGTGGCTAGCCAAATTCTCGACTAGAGGCAGGGCTAAGTCCTCAAATAACGGAAGGTGCTGAAGTTGGTCAACAGTAACAGATTGAGGCATGGCTGAGAGTGCCTGTAGATTATGGGTTTGAATGCTAATATTATTTTCCGAAATGGAGACACAAACATTGTTGTGCCCATCTGCTAGACAGTCTCCATAGTGATTAAATCATTCGTTAATACAAATAATTCTCATTTACTGATTCGTATCATGCCTCATTCTGTGGAAAAAAGCGATCGCACTATGAGCTACCTCATAGAACGAGCAGGGGTGTTCTGCCAAACTCAGATTGATGCTTCCAGGTGAATGTTATGCCTCAAACTCAGATTAACTTCAAAACAGCACCCGGCCACCAGGTCTTAGCAGCAGCAGGGAAAAAAGCGCTGCGCCCCGGCGGATACACAGCTACTGAAAAACTATTTGCTTGGGCCAATTTTCAGCCGGGTGAAACTGTCCTAGAGTTGGCTGCCAGCTTTGGTTACAGCGCAATTGCCCTGGCCCAACGCTATGGGGTACGGGTGGTCGGCGTTGAGAAAGATCCTGATAGTGTGGCTCGTGCCCGAGCAAATGTAGCTGCGGCAGGTTTGAGCGGGCAGATTGACATTGTGGAAGGAAATATTTTCCATCTAGAGTCAATCTCAGAGCAGTTTGATTATGTTCTGGCAGAAGCAATTTTGACGATGCAGTCGGCTAATGGTAAAGCTACCCTTCTAGGAGGGATTTGCGATCGCCTCAAGCCTAATGGTCAATTTCTCAGTCAAGAGCTGTGTGTGAATGGTTCTGACTTCGACGCCATCCATCGAGATTTGTCTAGTACAATCCGAGTGAATGCCCAACCTCTCTCTCCTGAAGACTGGAATACGGCCTGTCAAATAGCAGGGCTTAGAGTTGAACATCAGCATAGCGGTCCTATGACCTTACTTAGTCCTCGTCATATTGTTCAGGAAGAAGGCTTGCCCACGCTGCTAACAATCGGTTGGAATATGCTGACCCGCCCAGCGCTACGCCAGCGAATTCTCATGATGCGAGAAACGTTTGCAGGATATGGTAACAGCTTGGGCTACATTGTTCTCTCTGCTAGAAAGGAGGGATGATCCATGGCTAATGCGCTAATTACATCAGATGCAACCGTTGTCCAACTGGTCGATCACATTGAGTATCCTGAATCAGGCATTCTCAGCAAAGTGGTTTGGAAAGATGATCAGTGTCAATACAGCTTATTTTGTCTGGCGGCAGCGACTGAAATTTCAGAGCACACCTCGACTCGTAATGCTACGGTCCAGGTATTGGAAGGAACAGGCGTGCTGACCTTAAATGGCAAGGTAATTTCTCTAGCTCCAGGAATGTTTGTTTTCATGGATGCCAACGCTCCCCATGCTCTAGAATCGAATTCTAATCTGGCATTCTTACTCACATTGTCGGCAGCCGGGTCAGCCTAATGGAGACGAACTCAACACAGTCTGCATCGACGCAATCTGCTTCGAGACAATGGAACGCAAGCTCTTCTTCTGCTCGAAACAAACAACAATGGTATCGTCCGATTGTTTCTCCAGAGCATGGGGCATATGTCGTGCTGGGAGTATCTTTGTATCACTGGAGCCGCTGCTGCACAGCAGTGGACTTGGACAACGACCTTGGCTTTGATTTGTGCTTATAGTGCCTTTCAAGCTGAGCATCCCCTGGTGTTACAGATCAGACAGCGTCGCAGCTGGAAATCTAGATTTTTAATCTGGTTTGCTATCTATGGGGGATTGGCAGGAGCGATCGCGCTCTGGCTACTCTTTCAGCTATTCCAACACCATCAGCAGTATTGGGCCTTATGGGTCATTGGTGGTGTGGCTATCGTAGCAGCTCTAATAGACGGTGTTTCTGTCTGGCAGCGTCAGCAGAAGGCGATTTGGAATGAAGTGATTACCTTTGCTGCTGTATGTTTAGCGGCTCCATTCGCCTATATTATTACCGTAGGAGAAATATCTTGGCAGGTGATGGGTCTATGGATACTCAATACCTTATTTTTCTCTAGCTCTATTTTTACAGTCAAACTGCGTAAGATGAAGTCTCCCTCTGTTGTTCCAAGCCTAATTTTTCACAGCGTTGCCACCGTCATGGTGATAATGCTGTGGCAGATACATTGGCTCTCCGCCATCAGTGCTTCCGCTTTTGGGGTTGTTCTACTCAAATTTGGTTTAATTGTGCTGAATAAGGATTGGTATTGCAACACTAAAATTCAGTACGTAGCGCAATTGGAAACCGGGTCGAGTTTATTGTTTTTGGCGATCGCCGCCCTCTCATTGTTGCCACCTCAGCTTGGATAGTCATGCTTTCTGAGCCATACCGTTTCTCTCAAAACCAACGGCCAACAAGGTGCAATCACGCTAATGTGGCTGCACCTTGTTGGCCGCTGGTTTGTGAAGAATTATAGCTATGGCCAGTGTGGTTAGGACGCAGCTTGCTTGAGGACGGCTTCCATCGCAGTCCGCAAACATGGAGCTGAGGATAACCGTTTGCGAATTCGACGTTTCAACCAGGCCCAACACGCCTCGATGCGATTGAGATCCAGTGAGTATGGTGGCAAATAGACAAGCTGACAGCCAGCCGCTGCGATTAACTCGGCAATCTGTCCCCCATGATGAACGGTGGCATTGTCCAGAATCACCCAATCTCCAGGCTTCAACTCTGGGCTTAAACAGGTGGTTACCAGGTTTCGAAGACGACTCGATTGCAGGCGCCTTCGATGGTGAACGGAGCAATTAGTTGATAGCCTCGATAGCCGGCCATCCTATTGATGCATCCCTGGCGACGACCTGATTTCAGGGCATAGACCCGCTCACCTGCTGGGGCATATCCATAGTCCTCCCGCTCATCCATCCCTGACTCATCTACATAGTTGCCCCTGAAAAACTGAAAGAGCCTCAGAAAGACTGCGGTCGCCAGGGTTGACCTAGGAGATAAAATTGCAAGGAAATGTGTCAATCTATCCAAAACCTTGCAAAATGACTGGGGCATCTGAGGCATCTGCGCGCGAACAAGCGATAAGTGAACTGGAACGACAACTGAACCCTCAACATCCTTTAGTGACGCTTGCAAAAACGATTGACTGGTCGTCGTTTGAAGCCTCATTTGGGCGAACAGTCAGTTCAGCCGGGGGGCGTCAGGCCTTAGCAACTCGGTTGATGGTGGGTCTGCATTATCTGAAAAGCGTGTACAACGAAAGTGATGAATCGGTGGTCAGCAAATGGGTCGAGAATCCCTACTGGCAGTATTTCTGTGGAGAAGAAACGTTCCAACACGAGTTGCCATGCCATCCAACGAGTTTAGTGAAGTGGCGGACATTCATCGGTGTTGAAGGGATGGAGACATTACTCAAGGAAATACTCAAAACAGCGATGAGGATGGGAGCGCTGAAACCGAAAGACATTGAGCGAGTGACGGTGGACACGACGGTACAAGAGAAGGCGATTGCGTTTCCAACAGACGCTCGACTGTATGACAAAGCGCGTCGCACCTAGTGAAAGCGGCCAGAAGCCGTCACATTGTCCTGCGTCAAAGCTATTCGAGTGGGCAAACGAGCCTTGTTTCAACAGAGTCGATATCGAGTGGCCCGACAACTCAAGCGTGCTCAAAAACACACTCGCAAACTTCGCACGTATTTGGGATGAGTGATACGAGACATTGAGCGGAGATTCCCACAGCCAGATACCGTGATGCAAACCCTTCTCGAGAGAGCCACGCAGATTTTTCAGCAACAGCGCAACGATACCAACAAGCTCTACAGCATGCATGCTCCTGAAGTGGAATGTATTGCCAAAGGAAAAGTTCACAAACGCTACGAGTTTGGGTGCAAAGTGGTGCTCGTAACAACCAGTCAAACGAATTGGATTGTTGGAGCGATGGCGGTGCATGGCAATCCGTACGATGGGGCAACGTTAGTGGGTGCGATTGAACAAACCCATCGACTCAGTGGACAGCACCCCCAGCAAGCATCGGTCGATCAAGGATTTCGCGGACAGAGTTACCATCCTCCAGGGCTGACGGTGTTAGTTGCGGGAACCCGTCGGTTGGCTGGTGCGCTTCGTCGGTGGTTGAAACGACGCAGTGCGATTGAACCTGTGATTAGTCATGCGAAGCACGACCATGGATTGAATCGAA
>JBCBLF010000264.1:0-6523 GCA_038520475.1 Cyanobacteria bacterium J06627_8
CGAGCCTTTCACGTAGATGGTCCGTACGGCTGCATCGTGCAGGGTCGCCATGTACTGATATTGAGATTCGAAGGGAACTTCAGCCCAGTCCGAGTCGTAGCTGGTACGCTCTGGCAGGCATAAGAGCATACAAGCTAGCTTGATGCGGGGGTCCAGAGTTTAATCGTGCGATCGCTACTTCCACTGACGAGAAACGTTCCATCAGGACTAAAGGCAATCGTATTGACGCTTCCATCGTGGCCCGACAAGAGACCTTGTGCGTTGCTCGGCGACCACAATCGAACGGTGCGATCGCCACTGCCACTGGCAATAAGTTGTCCTGTTCCATTGAGGGCGACCGAATGAACGGCTTCCTGGTGCCCGTCAAACTGACAAAGACTCTCTCCTGTTTCAGCATCCAAGCGCTGAACGGTTCCATCAATTCGTCCAACCCATAAATCACGACGATTTGGGCTAAACTCAAGGGCTAACGCATCATGTATGGTGCTCAACGAGGGCCGGGTACATAAACCTGTTTGCATGTCCCAGGTAATAATGCGATGAGTGCCGTCGCTACTCGCCAAGGTCAGCCCATTAGGATTAACGGCGATCGCCCGCACAGACGCTCGATGATCGTTCAAAATATAGAGCAACCCTCGATGCTGCACATGCCAAAAGCGAATTGAACCATCTGCACTACCGCTGACAATGACCTTTCGATTTGGGCTAAATGCAACAGTTAACACTGGAGCCGTGTGTCCTGTAAAAACATGAACTAGGCTACCTGTGCGAATGTGCCACAGTTTGACAGTGCCGTCTGCACAACCGCTTGCGATGAGTTGACCATCGGAGCTGACCGCGAGCCCATGGACGGCATGGCCCTGTCGAACTAATCGGCTAAGCTGTCGACCCTTAGAGATATTCCACACGTAAATTGCTCCATCAAGGCCGCTACTCACCAGCACCTTGCCATTTTGAGCAAATGCGACATCTGTCACAGCGTCGGTATGACCAGAAAAGGTTTGGGTGCATCGCCATGATGCGACTGAAGTAGAGGAAGATTGATTCGGTGTATTTGTTTGTTTTGTATGGGTTTGCGTTGAACGAGCAGACTGAGTTGATTGCTCACGACGAATTCGTAACGCCTGTTCAAGCTCAATCTGACGTGCCCGATCACGATCAGAATTAGCTCGATGACTAAATCCAAGGGATGAAAACATCAAGCTGCGGAGATGATAGGCTTCGACATAGTCTGACCTTAATCGAATCGCGATGGATAATGCATCAGCAGCATCTTGATATCGTCCAGCTTTAGCCAAATCCGATCCTTCTTGAAAATAGGTTTCAGCACTGGTGTGATTTGTTTGATAGGTGACCTTAGAGGAGGTTGAAGTCTTAGACGATGGCGAACTCGAGCTTGCCCGAGCGTGAGCCTGTTCTGTCCCATGTTCACGAAAATAGGCGTAGGCAATATTCAAGACCTTGATGCGTTCCTCTGCTTCTTCTTGCTTATGAGGATCGTCAGGAAACCGGTCTGGATGCCACCGCATTGCTTGTTTTCGATAAGCTTGTTTCACCTCTTCTAACGTTGCACCAGGCTGAAGTTCGAGAAGCTCGTAATATGACAAAATGTCGTCCATTCAGGTAATCCACCAACCGTTAGCTGGGATGCAACAATGCATCTACTCCTTCCATTTTGACGATAAAGTCTTAAAACCGTCATCCTCGTTGATAACTAAATCCTGACCTCACGCGACAGTCATCTCAGAACGATATGAATAAAGTTCTCTATCTAGCTAATCCTTACGGATTTTCAGCTCAACAGCGGACATTACTACTTCCGCCAATTATCCAAGCATTGACGAATCTCGGAGCAGAGGTATGGGAGCCGTTTGATCGAAATAATCAGGTGGACATGTCAGCAGAAGGATGGGCCTATCGCGTTGCTCAAGCTGATGTCGAAGATGTGAGACATTGCGATGGAATTTTCGCCATTGTGAATGGCACTCCGCCAGATGAAGGCGTTATGGTCGAGCTTGGAATGGCGATCGCCCTTCGAAAGGCGATGTTCTTATTTCGTGATGATTTCCGCCGATGCAGCGATAGCGAAGCCTATCCTCTCAATCTCATGGTCTTCGCTGGACTCCCGGAAAAAGACTGGCAGCGATTTTACTACACCTCAGTCGCAGACATCGCATCACCCGACAAAGCCCTCGTTCAATGGTTGCAGTCAATGTAACGTTGATGCAACGTATATTTAGATACGTATGATGATTGACTGGGAACTCTACACTCATGGCTGGTCGTAACACCATTCCGTAGGCACACAGCTCTATGGACCATGGCAATCTAAGGCATTTATGGACTGCGACTTGGAATGTTAGTTTGCAAGCGCTATTTTCATTCATTACTGAAGATTGTGATGTGCTGATTAAATCAATCTACTGTAGACAAACCTACCAGGGTGTGGTCGGGTGTCAGGGTACGTTTACCTATCCGATATATCGTTCTACGTTTTCACGTTAGGCATTTTGTGAATGTGAAATCCCTGCTCTTTTGGGATTTCACATCCAAGCCTACCCCTGTAGAACGGTATGAGACTGCCATTGCTTTTCTACCCTCTTCAAAAGAGGGACAGCCGTAAAAGGAGAGACAGCTATGGTTAATCTGAAAAAAAAGCTTCGTAAAGCATCAAAGAAAGCGAAAAAGTCTGTTGATAAGGCGACAGATAAAGTTACTCAAGAGGTAAAAGAGACCGCTAAACAGACGACTAACACGGTAACTAAAGAGGTCACGGAAGCATCTAAGGAGGTTAAACAGACGGCTAACACAGTAGCTGAAGAGGTCACGGAAGCGTCTAAGAAAGTTGTTAAATATGGAGGCAAGACCTTCAATCAGGTTACAGGTGCCATCGAGGAGTCGGTTGATAAAGCTATCGACTATACGAAGGATGATCTAAAGACCGCCGTAAAATACGCTGAGAAAAAATGGAACCAGGGAGCCGACTGGGTTGAAGATCTGGCTAAAGATGCGATCAATGAAGCTTATCGAGCCGTGTACAAGCAATGCGTCGGCGACTATATCAAGTTTGTAGCAGCCATCGTTGAAGCCCAGACCAAAATCTTCTCGAACGATACGAATATTTTGACTGAAATCCGCAACAACCTAGTCAACGGCCAGTTTTCAAAAAGCATGGATAACATGGCAGAACTGGTCGAGAGCGATGTCATGAAAAAATCAGTCGAAGCGGGACACAAGCTCTTTGGGACTTCGTTTATTGTTGCTGCTGACCTTAGCGTTGGAGTCACAACGTCTTCCAGTGTCACGTTCGGAGGTGGCGGAGCAATTGGGCTTACCTACATGCTTGATCACTACAATTCATACAAGCATAAAGCTTGTGTATTTACAGCTCTAGGTGGTTCGATTGGTGCTAGTACCTCGCAGCATCCTAGCGTCAGCGGAGAAATTGGTCTCAGTTTGGGATTCCTCGCCCAGGATCCCACCAATATCAGCGGTTGGTTTGTGGATGTCAGTGGTCAAGGTGAGTTTGATAACTCTTCGATGGGGCTCGGCCTATCGTGGGCACCTCCAGGTAAGAAGCCGCCATATGTTAAGCCTATTCCTGTCGCCGGAGTGACACGCCTAGGGTTTTCGGCCTCGCGATCGCTATCTGCAGCGACCGCATCACCCAACTCTAGCGCTTCCGCAACAATCGGAGGAAGCTACACCTGGATCATCCAGAAAATTAAAAACGATCGGTATCTCGGTTAGGCAAAATCGACGTATTGTTGTGATATCAACTTGAAGAATTGGTGCATCGTTTTATTTTTGTGAAACTGCCTCGTCAGGCAGGTTTCACAAAAATAAAAAAAGGAGGTGCGATCGCCAAGCGATCGCACCTCCTTTTTCGTGATTGCCGTTGCCAGGTCAGATGGAACCCAGAAATTCCACAAAAAAGAGAGCTAATTCCACTGACAATTGCGCATGATCAGTTTGCTAGTTGAGGTTCAGCTTTTTCTGAAGGATGAGCTGTCTGCTGTGTTTTGAGCTGAATCAACTCAATTTTATATCCACTGGGATCCTCAACAAACGCGATGACTGTTGTGCCATGTTTCATTGGACCCGGTTCGCGAACAACCTTGCCGCCCTTGGTTTTAATCGCGTCACACGTTGCGTAAATATCATCGACACCAAGAGCAATATGCCCATAAGCATCGCCCAGGTTGTATGCGTCTTTTCCCCAGTTGTAGGTCAACTCAATTACCGTATGCTCAGATTCATCTCCATATCCAACAAAGGCCAATGTGAATTCACCACCGGGATAGTCTTTCTGTCGAAGAAGCTTCATTCCCAGAACATCACAATAGAACGCCAATGATTCCTCAAGATTTCCAACACGCAACATCGTGTGTAGCATTCTCATATTGTCTGTTTCCCCAATTGCAATTTCAAAAGACCACTAATCTCTTCTTGCAGATACCTGGGTGTATGAGTTGTGTCCACGCGCCCAGATCGTCTGACCATTCTCAGAACTTACGCAAAGTCTGATATGTCTCATACCCATTTGTAAATGACAGGCTGCGCTACCGCTAACAACACACGCAAGCCTCACAACTACCATTAATCTAGTGAACATCCTTATTGTAAGTGAGACTATCCAGAAGCATCAGAACGACCAAAGACACCGATTCAAGTATTTTTAGCAAAGAAATAATATTCGTGAAGAAGTAGCTGTTTTCCGCCAATTTGGCCGCAAGGCGCAACAAACCCTCCACAGTCTAAACATGATTCGTTAAGGGGGCTTGAAGATATGGCAACATTGCGCAATTCATCCGGTATAAGGTATATGCGATCGCCTTGCGTCCACTTTCTATCACCCCCTATCAATCATCATGTCGATGACAAATAGAGTGCTATAGAGTTTCAGGGCCATAGGAGTGAATCAGCATAGAAAAATCCTTGACGATTAAACACGATGTTGAAAATCTCTTGATTCTGAGGTAAGGCTCTGCTAACTTCAGATGTCCACAGGATGAAAGGGCTTAAAACCCCTAACTGTTTTGTCCAGAGTTCATGTGTCGATACACGTCGTTTGAACGGTTGACCGCAAGTACTTTGTCGTTTTGAGGGATGGGAACAGCATGTACGCATTTGACACAGCAATTGAAGCAATTAAAGCAAGAGAAATACTAGATTCAAGGGGACGCCCTACCGTTGAAGCTGAGGTTTATTTAGTCAATGGTGCTGTTGGTCTTGCTCAGGTACCCAGCGGCGCATCAACGGGTACGTTTGAAGCGCATGAATTGCGTGATGGGGATGATACTCGATATGGAGGCAAAGGCGTTCTCAAGGCTGTAGTGAACGTTGAAGAGAAAATTGCGCCCAGTTTGTTTGAAATGGATGCCCTCAATCAGATGGCAATCGACAAAGCCATGATTGAGATGGATGGGTCAAACAACAAGGCAAATCTTGGAGCCAACGCTATTCTGGCGGTATCGTTGGCCAATGCTAAAGCAGCAGCGATCGCCCTAGAGTTACCGCTATACCGCTATTTGGGTGGCCCAATGGCAAACGTGTTACCCGTTCCCCTGATGAATATCATCAATGGCGGTGCTCATGCGGACAACAATGTGGACATTCAAGAATTTATGATTGTGCCTGTTGGCGCTGCCTCATTCCGCGATGCTCTACGGTGGGGAGCGGAAGTGTTTGCTGCCCTAAGCAAAGTCCTCAAAGGGAAAGGCTTACTAACTGGCGTCGGAGATGAGGGAGGATTTGCACCGAACTTAGGCTCCAACCAAGAAGCGCTGGATTTGATTATCGAATCAATTGAAAAAGCAGGCTATCGTCCTGGTGAGGATGTCGCCCTTGCACTCGATGTCGCTGCAACTGAACTCTACAAGGACGGCCAATATGAATACGATGGTGCGACTCATTCGCCATCTGAAATGATTGGCTACTTAGAGTCGTTGGCGAGTCAGTATCCCATTGTTTCCATTGAAGACGGGCTCCATGAGGAAGATTGGTTGCACTGGCAATTGATGGAAGAAAAAATGGGCGATCGCATCCAGCTTGTGGGAGATGACTTATTTGTCACCAATCCTACTCGATTACAAAAGGGCATCGATCAGCACGCCGGAAACTCGATTCTGATTAAGCTTAATCAGATTGGTTCACTAACAGAAACCCTAGAGACCATTGAGCTTGCCACTCGCAGCGGCTATACCTCGGTGATTAGTCATCGCTCTGGAGAGACTGAAGACACCACAATCGCTGATTTAGCCGTAGCGACCCGTGCAGGCCAAATTAAGACTGGCTCTCTGTGCCGCAGCGAGCGCATTGCAAAATACAATCGCCTCCTACGAATTGAGAGTGAGCTGGGTGACCACGCTGTGTATGCCGGTACTGTTGGCCTTGGTCCCCGATACAAGACAACACTATAGTCAGCAAAGATAATGCCGACAGCGCTGTCGGCATTATCTTTGCTCAGTGAGTGTTACAGCAAAAATTAGCTTCTTCTTGTTAGGTCAGTCCGTCACCCGAC
>JBCBLF010000265.1:0-6482 GCA_038520475.1 Cyanobacteria bacterium J06627_8
GTCGGTGGGGTTGATCGAGAAATTCGAGTGGACTTGAGCCCAGAACGCCTTCAAGCTTTGGGCATCACAGCAACAGAAGTGAACGATCAAATCAGAGCGTTCAACATCAATTTGCCTGGAGGGCGTGCAGATCTCAGCACTGGTGAAACCAACATCCGAACCTTAGGGAGTGCGCCGACGGTTGAATCGTTGAAAGCCTATGAAATCACCTTGCCTCAAAGTGGAAGTGTTCCGCTCAGCAGCTTAGGAACCGTAACAGACAGTTTTGCAGAACTCAGTCAGGTGGCTCGCTTCAATAGCGAACCCGTCGTGGCATTTTCAGTCTTGCGCAGTACGGGGTCCAGCCTAGTGTCGGTTGAAGAAGGCGTTCGAGCCAAGGTAGAAGAACTTCAACAAACGCTGGGTGACGATATCACCTTGGATTTAATTGTGACGCGGGCGAATGATGTTCGAGAATCCTACCGCGCAACGATTGACGCCCTCGTCATTGGTGCCGTGCTGACCGTAATTGCAGTCGGCTTTTTCTTAAAAGACTGGCGGCCAACGCTCATCACAGCGACCACGCTGCCGCTGTCGATCATCCCAACGTTTGCCATCATGCGGCTGTTTGACTACACGCTCAACGGCATGACCCTCTTGGCATTGGCACTAGCCGTTGGCATTCTAGTCGATGATGCCATCGTTGAAATTGAGAACATTGAGCGGCACATCAGCATGGGTAAGCCGCCGATGAAAGCCGCGCTAGATGCATCAGCCGAAATTGGCTTGGCCGTGGTTGCGACAACGGCAACCATCGTGGCCGTATTCATTCCCGTTGCGTTTATGGGCGGCGTTCCAGGACAGTTCTTTCAACCATTTGGAGTTGTGGTCTCCGTGTCGGTCATGTTTTCGACGCTGGTTGCACGCACCATGACTAACTTACTGGGAGCACGGCTCCTGAAACCTAAGCCAGTTGAGGCTTCTGCTCAGCTCGCTCCATCTGGTCTAGAAACCGCTGGAGTGAAGCGATCGCGCCCAGGACTGTACGCACGCGTTTTAGTCTGGTCATTGCGTCACCGGATTGCAACCTTGATCATGGCGATCGCCTTTTTTGTTGGAAGCCTACAACTGGTCCCCTATATCCCCACCGGATTGTTTGACAGTGGCGATACTGGCTTGTCCACCGTTTCTGTCGAGCTGCCTCCCGGCTCTACTTTGACTGAAACGGATACCGTGACTCAACGGCTAACCGCTCTGCTCGAAGAAAACGAAGCGACGGCATCCGTTCTTGCCGCCGTGGGTCAAAACTCAGGAGGCAGCGGCTCTGCACGAGGCGTTGACCAAGCAACAATCTTCGTGAATCTGAAGCCAGACGCTGAACGCACCATCACTCAACAGGAATTTGAATCTCAGATGCGAGAGCAGTTTCGCCAAATTCCTGGGGCACGGATCAGCTTTGAGAGCCAAGGCGCAGGTGGAGGCGGCAAGGACCTAACACTGGTACTCAAGAGCGAAAATGCCGATGAGCTGCTTGCGGCGTCTAGAACCTTAGAGCAGCAAATGAAAACGGTGCCCGGACTGGTGGAAGTTAGTTCGAGTGCAAGTTTGGTGAAACCTGAGCTGTTAATTCGACCTGATCCATCAAGAGCGGCAGATCTCGGTGTATCGGTGCAGGCGATCGCCCGCACGGCTTCCTTGGCAACCCTCGGAGACATTGAAGCAAATCTGGCGAAATTTGATCTTCCCGATCGCCAAATCCCCATTCGAGTACAAATTGCCCCTGAGTCTCGCAATGACCTAAACACGATTCGCAACCTGCGAGTCCCCAGCAACTCAGGCAACCTTGTCCCACTCACAGCAGTTGCTGACATCACCCTCGGCTCTGGTCCTGCGCAGATCGACCGCTTTGATCGATCTCGACAAGTCACCCTAGGAGCCAACTTGCAGGGCATTTCACTCGGAGATGCGCTGAGTGCGGTGAGGCAGCTAGCGGCATTCCAAAACTTACCGGATAGCGTCTCTCAGCAGCCCTCTGGCGATGCTGAAATTATGCAAGACGTGTTTAGCCGATTTGGCATTGCCCTAGGTACAGCGATCCTGTGTATCTACGCCATTCTCGTTTTGCTCTACAACGGTTTCTTACATCCACTGACCATTATGGTTGCACTGCCTCTCTCCATCGGGGGCGCGTTGTTAGGGTTGCTCGTTGCGCAAAAGGAATTGGGTCTGTTTGCCCTCATCGGTATTGTGCTGCTCATGGGCATTGTCACCAAAAACTCGATTTTGTTGGTGGACTACGCCTTGATGAATAAAGAAGAGGGGAAGTCTCGCGCCCAGGCTGCTCTCGAAGCGGGAGTGTCGCGCCTGCGTCCCATCATGATGACCGCTTTGGCCACCATCGCTGGAATGTTACCCATTGCATTGGAGCTGGGGGCCGGGTCTGAGGTCCGAAGTCCGATGGCGATCGCAGTGATTGGTGGGTTTACAACCTCAACATTGCTCACTCTAGTGGTCGTACCCGTCATCTTCACCTATGTTGATGCTTTTCAAGATGGCATCGCAACACTGTTCAAGCGACGGAAACGGAAAGCAAACACCATTCAAGCGCTCAAGCGCGAATTTTCAAAATCCCCTTCATCACGGGATTAGTACTGAAACCATTTGTTCTTCTACCATTGCTTCTTGGGGCAACAAAATCACAAACTCAGTCCCTTCTCCGGGTTTAGATTTAACCTCAATCGTCCCTTGATGCTGCTGAATAATCTGAAAGCAAATGCTTAGCCCCAGCCCCGTTCCTTTACCGACTTCTTTTGTTGTAAAAAACGGATCGAAGATTTTTTCTTGAACCGATCGAGGAATACCAGGCCCATTGTCTCGAATACTGATGCGGACATGATCCTTTTGATATCGCGAGGTTTGAATCGTTAATTCCTTCGGATCACGCTCTGCTTCGAACAATGCATCCAACGCGTTCGACAAAATATTCGTAAACACCTGATTGAGCTGAGCAGGAGAACACCGAATCTGAGGAAGGTGAGGGTCATAATGCTTGATGACGTTAACCTCATGCCTGATGCGATGATTCAGCAATAGAAGCGTGCTATCAATGCCTTCGTGAACATTAACGTGTTTAACCAGCGCCTCATCTAATCGTGAGTAGTTTCTAAGCGAGACAACAATTCCCTGTACACGAGCCGCACCAATTTCCACTGAACGCAAGAGCTGATCGAGGTCTTTCAGCAAAAATGGAAGATCGACCTCCCGTTCCTTAGCAAGAATCGCAGGTGTGGGTTGAGGATATTCTGCCTTGAAGGTATCAATCAGTTCAAACAAATCCTTGACGTAGGCTTTTAGATGATGGACATTCCCATAGATAAAACTGAGCGGATTATTAATCTCATGGGCAATACCAGCCATCATTTGGCCCAAGCTAGACATTTTTTCCGTTTGAATCAACTGAGCTTGAGTTTGCTTGAGTTGACGGACCATGTCTTCCAGTTCTTGTGTTCGCTCTTGCACGCGAGCTTCAAGAACTTTGCCCGTAATTTCTAGGCTACGCGTATAGTTTCCGCTCCATTGAATGAGCTGATTGAGAGACTCTGCTAAAGCGCCAATTTCATTGGCGTATTCCGTCGGCACACGCAGAGTAAAGTTACTCTCTTGAACGACTCGTTGAGCGATACCCGTAATGTCTTGTATCGGGTGAGCAATTTTTCGAGCTAACCAATAACCAGCAAGGCTCGTCACAACTGCTCCTAATCCTGCGATCGCGAATGTGAAAAGCCATATCGTTTGATTGGATTGATATAGAGGTTGAAGCGAGATGAGTAAGATCAGTTCAAAATGACCTTCTTGCAACGTATTCAGATCAATGCTGGCTGCCAAATAATCGCGATTTTGGATAATGTCATCGTGAATGTCGGAATGATAAGCACTGAACACCGATTCCAGCCATTCTTGATTCTCTGATTTCAATTGAAGCGTTGACGCAACAATTTGACCGTCATAGACAATGACCAGATCTTCATCAATCAAATCGTTGATCTGCCCCAATAACTCATTACTCAGGAGCTTCCCTATCACCAAACCACCAACGACGCCATTGGGATCTTTGACGGGGGCGGTTCCAATTAAGATTGGTACATTTGCCGGATCTGCACGCACAATTGCTGATAAGTCAGTTCCCGTCAGCAACAATCGCCTGAGTACCTGATCACTGAGCTGAATATCACTCGAGACACGTTGTCGCTCATCAATCAGTGTTTGCTCCTCGTCGTCGATGATCGTAACAATGTCGGCTTCAAGAATCGCTTTTAGGGGAATAATGGCTTGCCTAAGTTCGGTGACGTCATCATTTTTCGTTCCACTGATGACTGACGTTTTCGTTCCCAATAACCGAGCATCCCGTCGAAGAGTTTGAAGACTCTGAGCAACTTCTCGATCAACCAATGCAACCAGATCAGTGGCTCGTTCGACCTTTCGCTCATAGAGTCGTTGAGAAAAATATCGCCCTAGTCCAAGCGTTCCGAGTATCCAAAACACAAGAAACATGAGGATAAAGGGAACACTGATTTTGACTGGCAGTGTCACTCTGTCGGATCGCGTGAGGCGGTCGAATAGACCAGATGATTGATGTTGACCAGCCATAGGATATCGAATGCGACAAGTTTCTACGACAAGCTGCTACTCAGAGTGTGCGAATAAGTGCCCCTGATCCTCAATACTGCTCTCCTCAAATAAAACCGCTTGACCTGCTGGGCTAGAGATAAATTCGAAAAATAATTGAGCAGCTGGGGATGGTTCTTTTTGCATCACCATACCCAGATCAATAATCATTTTATAATCACCGGCCCGTATATTTTCGTCAGACGGAGCCAGATTATCAAGGCTTAAAACATTGACTGGCAAATTTTCGATATCATCCTCCAGTGGAACGACCGCGAAACTAAAGGCAGTTGATGCCGCTGTTTCAAGCAATTCATCATCTTCTGGGAAAACAATCGCATCCATGGTGATGTCAAAATCTTCTCCGAGGTAGGCTTGCCGCAAGATGATTTTTTCATTTTCATCTTCAACAAAATCTAGCAACACGATGTCAGCATCTGGCCCGCCTAGCTCTAGCCAATTGGTGATAGCTCCACCATAAATTGCTCGAAGCTGATCCGCACTGATATTGGTCACACCCGTTACGCTATTGTTGGCAATGGGCACCATCGGCACTTGAATCAACTGTTGATAAGTTAGTGTGTTTCCTACTTCTTCTACGGAAATGACTCGGCTCACCCCACCAATATCAAAAACCTGGCTAGCCACTCCTTCAAGCCCGCCAGACGTTTGACTCGGCGGAAAAAACTCGTAATCTACAGCTCCATCAACGGTTTGATTAAAGGCTTCTGCTAGCTTCTCCAAAACTTCATAAGCTTCTGACGATCCTCCGAAACTAAGAGTCGCATCTTCTTCTAAGGCGAGTGAAGCGTCACCGACATTCTCAGATACAGAATTCGACGTACAGCCTTGCAAAAACCCGACTGCACCGATAAGTACGATAGAACAGACGACCGATTTAATCATTACCTCACATCAAGTGAACAGCACCGCAACATTAAGGACCGCACCACTTCTCTATACCTAACGTATTTCGATTAGTGATGGTGGGCGTAGTCCGCCATTATCCGCGAAAATGCATCAAGTCTATGCATTTAGCGCATCACACCAACAGCAGCTAATGCTGGCTTTGGAGTCAACGTTAGCCGTGACTCCAGACAAGCGCTCAGCTTACGGACGAAGAAAAGTTATCTACCTTTATTTGCAGATTAGGTTGAATTGTTGCGATCGCCAACATGGCAGTGACCCACCATGTTCATCGCAAGTACCCATCTCTGCTGTGGAGAAGTTTATAACTATAGCCATTGTTCAGGACATTGTTTGAGGTGCGGGGAGCGCGTCTCAAACAATGTCCTGTCATAACTAAGCTGGCTACAGCTATATTTGTCATTCAACCGAGTAGCCTGTCACAGGCCCGTCATCCTTATCTTTTCATCCTTCAGCAGAATAATCAGGAAGAAATTTATTGATTATTTGGCAAATGAATCAAGAGTTAGGGATTTGTAAAGTGGAGTTAAGGCTACTGCCAGCTCCGTCTTGTCTATCAGACGTGCTCACACCTCAGCGTTGATGGGAATGTGAATCACAAACTCTGTTCCTTCATCAGGAGAAGAAAAGCACTCTAATTTACCGTCGTGTCTTTCAGTAATGATTTGATAGCTGATGGACAATCCAAGTCCTGTGCCTTTGCCGATGGGTTTCGTTGTGAAAAACGGATCGAAGATTTGCTGCCGAATCTCTTGAGGCATGCCAGTTCCATTGTCGATGACCACAATTTGCACATACTGTTCATCGTTAAGCAAGGTCGTGCGGAGCGTAATCTGACTCGGATCATCATTACGTTCTTGGGGCGTTTGCGATCTCATCTTCTGCTCTAGTGCATCAACTGCATTCAACAA
>JBCBLF010000266.1:0-6432 GCA_038520475.1 Cyanobacteria bacterium J06627_8
CTGAAGGAATTCCAACAAAAATAATTTCGGGGTTTTCTAAGCCGAATTTGATCCTACATCTTGCACCTGGGTGTTTTAGGCACGCTTCGCGTGCCTAAAACACCCAGAAATCCTAAGTGATCAGACAAGATGCAAGATATGAGCATAACAATAGGAGGAGATGACGTGTTTATGGTCTCAGCGTTTCGACGGCAAAAGTTTCTCCATTGACACTCACGCGATCGCCAACGACCAGTTTTCGGCCCCGACGAACTTCTAGTTCCCCATTGACATCAACAAACCCTGATTGAATTAACACCTTCGCTTCTCCACCAGTCTGGGCAATATTCATCAACTTCAAGAACTGGTCCAATTTAATGTAAGGAACTTTTTCTTCAGGCATACGCGACCTTCAAAAGGTTCAAAATTGCTTGTGTCGTAAGTCACAAGCGTAAATATTATTTACACAATCCCGTTCTCTAGGAATCCGCGAATCATTCACTCTTCGAATACTACCGTTACATTGGCTTCTCGATGACTAACAGCCAATATACATAAACCCGTGCGTGACTTTACCGTCGTGTATTCCCATAACCTAATCGTAAATCTGCTCACAAAACCTCTCAATTGAATTTCGTAGCATCCTACTATCCTCAGGCTTCTACAGACAATGAGTAGAAAAGCTTTCAAACCTACATTGGATATACCTTCTTCAAATGAAGGAACGGCAATCACTCGACATCTGTAGTGATGTTCGTTCAATCGTGATGACTGTGAATGCCTCAACCAAATTAAATAAACTCTATATATTCATACCAAGATGTCAGAATATAAAATTTTTGTTCATTTTGTGTCAATTTTTATTGATCGGTTCATCATCATATCTGCGTGTAAACACGGATATTTGAATCCTACAATCAGACATTTTCGGTGTGTCTTCTGAAGAGGCTGACCAAGTTGTACGGCAATCTATTAATCAAGAATTTGTCTATCAAAAAGGTCAAAGGTATGGATTTTCTTGTATCAATGCTAATTGCTCTGCTGAACGTCGCTCCCCTAGCATCCATCCAGGATGTTCAAATCAAAAACCCAGGATGTGAGCCAGAAGTGTTTGCATGTATTTCGTTCGATTCAGATTTCCATTAACGTACTGATGGGCAACCATTGCAGTCCCGAAGGCTCGATAAGCCTACGTCGAGAATTAATCTAAGTCACCTGTTGATTGTCCAGTGTTTGATTCGAATTTAATGTTGATTGATGGATTGTCCGCTCATCGTGTGCTAGCTCCTCCAGTGTGTTCTCTGTCCGTTAATCGTGCGTTTAGTTCATTAACGGCTCATCGATCAATTTGTGTACCTGTTAAGGTATAGACCTTTATCTATCAAGGTATAGATCTTCGTTGCGACGATCGCATCGCCTTCGCTCTTTTATGGTTCAGCTCCTTTTGATTCAGTTCATCATTGATGTGTTCATTGATGCTTCTTAACAGGCTTGGCTAGAGTGCTTGTTACATCGCTAATGATGAGGCTGAATGAGTTATCAAGATTTTACGAGCAGTGTGCAACTGCGTTACAGATAAAAACGGTGTTGTGGAGCGCGGACCCAAACACCATGTTTAATCAATACCGTGCTTGATCATTTACACGGCGCCATATTTTCTGTTTGGCTAATTGCTTCGAGACTTACGCATTTCATATCGGGTTCTATGCTTTGAAAACGTTTTTTAAGCGGGCGCAGCCGCAAAAAAACGTTTAACCACTTCAGCCTTATACTTTTCTGTTTGCTCTCATCTTTCGCCTTGTTTCATTACGTTCCAGCTTTGGGTGTTGTGATCGCGCGATGTGCGATCACAACACCCAGATGCAAGATACGCGTTTAGTCGTTTGTTGCAGAGAACCTAGAGTTCTCAGATGATGATCGACACCCAATCGCCTCGTCAATCTGGCGTAGGCCATTTTCGTTCAATTTAGTTTGTAGTCCCTGGAGGATGCGTCGTATCATCCAGGGACCTTCATAGACCCACCCAGTGTAGGTTTGGATGAGACAAGCGCCAGCGGTAATCTTTTCCCATGCATCGTTCGCTGTAAAGATTCCGCCGACACCAATGATCGGTAATGTCCCATTTGTATGTCGGTAGATAAATCGAATCACATCCGTCGAGCGCTGCTGGAGAGGTTGCCCGCTAATTCCTCCTGCTTCGCTTTCAACTGGGTTACTCGTTGCAGCAATCACTTTCGTTTTGAGGCCATCTCTACGAATGGTGGTGTTCGTAGCAATAATGCCAGCCAAGTTACACGCTTTAGCAAGGTCAGTAACAGCGGCGATCGCCTCCCACTCCAGATCAGGAGCAATCTTCACGAGCAATGGTTTTTGGAGATCATTAGCATCCTGTAGAGCCATTAAAATTGGCTTCAGTTGCTCAACTGATTGGAGTGAACGGAGACCAGGCGTGTTGGGAGACGACACATTCACCACAAAATAATCTGCCAGTGATTTGAGCTGCCGAAAGCTTTCAAGATAATCGGAGGCTGCCTCTTCAATGGGAGTAATCTTTGATTTTCCCAAGTTGACTCCGATTGGCGTCGAGATAGATTGTTGAGCGTACACAGATTTCAAGCGCGATGATAGGGCCGCTGCACCTAAATTATTAAATCCCATTCGATTTAACACTGCCTGGTCTGGTATCAGTCGGAACAGCCGAGGTTTTGGGTTCCCAGGCTGAGCATGGCGCGTTACGGTTCCGATTTCAGCAAATCCAAATCCAAGCAGCGGCCAGACGCTAACACCAACTCCATCTTTGTCGAATCCAGCGGCTAACCCAACTGGATTAGGAAATTGCAGTCCCCATAAGGATTGAGACAACCGGGGATCATTGACACAAAAGGATTGTTGCAAGCGCGGATGAACCGTTTGGGCGATCGCTGATTGAGGAGGCTGTCCAAGCCATTCGAGGAGACTCAACGCTCGGAGATGGGCCCATTCCGGATCAAGATTCAGCCCAGAAAAAATAAGAGGCCGAATCATTGCTCTATAGAGATCTGTATCCATAATGTGTCCATAATAAGGTCATGTCATTGGAGAGATTTTGGCGGAAATTTGTGTTTAGGCACTGGCGGTGACAGCGATATGTGCCTGGATTGAGCGCCACATTTTAAGTTGCGCTCTCCCCACAATGCTTCTTCTGTATATTACGCAGCTGTAACTGCTGTGAATTCAGTTGATGTACACGTGATGCAATCACTGTGTTTCCACAATTCTTTCAGATAGAACCAGGGTGAGCATGTCTGAAATTGCATTTTTTTAACAGATCTTCGGTAACGATCATCGATAACGATACCTGAGCAACCAGCGCGCAGCCCTGCCTGCCCAAGTATCGTTACGCTAGAAGACAACTGTGTTCTTAGACGCGTGAAAACACGTTGGCTGGTTTCATGCAAATGAGTTTTGATGATAGTTGCGCCAATGCAAAGCATGATTTCTGACGGTGTAGTTGAAGCCGACTCCAATGCATCTCTACAGTTGCCTGCGCTGTTTTAGCGCCAACGTGGAGATGATAATGAGAGCCTGTCTTCATTGCATCGGCTGATGCGGACTCGCTTATACTGTTCGAATGGTTTGCGCTGGATGTTAGAAGGGTTAATGTTCTAAACGGGTTGAGAGTATTGGAAGCATGACTGTGCCAAAAACAGCATCTACCTTCGATAAGCATCTAGCAACCTTGGGGCGATCGCTTCAGGCACTCCGAGAAGCAACCACTGAAGATAGCTTGCTGAGTACGGCAATTGATTATCTCCGCGATGCGTTTAACTATTCATTGGTTTGGATTGGTATCTACGATGAGACAAAACATGTGATTGCAGGGCGTGCAGGATTTACTCCATCAGGGGACACTGCATTGCTCACTCAAACCTATAAATTAGAACCTGGCGATATTTTTGAACAGGTCGTCGTCCAGCAGCGCTTGATTGGCGTGCCTGATTTACGAGAAGAAATGCGAGCTGGGAAATGGAGAAAAGCTGCTCAAAAACATAATATTCAAGGCAGCATCATTTTTCCGATTCGCCATCAAGATAAGTGCTTGGGTGTAGCGTGTTTGGGTTCAACGCTCTGGGGGGTTTCACCTCAATCTGACGAAAAATCTCGACTCGCCATTTTCTTTGGTGAACTGGGGTTCTGCCTTTATCACCAGCGTGCCAACCAAGATCGACAGGATGCGCACAATCCCATTGACCCGTTTAGCACCTTACTCAACCGATTGAAGTCGTTGTCCACGATCGATGACCGGCTCAACCTGATTGCACAAGAAGTTCATCAATTTATTGGTGCGAGTCACACGAACATGTATTGGTTTGAACCAGAGGACCGCTTCTTCTGGCTGCGAGCCACCCAATCAGCGAATCGAGTGGGGCAATCTTACAGCACGTACTCAATCCGAAACCAGGTTCAACAAATTCCAGTTCAGGAAATCAATAGCTTTTACCAGGCAATGACGGCAGACCAATTGATTTCCATTAGCGAAGTTAACAGTGCGCTCAAGACTGGCATTACAGGCCGATTAATGGGCTACATCAAAGGTGAGTCGGTTCTCGCAACTCCTATTTTGTTTCAAGAAGAATTGATTGGCTTTATTGCTGTTTCAGGAGACGACCCACGGATTTGGACAGAAGCAGAAAAAACCTTCATTCGTGCAATTGCACAACTGATTGGGTTAATCGCGCCTTTAGAGGAGCCTGAAAAGACCGTCCATTCAGTGAAGCTCGATCAAGCATTGGTCGGAGAAGTCGCGCAGGCCATCTACAGTGATGATGATTGGACCAACGCTCTCAATACCTGTGCTGAAAATCTCTGTAAGCGGTTAAGCATTGAACGCTTTTTTGTGTTGACCTACAACCCAAATCAGGAAAAATTCATCGTCACCTATCAAAACCCGGCCTCGCGCAAACGACTGCTTTCTCAACCGTTATCCCCTCTCAATGACATCGACTGGCAGATGCTCGAGCGTAGTCATGAATCAGTAGGGATTGAAGACCTAGAAGAGGATCTGAAGCTTATCGCTTGGCGAGATGCATTTTTAGAAGTTGGACTGCGATCGCTACTCATCTGTAAAACATCAACCGGCTATACCTTAGATGGATTAGTTCTCATCGGGCACACGGCTACCCGTACTTGGAATCGCTCAGAACGGGATATTTTGCGTGCAGTCAGCCAACAAATTGGCGTGATTCTGCGCCAATGGCAGCTTCACTCGGATAAGAAGCAGGAAGAAGGCTTCCATCAGGCTATTGAATGGGGGCTGATGGCGATGCAACAAAGCCATCATCTGGATCAGCTCGAACAAACCTCAATGCAGAATATTGCAAATTTGCTAGAGGCTCCGCTAGCGACGTTGATCTCATGGCAAGCTGGGCGTCAAGATGCTCGCATTGTGGCTGCAGCTGTGACTGACAATAAGTTTGCACTGAATTCCGATGTCGTGACCTCTGTCCGCACAGATTTACTGATTCAAGGAACGTTGGAATCAGACGATATTTTGTCGCTCAGCGTGGACCATTTATCTCCAGATACTCGGCACTGGCTTAGCGGTTCTGGCATTGGACAAATTTTGGCAATGGCCCTACGAACTGCTAAAGAACATGAACCCACTGGCATCATCATCGTTGCCGATGATCGAGAGCGATTTTGGTCCGATCGCCAATTAACCGTGCTCGAAATTCTCGGTAGTCAACTCGCCTGGGCGCGACGGTATCTGATTTTGACAGAAATGTTAACGCTCCAACGAGAAAAGTTAGAGCGCTTGAATTGGTATAAACAACGGCGCATCGAAGAGTTTTATCGCAGTTTAACGGTTAACGTTCGGCGGCTGAATGAGCTGAGTCACCAAAAAGATGCCCTTGCAAGTATGCGGTATCACCAAATCATTCGACAACTTGGCGAAATGTTGCAAACAGCTGCCCCCGTGTTGAAAAGAGAGCACTGGAAGCTCCATGCCGATCACGGAACGATACCGTTGGTTACCTTACTCAAGCGAGCAATGGAACGGGTCGAAGGGTTGATCAAACAGCGCCAGCTCTGGTCACAGGTTCACAATGACAGTAATCTCTCTATTGAGGGAGACATTGCGAAACTTGAATTTATTCTCCATGAATTATTGGCTGCGGCTTGTCGGCGATCGCCCACGAGCGGACGCATCGATATTTGGTGCCGTCCCTTAGATTTTCATTGGCTTGAGCTATCGATTACTGATAATGGCATCATTGAAACCCGTCTGCTAGAGGAGTTGCATGAAGGTCGCTCAGAAGACCTCTTAGCACCTTCAGCTCTGGAATTTCCACCAGGATTGCATATCGGCATCTGTCAAGCGCTGATGCAAGAGCTCGGCGGAGAATGCAATTTATATCGGCTCGAAGATGGACGAACGCTAAGTCGCCTGATTTTGGCGATCGCCCATGAAGG
>JBCBLF010000267.1:0-6428 GCA_038520475.1 Cyanobacteria bacterium J06627_8
CTGTCGCGCTTCAGCCAGTCGTCGAGGACGTCGAACCATCCTCGGTTGGCTTGCGCACGTCCCATTGCTACGGTCATAACGTAGAACTCCAACTAGATAACGTACGAATTATTTCTCACAATTAAGCAGCCTAAGTAAATAGATATAACTACTCAGTTTGTGAAGTTTATTAACAGTTCTTAATTATTCTATCAGCAACTTTTAGAAATCTCTAGGGAAGGTTTGAATGAGTTCTATGGATGAAACGGTCTTGGTTAAATGGTTTGAACGAATTTCAGTAAAATCTGCCGATAAACGATAAATCTGGAGAAATTCTCAGATTTAAGATTATTTTTATGTTTTCTCAATGACTATCGTCGTACTACTTCTAGCCATTCGCGAACAACGGATTGAGGAATAATTAGCTCTAATTGATTAACTACTGGTGGGGGAGAGGTCGAGTGCATGTCAGACGCGGCGTTTGCTGATGCAATGATAGGGATGTTGAGATGTAGTGTTGTCGGTTCTTTCAGGCGATCGCCTACCCTGCTTAATCGATATTGGGCCACATTTTGCTGAGGTTGTTCACCATTTTTAAAAATGAGAGAGGATACGTCGTCTTGCATGATGGGTTGTTCGGTTGGCAACGTCACGATCATTGGTTTCGAACGATCGATAACAACTGAGCCGGGAAAACCGACGAGCCTCAGATAAGGACCATCACTGCTGCCATATTGAGTGTTTTTGAAGGCGATCGCCTGCCAACTGTATCCTCTTGGATCTTTAATGGTTCGAATCGATTTATCAAGAATGACGTCGTTGGGAAGATGCTCTTGAATCACCCGTGCGTGAGCTGGTGGCGAATACACACCCATCCATCCAGCGGTAACAACCAATGCCATTAGCATTGCAAACAGCAGAGCAACGACGCGTTGGCGTTTTCTACTTATGGGCGCGACGGTCATCAAATGCATGATTCGCTGCTTCTCTAATGGGTGGGGGCGTTAGTCTGCGTGTGGCTTAATAGGATTCTCGTTGGGGCGTTTGTCGGGGAGGACGAAGCAATCGCCCTCTGAGCGGATTGAGAATTCGATTGAGTAGGCGCAGCTGTTCGGAGGTTCCCATGCAAATGATCACATCTCTCTCTCTCAGTTGTGCGTCAGCTGTGGGACCTGCAATAAGCTCGCCATTTGCTCGACGAATTGCAACGACTAGAGCCCCTGAACGAGCTCGGAGGCTGGCTTCTCTAAGGGTTTGTCCCACAAATACGCAAGACTGTGAATCAATCAAATACTCCTCCATATAAAAGGAGCGCCCCGCTCCGGTAACAATTCCATCAACAAAGTCCATAACCTGGGGCCGGAGGGCTGCCGCCGCCATTCGCTTACCCCCAGTGATGTAGGGTGAGACGACCGCGTCTGCACCACCACGCTCCAGTTTTTGTACCGCTTCTTCAGAGTTGGCTCGGGCGATCGCCCGAATGCCGGATTGGAGGGCACGAGCAGACAGCATAATGTAGAGGTTTTCTGCATCAGACGGCAGGGCTGCAATGATACATAGCGCCCGCCGGATACCTGCCCGGATTAGGATATCGTCGTGGGTTGCGTCACCGAGAATTCCAACAAATCCATTATTTTGAACCGTGTCCATTAGCTCAGGGCGCTGATCAATGACCACAAAATCAATTCTCTCAGCAGCAAACTCCGTCGCAATCTGCTGCCCCATGCGACCGTATCCGCAAATAATGTAGTGATCTCGAAAGTTGTCTATCAATCGTCGTTGTTGCTGAATGCGAAGTCCTTTTTGAAAGTACCCTTGTAAGAAAGCTTCTGTAAAGCGATTGGCGATGTAACCAATGCTCAAAATTCCCATCAAAATGATTGTGATGGTGAAAATTCGCCCAGGTGGACCCATTGGCTCAATTTCAGTAAAGCCAACGGTTGCTAATGTGATAACGGTCATATAGGCCGAGTCAACCCAACTCCAGCCTTCAATGACGCGATAGCCAATGGTGCCGATGATGGTAATCGACACAACAATCATCATGCCAATTAGCAGTTCTTTCCTCAGGCGACGATATTTTTGCTCAGCGTTTGAATACACAGGTTAATGGACGGGTAAGAGAAACGGTTTTCCAGACACGACAAATGTCTCAGAGTGATGTTGTAGCTGACTTGGGAAATGAATTTTATTTTGAAACTCGGGCTTGAAAATTAAAATTCATCCTAAAGTTTGGCAACGTCAGATTGACGGCTGATCCACTCGGTATAGTGCTTGAGGTCAGCGGCCATGCGCCGCATACCATTATGCTCGTCTTGGCGAATGAATGGCAGCAGTAGAGGTGATAACCATCCAGAAATTCGTTCATGGTGACGATATTGAGTACGATCAATACCACTGTCCTGTAGTTCAAACCGGTGTTCACTTCGATATCCAGGCGCATCAGATATCCACTCTAAACATCGATTTGGCTGAAAGGTAATAATGCTAGCGTTAAAGGCCGTTTCTTTTTCTCGCGGTACGCGCTTGAGCGACAGTTGCAGCGATCGCCCCATTTGGAATCGTTTCTGGGGATCACGATCATAGAGAAATGTATTCCACTGCTGCCAGTGTTCTTTTCTGACCAGTGCCGTCCACACATGAGTGCGAGGAGCGTTGATTTCAATATCTGTATAAATCGTTGGCATACCGCAGCGATAGGTGGGTTGATGAGACGTTGGTTGATGGGAGTGACACAGGCATTGAGTCTAACCGTGACTCGCGTTGGTCAATGCTGAGCGCTTTGATGTGAACCATTGACATTCCGAAAACTGCGCGTGCCGTAGGGCACAGCCTTGAGGCTATGTCCCTTCTAAGCTAGGCTGAAATGCAGTCCATTTTCAGTTCTGTCAATCCTTAGGGCAAACACCATGGTCAGCCTGACACCTAATTCTAGCTTTAGCCTTACCATTCGTTTCCAGATTCCAAACCGGGCCGGGATGTTAGCCGACGTGACACAGGCGATCGCCAAGGCGGGTGGCAATATTGGTCAGATTGATTTGATTGATCAGTCTCGAAAAATTGTCGTGCGAGATGTTGCCATTGATGCGGCCAGTGAAGAGCATGGAGAGGAAATTATTGAGGCTGTGAGTCACCTCAATGAAATTTCAGTGCTAAGCGTGTATGACCGCACCTTTCATCTTCATCGAGGTGGAAAGATTTCGGTTGCGAGTCGCCTCCCGCTTCGGAATCAGAGTGATTTGGCAATGGCTTACACGCCAGGTGTTGGACGGGTGTGTCGAGCGATCGCCGATCATCCTGAGCATGTCTATGATTTGACCATCAAGGGAAATACGGTCGCCATTGTGACCGATGGCAGTGCAGTACTGGGGCTGGGTAATCTGGGGCCAGAGGCAGCGCTTCCTGTAATGGAAGGCAAGGCCATGCTGTTTAAGGAGTTTGCTGGCATTGATGCGTTTCCTATCTGTCTCGACACTCAAGATACGGATGTCATTGTCGAAACCGTCAAGAATTTAGCTCCGGTGTTTGGCGGGGTGAATCTTGAAGATATCAGTGCGCCTCGCTGCTTTGAAATTGAAGCTCGGTTACAGCGTGAGCTGAATATACCCATTTTTCATGATGATCAGCATGGCACGGCAATTGTCACGCTAGCGGCGCTCATTAATGCGTTACGCGTGGTCAAAAAGTCATTTGCTGATGTGAAGATTGTGATGAATGGGGCAGGTGCTGCTGGTGTGGCGATCGCTCGTTTGTTGCAAAAAGCTGGAGCAGGGCAGATCGTTCTGTGTGATTCTAAGGGAATTGTCAGTGGCGATCGCCAAGATTTGAATGCTCAAAAACGAGAGTTTGCGACTGACGCTGGAGGCTCTTTGGCCGATGCAATGGTCAATGCCGATATATTCCTCGGTGTGAGTGCTCCAGGTGTTGTGAGTCCAGAGATGGTGCGATCGATGGCCTCGGACCCCATCGTCTTTGCGATGGCTAATCCCATTCCTGAAATTCAGCCCGAACTTATCTCACAAGATGTTGCGGTGATGGCAACTGGACGCAGCGATTATCCAAATCAAATCAACAATGTGTTGGCGTTCCCTGGAATCTTTCGTGGTGCGCTAGACTGCCGAGCCAAAGCGATGACTACAACGATGTATCTCGAAGCTGCAGAGGCGATCGCCTCCCTTGTGCGTCATTCGGAACTCGATCGAGAACACATCATTCCATCGGTGTTTGATGAACGAGTTGCTTCAGCCGTATCATCAGCTGTTCAACATGCGGCACGCCATGATGCTGTAGCAACGGATTAACGCTTGTGTTTACCTTCACAGCTATTCATTATCCAGCCTGAGATTCTCACTCAAGTGTTAGGATTTCATTGAGTTAATGCTTCTAATTCAATAGGACCGACCCACATCATGCAGCCAACATTAGATGATGAAAAAACAAAAGAACTCTTGGCAGAAGTATTGACTGAAATGCTCCATCAGAAGAAAGGAGTGTTTTATGACCTTATCCTTGGAGCCTTAGAAGAAATTGGCTTAAGTAATGCCATTCTCGAAGGTGAAGCAAGTGAAATCATTGATGAGCGTGAAATTCTCGATATTCTTCAGGCTGAATCGTGAACGTTCAATTTCGAGCAAGCTTTAAGAGAGATCTGAAACGGATTAATGATCGGAAACTACTTGCACAGGTTGAAGCGGTTATTGGTGATGCTAAGCAAGCTGAAACCCTCGACTCTATTTGAAACTTGACAAAATTGAAAGGGCAAGAATCGTTGTATCGTATTCGAATTGGAGATTATCGAATCGGCATTCGTGTAGTAGAGAAGACCATCACATTTGTCCGATTTCTGCACCGAAAAGAAATTTATCGCTACTTTCCTTAAGAACATTGAGGTTATGACTTTAACTCGAAATCGATTATTCAATCCCCTGTTGCTTAGCTTATCTTTAAGTGGATTACTTTCAGGTTGCACCACATTATTAACCAATGACTACGAAGCAACTGCCGTCACAACGTATACCTGGCATGTGGAATATGTCACTGATCAGAACAAAGTCAACGGCTCACGCATTGAAAAATTTGAGTCTACGTCTTTAGTCAATATCAATGGCGTTATGCCAGAACGAGCTGTAACGGGCCCAGATGATCGGGGGCTCTGGTGGCCAGCGCTGCCGCCGCGTCCGACCGTTGATGATCTGGAGGCTGAACAGGCCGATTCAAGAGAAACGATTGGTAGCCCTGAGCTCAATAAACGTGTGGACTACACCCTCACCTATCAATCAGAGGGACAGACCGTTACCTTACCTGCAGATTATTCGGTTTATCGAGCAGCTGTTCGAGGCTATGAAGGCGATCGCCCATTGGAGTTGACTCTGGGAGTGAACGATGGCTCCGTTGAAAAAGCTGAACTACGTTAGAGCCATCATTGAAGTACGTTTCGAATGCCCTTCATTTACACAGCCGCTAACAGCTCTGGCTGACAGAGTTCTTTGACGCAGCGGGCGATCGCCCGCACTTGCTTGAGAGGAATTGCAATACCAATCGTCTTGTATCCGAGATTCTGAATTTCCTTATCCACTAGCTTTTCCCGATACTGCCATGCTAGCGTCCGCAGTCGGCTTGGCTCGACTACCAGCACCTCCATCGATGGCAGTAAGAAAATCCAATAGTCTGCCTGAGAACTCCAGCCCCAGCCCGGAACATTTCGCCTGTCTACCGACACTGTTTCAAAAAACAGATTTCCCGTCCGTGATGAGGCCAGGTCAAATTTATATTCCACCTTCACTGTCGTGCCATCAGGGCGCATGAGAATGCGGTCAATCCCTGATTCTTGATAGAGCTTAATATCCGACACATTCAGAATCTTGTAACTCTCCGACAGCCATTCATCCAAAATTTGCTCGCCCTGCGCACCCACAAGGCCCTGCTGATCAAATCGATACGCCTTACTCATTTGGTTCATCATCGGTTTCACGCCACGTCACACGTCATTCAAGACCGACCCCCTTAATCCTCTTTTCCCAGGGGGGGCTCAAGGGGGTCGTCACGAAAACAACATCGGCAACGGCAACTGCGTCGCCCCATCATCCACGGCCATTGGCAGCAGTTGATAATGGCAAATCCACTTCACCCAGCTCTTAATCGTTTGTGCCCGTCGATTCGCCGTATCCGACGACCGAAACTCCATAGGAAAAATCAATTCCTTAATTAACCGGTCATCCAGCTTACGACCTTCCTTCGTCACGGCCTCAATCACCAACATCACGGGTGGATAGTTCAACATCGCTGCAATCAGCAGTGCTTCTTTCGTCTCTCGATCGGGAGCTTCAGCCATACGCTCTCCTCGCTCCAATAGATGGGGGACTGAATGGCGTCCTGCCTTCCGTAGCTCAATCAGTTTCAGGGCATCCAGGGTTTTCATGGCGTAGTGCCCCTGTCGAGCAATATCTTTG
>JBCBLF010000268.1:0-6403 GCA_038520475.1 Cyanobacteria bacterium J06627_8
GGCGGCGAACATAGAGGGCACCAATTCCCTTTGGTCCATAGACTTTGTGAGCAGTCAATGACAACAGATCAATGCACATCGCATCAACATCTAGAGGAATTTTCCCAATGGCTTGAGCTGCATCAGAATGCAACAGCACATCATGCTTTCGACAACATTGACCGACATCTTGCAAGGGCTGCAACACACCAATTTCGTTATTGGCGGCCATCACAGACACCAAAATCGTATCGGGTCGAATGGCCTCGTCTAACTGCTGGATGTCGAGTAGCCCATCAGTTTGGACCGGCAAGATCGTGACATCAAACCCAAGAGACTGGAGATATTCGCAAGGCTCGAGGACCGCACGATGCTCGGTTGCAACGGTGATAATGTGGCGGCCTTTACTGAAATAAGCTTCTGCGACGCCTTTAATAGCGAGGTTGTTGGCCTCTGTCGCACCGCTGGTAAAGATTATTTCTTCTGGACTAGCGTGAATGGCTTCAGCCAGAATTGAACGCGATCGCGTAACGGCTGCATCGGCTTCCCATCCATACAGGTGAGTGGAACTGCTGGGATTGCCAAAATGCTGAGTAAAATATGGGCGCATGGCCTCAAACACGCGCTCATCAACAGGAGTTGTCGAATGACAGTCTAGATAAACAGGTCGGTTGCGCATGATTCACTCCTATGCCTGGAATGCGCTCTTTAAACGTAGTGTCCAAGAGACGTTGAATCAATCACTACAGGGTTTCTACTCATCGGTGTAATTGGACAAATCATTCAGGTCGCTATACAGGTTTTGCAGCTGCTGTCGTTGACTGCGGCGAGACGGTTTTCGATAACGCTTGGATTCGAGCTTGGGCTCTAAGCGATGTTCGCCTGATTCTCCAATTTTGACTTTGTAGCCAGACTCATCGTCACTACGCCGTTGTTGGTTTTGCTGATATGCGATCGCATCTTCGAGGAAGTTTAAGTAGTAAGGGTATCGCTCCCATTCACCACGAACAGCACAGTTCGGCTCATCTCGATGGAGGCAGTTGCTAAACTGACAGGTCCGAGCTGCTAAGCGCTGCCGAATTTCTGGAAAACACTGGGCTAGCTCACTCGGGCTCACATCAATATCAGGTTGATTAAATCCGGGCGTATCCGCTAAGAACCCACCGTTGGGCAAGCCAAACAGCTCGACATGTCGGGTGGTATGACGCCCACGCCCCAGCTTCCCAGATACGTCTCCCACAGGCACATCCACAGATGGAATGAGGGCATTCAACAAGCTGGATTTACCAGCCCCCGACGGTCCTGATACAACGGTGATGTGCTGTTGAAGTCGAGCATACACGTCCTCAAAGTCAGTGTTTGAGGTGAGACTGAGAACAATCGGTGAATATCCCCAGCTCTTTAGGCGATCGCACCACTGTTGGGTCATGGATGGAGAAACAAGATCGGCTTTATTTAGCCCAAGGAAAACAGACATTTGAGTCGACTCAGCCTTGACGAGAAATCGACTCAACTGAATGGGATCGAGATCAGGTTGAGCGAGAGCAAACAGCAAAAAAATTTGATCAACATTGGCAATGGGTGGACGATCAAGTTCAGTCTTGCGTTCGAGCACGGCTGAAATTGCCCCTCGCCCGTCAATCCAATCGGGTTCCTCCACTCTAACGCGATCGCCAACCCTCACAGCTTGCCGAACTTTCTTTAGCCGTGCTCGACGAGTACACAACAACACATTCGAATAGGTAGGAGTTAGAGAAAGATTGCTCCCTACTGTGATTTTAGGAGCATCATCAAGCTTGACCCGATAAAAATTAGCTTGTGTTGCTAAGACCGTTCCGACAAGTTGAGTCACATCGGTTGGCACTACCTGAACATCACGATATCGCGCCTGTTCGTTCGTCATGCTTCGCTAGGGCAACGAACGTATACCGAAAAGAAATCGTTGCTGGGCACAATTTGCTCAACTTTATAGCCTTCCATTGTCAAGCTATCAGGAACCTGCTCGATCGGCTCACCTGCATCGAGCCATACCTCTAGACACTGTCCCGGCATCATTTTTTCCAGTTGCAGCTTTGTCCGAACAAAATTAATTGGACAGGGCGTTCCTCTCAAATCAAGCCGCTCAGTCGGTATGAGCTGAGGTAAAGATTCACTCATCCGCGAAACAATCCCCCTAAAAAACCTTCAATTCCGCCACCTTTACCCGTTCGTGCACCATTCAACTCAACCAGTTTTTCGAGCAGCTCACGCTCTTCTGTACTGATTTTTGTTGGAATTTTAATGCGAACAGTAATAAGATGATCCCCTCGACTGACCGGATTACCCAGTCTTGGAACTCCACGATTATCGAGAGTAATCACCGTATCCGGCTGGGTTCCAGCCGCGATTGTCATTTCCTGGGGTCCATCAACTGTATTGACTTCCAAATGACACCCGAGGATTGCTTGAAGATAGCTGATTTCAATCTCAGACAAGATATTAATCCCGTCTCGTTTAAACTCTGAATCCTCGCTGACAAATAGATAGACGTATAGGTCGCCAGGAGGGCCTCCCCGTTTTCCTGCATCTCCCTCATTGGAGACCCGGAGACGTGTTCCATTGTCAACGCCCGCTGGAATTGTAATCTTTAATTTCTTCGTCTCGTTCTTTTGGCCACTGCCTCCACAGACGTCACACTTCTGCTCAATCATTTGTCCAGTCCCATTACAGGTCGGACAGACCGATACTTGCGTAAAGCTGCCAAACGGGGTACGAGTTGCTCGCCTAACCTGACCGCCACCACCACAGGTCGAACAGGTAACTGGGCTGGTTCCAGGCTTAGCGCCTGTCCCTCCACAATTTGAACAGGTTTCTAAATGACTAATGCGTATTTCCTTATCGCCACCGAAAACGGCTTCTCTGAAATCAAGTTTTAGATCCAGCCGCAAATCGTCCCCACGAATGGGGCCACTCCGACGACGGGTCTGTTGTCCCATGCCACCAGAAAACCCACTAAAGAAGCTTTCGAAGATGTCGGCAAACCCACCAAAGTCTCCAAAGTCTTGGAAGCCCTGCCCCGCAGCAGAGCCGACCCCAGCCTCGCCAAACCGGTCGTAGCGCGCACGTATTTCAGGCTCGGAGAGCACTTCATAGGCCTGGTTAATTTCTTTGAACCGATCTTCGGCTCCGGCCTCTTTATTCACGTCTGGGTGATATTTGCGAGCTAGCCGACGATATGCACGCTTGATTTCGTCTTTGTCCGCATTTCGAGAAACACCTAGAATTTCGTAAAAGTCACGAGCCATATAACACTGCTTCAGTCAGTTGACAGGGATGAACAGTATAAAACAAGAACGACAGTCCTGAAACATAGCGCCCACAGCTATAGTCAATAGCTATGGTCAATCAGGCCAGCGCTGCTCTCATAAACCGCCAAGAAGTTCTGTTGCAGAACCAGATTAGTACATAACAGTTCCACATTAGGTCAGATTGTTCTAGGCGATTCTTTTATATCCTAAACCAAACTACTCGACAGATTCGTAATCAGCAGAAACGGTTTCGTCTCGCGCAAAATCGAACTCGTCATCATCTCGTGTCAGATAGCCTTCTTCAGGGTAACCGTTTGCTCCAGAGCTCACCTCTTCGTAGGCTCCATAACCAGGGTCAGCCGCGTCGTAGCTATTGCCGCTGCTATTCTCATAAATTCTCTGCCCAATCAAGAGAACGACGTCGTCAAATGCTTTGAGCTTTTGCTGAATGGCATCAGGATCTCGAGCGGCGATCGCTGCATTCATTTCTGCAATTTGTTCATTTGCCTGAGCCTTCAGATCTTCAGGAACATATTCTCCATTATCCCGAATTGTTGCACTGTAGCTCGAGATCTTCGTGTCAACCTGATTCTTGAGCATGACAAGTTGTCGACGCTTCAAATCTTCTTCACGATGAATCTCTGCTTCCTGCTTCATGCGCTCTAACTCAGCAGCACTCAACCCACCAGTATCGCTAATGCTAATTGTTTGCTCACGATTTGTGCCCTTATCTCGAGCAGACACCTGAAGAATACTATTAACATCAATCTCGAACGAAACCTCAATTTGTGGAACGCCACGAGGCGCTGGCGGAATCCCTGTTAACTCGAATTTACCTAAGCTTTTGTTGTCTTTAGCCATTGCACGTTCGCCTTGAAGAACGTGGATCTCAACAGATGTTTGACCGTCTGTTGCTGTTGAGAAGGTCTGAGTTTTGCTCGTTGGAATCGTTGTGTTTCGTTCGATGACTTTCGTAAACACTTCACCGAGGGTTTCAATTCCCAACGACAAAGGAGTCACGTCTAGGACAATCATTCCCTTATCGCTGAGCTCTCCTCCGATCATGCCAGCTTGAATCGCGGCACCCAATGCAACCGCTTCATCAGGATTAACTGACTTGTCAGGAGTCTTACCCCCAAAGAAATTTGTAATGGCTTGCTGCACAGCAGGAATACGCGTTGAACCGCCCACCAAAACGATTCGGTCAATGTCATCTGGCTCAAGGCCAGAATCTTTCAATGCTTGCTGCACAGGTTCCAGAGTTCCCTCGATGAGCGCACTGACCAAATCCTCAAATTTCGCTCGGGTGAGCTCCATTTCTAAGTGTTTTGGTCCTGTATCGTCAGCCGTAATGAACGGCAAATTGATTGAGGTTGTCAGCATGCTTGACAGCTCAATTTTTGCCTTTTCTGCTGCTTCCCGAAGGCGCTGAAGTGCCATTTTGTCACTGGAAAGATCAATCCCTTCCTGCGTGCGAAAGGACTCAATCATCCACTTCACCAGTGAATTGTCAAAGTCATCCCCACCTAGATGGTTGTTACCAGAGGTTGCCTTAACCTCAAAGACATCATCTCCAAGCTGCAATACAGACACATCAAAGGTGCCACCGCCCAAGTCAAACACAAGAATGACTTGATCTTGGTCTTGCTTATCCAGACCATAGGACAGTGCCGCAGCCGTCGGCTCATTAATGATTCTCGAAACCCGTAAACCCGCAATCGTTCCCGCATCCTTGGTTGCCTGCCGCTGCGCATCTGTAAAGTAGGCAGGAACAGTAATCACAGCTTCTTCAACAGTCTCGTTGAGGTAACTCTCTGCATCCTGCTTGAGCTTCTGCAGAATCATCGATGACACTTCTTGTGGAGTGTGAACATGACCTCGAATCTCTACATCAACCGTATTGTCTTTTCCTCTCACGCAAGTATAAGGAACACGCTGTCGCTCCTCTTCGGTATCTGCCCATCGGCGACCAATAAATCGTTTGATGCTGAAAACTGTATTTTCAGCATTTGTAACAGCTTGTCGCTTTGCAAGCTGACCGACAAGACGCTCACCAGCCTTACCAAAGCCAACGATACTGGGCGTTGTGCGTCCCCCTTCAGAGTTCGAGATCACAACAGGCTGGCCGCCTTCCAAAACAGCGACGCAGCTATTTGTTGTGCCAAGATCGATACCGATGACTTTTCCCATGGTTACTGGCTGTAGACATGATGACTTCCGCGGAAGCAATTATCGACCGTCACTAGGTCAAAAGACAAAATCGATAAAACTTCACAAAATGATTCTCAGTTAAGTATTCCTCAATTTTACGAGAATCTATCAATGTTCCCGATTTTGAAGCATACCTTCGGTTTCCCGCAAACAAGTCTTAGTATCCTTAGTTTACCTGTGCTAAACAATCGCTTTAAACCTGAATGATTTAGTTCTAGACGAATGATGAAGCCTGGTTGTTCACAAACACATGCTAAACACCCCGCCTTCAAGTTGTGCAGTTCCAATAGCTTTGAGATCCATGTTACGGATTCAAAACAATAGTGGTGTTAATCGTAACTCCACCATTGCCAGAGAAGAACACCTCGATGATGATTAATTCTCTGACAAGGTAGATGATGACTAATCTTGACCTTCTTCGCCATCGTCAGGTGCTTGATGAGAGCTGCCATCAGATTCAGGTTCAGCTGCAACTTTGACCATCGCATGCCGAATAACGCGATCGCCTATCATATAGCCACGCATGAGCTCCTCGATGACTGTTCCCTCTGGATGATCGCTAGTTGACTCTCGCATGACTGCTTCATGGAGAGCTGGGTCAAACGGATGACCTTCGGCACGCATTGGGGAAACTCCGATACGCTTGAGGCAATCAACCAACTGCTTGTAAACACTCTGATAACTTTTGTGAATGCTCATCTCAGCATCAGTTTGAGGCTTGATTTGTGATCGAGCTCGTTCAAAGTTATCAACAACAGGAAGCAATTCAGTGATTGTCGAACATTTAATGGATTCCTCAGTTTCTTCGCGCTCTTTCTGAGTCCGCTTCCGAAAATTTTCAAAATCCGCAGCGATTCGAACATATTGAGATGTTCGGTCTTCAAGCTGTGCTTTCAGCGTTGCGATCTCCTGCTGAAGCGTTGCAG
>JBCBLF010000269.1:0-6385 GCA_038520475.1 Cyanobacteria bacterium J06627_8
GCGTAACTGGGCCATCGTTTTCAATCGAAACGTGCATCATTGCCCCAAATCGTCCAGTCTCGACCACCAAACCACTTTGACGCAACATCGCGACAAAGGCGTCATACATGGGTTCCGCTTGAGAGGGTGGGGCAGCCGATTCAAACGAAGGTCGCCGACCTTTTCGGCAGTCTCCATAGAGCGTAAATTGGCTAATGACCAGCAATTCTCCTTGGATATCTTGAATAGACTGGTCGAAGCGTCCTGCTTCATCGGCTGGAAACAGTCGGAGTCCCAAGCATTTGCGCACCATCCACTCTAGTTCTGCTTGAGTGTCATCAGCCGCAATACCGACCAGTAAATTAAGGCCACGGCCAATTTTTCCGACGACGTCACCATCGACCGTGACTTGCGACGAGTGAACTCGCTGCACTACTACACGCATATCTCAAACACTCCACTTCAATACATAGCACTGTGCGCATTGATTAAGCACGAGTATTGTGGGCCGCCTCGCGGCCCACAATATCTCTTCTTGGACATAACGAAGTTGCATCCGGCTATGGCAATCCGCAAATAGGTTAGAACATTTATTTTCAGGAAAGCTGCGCTCAGCGCAGCTTTCCTGAAAATAAATGGGTTTGCTTTGTCGCGTAGCACTACAGAAAACAAGACTGTCTATCTATATGTACATGACTTGAATGATTATCACTCCTACAGAGACGATAACTGTCCGAATCATGGCAGCATATTATGCTTAAGAATTAGCAGCCCTCAACAACAACCCACTCCGCTGAACAAGAGGTGACCCCATTGGCTGATGGAAAAAGTGAGCGTGACAACGCTCTTTTGAAGACTCCCCTGTATTCACTCCATCGCGAGCAAAACGCGCGGATGACGCCCTTCTCAGGCTGGCGAATGCCAGTGCAATTTAGCGGAATCAAACCTGAGCATCAGGCTGTGAGAACCGCAGTTGGCATGTTCGACATCTCCCACATGGGAAAGTTTGTGCTGACAGGCCCTGGGGCGATCGCTCAACTTCAGTCTTTAGTGCCATCTGATTTGAATCGGCTGACACCAGGTGCAGCACAATACACCGTGTTGCTAAACGAGTCAGGCGGCATCATCGATGACCTCATCATCTATTACGAACATACAGATGAAGCGGGAGCTGATCACCTTAAACTCATCGTCAATGCGGCTACTACAAACATCGATCGAGAATGGTTGCTGGCCCATCTAGACACCGCTGCCGTGCAGTTTCAAGATGTGTCTCAAGATTACGTGTTGATTGCCATCCAGGGGCCAAAAGCTGTTCAAACGTTGCAGTCTTTTGTTGAAGAAGATTTGAGCGCAGTACCGCGCTTTGGGCATCTGACCGGAATGATTTTTGGTCACCCAGGATTCTTCGCCCGCACAGGATACACAGGTGAAGACGGATTCGAGGTAATGCTTGAACCCGAAATCGGCATCAAGCTCTGGCGATCGCTGCTTGCGACAGGGGTTAGCCCCTGTGGATTGGGTGCACGAGATACGCTCCGGCTCGAAGCGGCAATGGCACTATACGGGCAAGACATTGATGACTCAACCACCCCAGTTGAGGCCGGATTGAATTGGCTGATTCACCTCAAAGATAAAGATGAATTTATTGGCAGAACCGTCATCGAAGCGCAGAAGCAGAATGGAGCTCCTCGAAAACTAGTTGGATTAAAAATGAATGGACGGGCGATCGCTCGTCACGACTATCCAGTTTTGGTGAATGATCAACCCGTTGGAGTCGTCACCAGTGGAACGCTCTCTCCAACTTTGGAGTGTGCCGTTGCCTTGGCCTATGTTCCTCCCGAATTTGGCAGCATTGGACAAGACTTGAACATTGAGATTCGCGGAAAACAATATCCTGCAACTGTTGTCAAAAAACCTTTCTACAAGCGCACATAATCTGAGAAAACACTCTAAACTCATGCTCATTTCTCATCCAAGATGATGATTCGCTCAATGAGCAAAATTCCTGCATTACATCAATGGATAGATGTTTAATTCCTTATCATGGATGTGGTGCACTCTCAGAATAGGGGTGGTATCGTAAAGATATGTGAACATTCTTTTATGTTCGAATAACTAACCATGCAGAGTTTTAAACCAGAGGGCATCATGGAGCCTGCACGTAACGACAATCAACCGATAAACTCACACGAGAGCACTACGTATTCTCAGCAAGTGAATCAGCGGATTCTCTACGTCCGCCTGCCTTGTAATCCGATTTTTCCGATTGGCGTTGTTTACCTATCCGATCATGTCCACAAGGTTTTTCCTAGCCTTGAGCAACGCATCTTTGATTTGGGGGCCATCCCACCGCTAGATTTTTCCAAAGCCCTCGACCAGTGCGTTGATGAGTTCAAACCAACGCTTCTGGTGTTCTCATGGCGCGATATTCAGATTTATGCACCCGTTGGTGGACGCGGTGGCAACCCACTCCAAAATGCCTTCGAGTTTTACTACGCAAAGAATCCACTTGTTAGGCTTCGAGGAGCGTTGGGTGGACTCAAAGTGACCACGGCCTATTACACCGAACTATGGCGTAATCTTGGCTTAATCAAGCGGGGTCTGAGCCGGGCGAAACGATATGAGCCCGAGGCAAGGGCAGTGGTTGGCGGTGGTGCAGTCAGCGTCTTTTATGAACAGATGAGTACCATGCTTCCAGCTGGAACCATTGTTTCAGTTGGAGAAGGTGAACTGCTCTTAGAAAAGCTGTTGAGGGGCCAATCGTTCACAGATGAACGATGCTATGTCGTTGGTGAAACCGAGCCGCGCGATCGCATGATTCATGAGAATCCGACGCCTATCGAGAAGACGGCTTGCAATTACGACTACATTCAAACCATCTGGCCAGAGTTTGACTACTACTTGCAAGAACAAGACTTCTACGTTGGAGTTCAAACAAAGCGAGGCTGTCCTCACAACTGCTGCTATTGCGTTTACACCGTAGTTGAGGGCAAGCAAGTCCGTATTAATCCGGCGGACGAAGTCGTTACGGAGATGCGTCAGCTCTATCAACGGGGCATTCGTAATTTCTGGTTTACTGACGCTCAATTCATTCCAGCTCGACGCTACATTGATGATGCCGTTGAGCTACTCCAAAAAATTCTAGATGCAGGCATGGATGACATCCATTGGGCTGCTTACATTCGTGCCGATAATTTGACGCCTGAATTATGTGACCTGATGGTCCGCACAGGCATGAATTATTTTGAGATTGGGATTACCAGTGGCTCTCAAGAACTCGTTCGAAAGATGCGAATGGGGTATAATCTCCGCACTGTATTGGAAAATTGCCGAGATTTGAAGGCAGCGGGCTTCAACGATATTGTTTCGGTCAACTATTCCTTTAACGTTATCGACGAACGTCCTGAGACGATTCGTCAGACGGTTGCTTACCATCGAGAGTTAGAGAAAATCTTTGGGGCTGACAAGGTGGAGCCTGCGATTTTCTTCATTGGCCTTCAACCTCATACCCATCTTGAGGATTATGCCTTGAAAAAGGAAATTCTCAAGCCGGATTACGATCCGATGAGCTTGATGCCATGGACAGCGAAGAAGCTCCTGTGGAATCCCGAACCGCTGGGCTCCTTTTTTGGGGAAGTATGCCTAGAGGCTTGGCGGCAAAATCCGGATGACTTTGGTCGGGAAGTTATGGCTATTCTAGAACAGCGACTAGGGTGTTCAGAATTGGAAGAAGCGCTGTCATCGCCGTTGACAGCATCGTCACGAGAATTGGTTGCGGTTAATTAAGGTCGAGTCATTATGCTTGAGGGTTCGGTTCTAAAACAGCTGGCTGATTGCCATCGAGGGGGGCAACACACCAAGCGCCCACTTAACTTCGGGGTGTATTACAAAAACACCTTGGTAGCGCTGTGTCACGCCTTGGAAGATTCGGTTTTGGAATCGTCCTACGAACCCGTGATGATTACTGCTTTCCAACGGGGAAAGTGGTACTTGGAAGAAGCTGAGCGATATGGCGCGATCGCTGATAAGGCTCAGAAAATCGTGATCATGGCGGCTCCAGATGGCCAATTTGAAAATCATCCAACCAGCCAGAAAGAGAATGTTTCCCTGGTCAGCTTAGACCCCTCTGATCCGGTTGCTCAAGAGTGGCACCTTATTATTGTTTCTCCACGCTACACCGCAATGGTCCTGTGTCAGGAACTCTCTGATGCAGACTATGAGAAGATGGGACGCCCAAACAGCGACTTAGAACGCAAGTTCTATGGATTTTGGACCTTTGAGCCCAGCCTAGTGGTCGAAACTGCTGATTTGGCGATCGCCAAATGTTCAGAATATAACGCCCCGCTTGCTGAAGCTATGGAGCAAAAGCTGAAGCCAATTCGAGCCGCATTAGAAGAAAATCAAGCTCAAGTGTCTGCCTCTCAAGTTGAGCGCGTTGATCAGATTGTTTCGAAGGTCGTTGATTACCTCCAGCATTCACCAGGGCTGTCACATGTATCGGCACACGCTGCCAATAGCTTTGCATCATCGAATCAGCGTTTGAGCAAAAATGTTCTTTCTAATGAGCTTCAAGCCTTCTTAAGGGTTGCACAGCTAATGGATCAAGCTGATGTGCAAAACTCCAATGCTGGTGCTGAGGTTGCGGCACTTGCCGAAGCAATGGGACAGTTGCTTGACCTTCCAGGATGGCAGGTCAGTCGTCTTCGCCTGGCTGGTTTGCTGCATCGGTTAGGACTGCTTCAAGGAACAGATGCGGCCTTACCCCCTCAGCTGACAGACATTGACCACACCCCAAAACACGCACCATTTTGTCCGCTGTTACCTGGAACCCAGGCGCTGCGCACCATGCCTCGATTACGGGCGATCGCAACGATTATCACCCATCAAACGGAGTGGTGGAACGGGGAAGGAAGTCCTGCCAAGCTTTCTGGGGATGCCATTCCGTTAGAATCACGAATCTTAGGACTGGTTGCTGCCTTTCAACATCACTTGTCTGAACGTTTGCCTAGTTCAACAGCTCCTCAGCATGTAACGGACCCTGTTGACGCAGACGCTCTGAACAATGCCCTTGCTAAATGTGCAGCTCAGGCCGGTGAACAGTGGGACCCAAAACTCGTTGAGATGCTGACCCTATTGGTTAATGGTCTGAGCCAGGGAATGAGCCTATCGGTGAGTGTTCCTAAAATTGCATCCGGGCTGTGGCTGTTAGACTCTCATAATGTCGAAGCGGAAGCTTCACTGGCGCGCTGACGCTTAAATCTGACCTGATAAATGGGTTTATCACTATCTCCATCCGTCACATTACAGTTTCTATTATCTTGGGACAATCCCGATGGTGTTATAGCTTCAAAGCGCAAGCTACGTTAAATATGCGACGATGTATCGCAGTGTGCAGCGCTAGTGATGAAGAAAATGAGTCTTTTCAGAAACCGCATGGCACACCGCATAAACACTGCTAGTTTGCTGCGATCAACACGCGTAATGCAATGAAGGACGACGCTATGGATATCGATAGTATTCGCTCAGGTCAGGTTAAAATCCTCTCTGGAGCCGACTTAGAAGATGAGGACTTGTCCCATGTTGATCTCAGTCGGGTCAACTTTTCTGGCGCCAATCTGACAGGAACAGACTTTAGTCACTCCCGCCTCAATGGTTCTCGGCTTGACGGAGCAAATCTAACGGGATGTACGTTCATTAGTTGTGATCTGCGCGCTAATTTGCCCGGAGCAAACTTGATGCAGGCGAGTCTTGTCGATGCCGACCTACGTGGAGCAAACTTAAAAGGAACAAATTTAATGCAAGCCAGCCTCCGAAATACGACGCTGGCATCCGCGTTTTTGAGCGGCAGTAACTTGATGGGTGTCAACCTTGAAGGCATTGACTTTCGAACAGCGGATTTACGCGGTGCAAACCTGAGCAATGCAAATTTAAGCGGTGCAAATTTAAGCCAAGCAAATCTTCAGGGAGCCATTCTGACTGAGGCAAACTTAGAAGAAGCCGATTTGAGAAATGCAAACCTGGCTGGAGCAAACTTGAATAGCGCAAACTTGTTATGTGCAGAGCTTGATGGAGCCGATTTGAGTGGCGCTACTTTTGTAAATGCGTGCATTATAGGCACTAGTATCGACCAGAAACAGGCTGCGCCGAGTTTGCTGAATTAACAGCCCCGTCAACTTATTGCTTCGCCTTTGTGTTGAGATTTTCATGCCTGAAAGTAATCAGGAGTCATGCAGTTGAACATTTTTTCTCAGGCTGCGCCCGAGAAAAATGTACTCAAAGCCCAGAGCCTTGTATGAAAGGTCGAAGTCTGGATTAATGCCTAAAAGCATTCATGTCTAACAAATATTGATATCTGCACACAGTGATGCTTGAAACTTGTGAGCATTTGAGAACTGTGCCAAAT
>JBCBLF010000026.1:0-15732 GCA_038520475.1 Cyanobacteria bacterium J06627_8
GGCAAGTTCAGATGGTGTCGACGCACGACCCGCATCGATGGCAATTAAAGCTCCCCATTGAGCCAATGTCACGTCGAACGAGGCGAGCTCTTTCTCAAACTGAGCTGCAATTGTCAGTGCACATCGATTCAAAAGGTAGCCCAGGTTGTCTTCCAGAGGGTATGGTTCTCTCATCGTTAGCTGCTTGAGTGTCAGTTGATCCCTAATCTTCAGCGTCGGTGAGAATCTTAACCTAAGAAATGACACGTCTAAGAAACTTAAGCTAATCGCAGAAAAATTGGCTGATTATCTCCTACTTCATCGGCAATTTTTCAACCCTCGGACCTAGTTTCTTTCTCCCTGAAGGGTTACCCCTTTCCACAGATGGCACTCGTTATTCGAGGAAAATTTTCTGTCTAACGACCCGCATCACTGGGTCACCGCTAGCAATTCGCTACTTGCTTCCAACTGGTTTGCAGCTTCGGTGCATTCAACTGTTAGGTCGTACTTTATGTGTTGGGTAGCACTCGCAGCAAGCTCACGAGTGCTTGGTCAATTGATTTCCCTGCGGTGTCGATGACGATCTGTCCATCAGCCCATTTGTGATATTCGCGGTTCACAACCGATTGCCAATCTGGCAGCTGTAATCCAGCAATATCCGAAGATCGGCTTTCTATTCGTCGTCGATGTTCATCTGCATTCGTGCATATGACCTCGATGTTTACAAAGTCAGCCGTATTGGCGATCGCAACCGATTGCCATTCGCGGCGTGTCAGTTCTATTGGATTACATGAGTCAGCAACAACGTTCAAACCCAATTTCAAATTATCTGCTGCGATCCGATAGGCCAAATGATATCCTTCACCCTCGACCTGAAGATCGCATAGATCGCGTAGCGCTTGTTCGATAGTGTCGATTCGTAAGAAGAATGCCCCTTTCATTTGGGCGAGCCCACGGGCAAGGGATGTCTTACCAGTTCCGGGCAGTCCTCCAAATATGAAAAGAGTGGGCATTAGAAATACCAGGAATGAATTTGCAGCATAACAGCAGAGTTATGCAACAGCCGGTAACTCTGATTTCAGTCGATAGTCTTTGCTCTGTCCGCACTGATGGAATGTTAGGCGACTCAGCTGAGACCAATGATGACATCTCGCGCTTTGTCACTCTGACTACCGATCATCTATCTATTTTCGTTTGCAAGTTGTCGCAGAAAATTGTTTTGGGGGTCGGGTAGCTCAATGGTTGGGTTTGCCTTTAGAAGAGTTTGCATTGCTTGTTCATAGGAGGACCCCTGGCGAATCAGATAAGCTGCGATCGCTGTACCTGTTCTGTGTTTACCCCCCGAACAATGAATAGCAACGGCTCTATCTTCTACTTGTTGTTCCTCAATGAATGTTTCAAGTAAGGCCAGTTGTTCAAGACTAGGAACAGCGTCAATCTCAATAGGCAGCCACTGATGCGGAATTTGAGCAGATTCATACAATTCGATGTTTGAGGAGTCATCTAGAACAGAAATGATTGCCCCAATCCCTATAGTTTCTAACTCTACTAATTCTTCGGCCTCAGGCTTACGTACCCCAGCAAGCGTGTTAGGAATGACCCACCATAGATTCTCTTCGATTGGTTGGATACGTTGAGATTTCATGTCAGTTTTAGTGACTTATTTGATGCGTAAAGGCATGACGATTGGGACAGCCATGGCAGATCAGCTCTGTTTCATCACTGACCACTTAGCAACCATCAGCGGATATGTTGTGCTGCGCTTTAAACTACGTTTTCCAAGGCGAGTAGTCTACAAGCTTTAAAGAAGAATTAACGATGCCAATGCAACCCATCAAGAGTAGATAAAAAAGAACAAGCATCTGGCAACAATGGTTCTGGGAGAACCAAAGCAGGGACGATCAAGGCTTTAAAAAATATCTTAAATATAGTCATTACAAGCCTGTTCATTATCAGCACGAGAGCTGCCGGCTGGATTACGCATTGGGTAGAGCGTGACCGCAAGCGAGCAGCCTGCATTGGCAACAGCTTGAACAACAGCCGAGGGAAGCGTGTGAACGTAGGCCCAAGTATCCCAACAGTGAAAGCCAATATTGAACTCGCGCAGATAGCATGAATCGAATTCAGCTTTAGCCGCTGGTGAAAGCGAATTGATCGCGTCGATCATTGCCAGGATGTCGATTTCAGCATTGCGATTTTCAGTCTCGTCATCGTGTGAGGACTCAACGCTCGAATACCAATGCCCATCTTCATCGTGCGTGTAATGAAGGACGCAAGACGTTTGATTGAGTTCAAATTTCAGCGTGTCAAATGGCGACGCTGATTTCAGGTCGAGATCCGTGTTGACATACTCTGTTTCAGTTGTCATTTGGAGAGCTGGGCTTGCGGTATAACAGTGGAGTTGAGCGGCCGTAGAACCTTTACAACCTTACCAAGATTTCTCATTAGGCATTCCAACGTAGTGCTAGCTGTCGTGCTGATTTGGTAGTTTTAGCATCATCGGTAGGAAGCCAATACCGTTTCTGACTTGTCTCCCCCCGACTCGACAAAAGCCCAGCCTCTCGTAAATTGGTACTGCGTACGACGAGGAATTGACGGTGATTTCCGAAAGCTTTGGCTCGTTGGTTCGGCAAATCTGCACAGCTCGACGCAGAAGGTCTTTGGCAATTCCCCGTTGCTGAGATTCTGGTGCGACGAAAAGTAAAGAAACATGATGATGGTCTCGCATTTCGATCACACCGACGACCTTGTCTTGCTCCAAACGAATGAGGCTGAAATGATTCGTTTGAATCCGTGCCCGCAATGCACTCGGCTGAATATAGCGATGAAACTCTTGAACCCCTTCAGATGAATATTCTGGGGCAATGAACTCATTGAAAACACGAGCCACCAGTTTACTGACTTCAGGTATATCTTTCGTGCTCAAAGTTCGGTAAGCGGAAGTCTTATCTATCAATGGGGAAAGCCGTTTATGTGGCATTCTCAGGCCTGTATATCAAATACTTTTGCCATTGTTCCACACGGTGATTTACTCTGCCTGAAGTTGACGCTGATTACTCTAGCCTTACTCCTTCAGTAATGAACAAAGTCGTCTTAGCCAAGGATGTGAGGGTGCGATCGCATTCTTCTATCCGATTACCCTGAGCTTAGGAAGATATCTAGACTTTACCGCTCAGCATGCCGCACGGGAGTATCTTCACGCTGAGCGACAACAACATCTCTCACGGCGACTACGATAGCCTCTGGAGCATCCAAGGGCATGTAGTGCGATGCTCCTTCAATAACGCGCCAGTCCGTATTGGTAGATAATTCTGTGAGTTCGGCCTGTAATCTAGGCCATATATCTGACCACACATCTTGTAATCTAGCTGTTGTTGCCTCATCAATTTGATAGGGTAGCTGTTCTAGAAATTGACCAGCCGTAAGCACTACTGTGGGTAGATCACCAAACGGTCCAGTGTGTTGTGCCTGAACAAAAATATTGTCCATTGCTTCAATGATGTCAGTTATGCCTGTCATACTTTGCGGTAGATGACTGCGAATGGCCTCACCAACCTCTTTGGGAAGACCGCTCGGGGATGCTGGAGGCTCAAGGCGAAGGACACCAAATGCAGAGATAGCCCTGAGAAGCAGCGGCGAAGGAAATGCCATGATGTCTAGTACATCTGAAGGAAAGCGCTTATTCTGCTCTGGGTGAGATGAATCGACGAAAACAAAACCAACGACTTCATCACTGAAATGATCAGCAAAGACTCGAATCATCAGCCCACCGAGCGAATGACCCACCATGACATAGGGCGGGGACTCACCCGCAGCAGCTAATAGATCATGCAGATCTTCTACAATGTGCTCTGCGTCCCTTGGTCGAGCTCGATGTTCGCTCCACATGATTCCGGCCTGATCATATGCGCAAACGCGACTCAATGGGGCAATTGCTGGGCGCACCATTTCCCAAGTCTGCGATCCCCCTTCGTTGATGCCTGCCTCTAGGATCACTGTCGGACTTCCTTCTCCGCTGCAATAAAGGTGAGATAGCTTGCCATCAACCTCAACAAGTGTGCCAGGAGGCGGAAATGCTCGATCGGCGCTGCGTCGGGACCACTGCTCGTAGACGAAGCCCATTAGTAACGCTAAAAAGAGTATCGCAGCGGCAACGAGCGCGAGACGCTTCATCCATTTGAGCACGAGAACCTCCCGAATAGAGTCACCTCTTCCAAAAGGTAAAGATTGACACTGATGATTCTAGTGCCGTTCCAGAAATCTTGCTGCGAAGCCAGCTAACGTTGAGTTGAGCGGCGGTCAATATTTTTGCATCGATGCCTGGATTGTAAATTCTGTCTGCTCCTACGTAGGGTTAGGTGGCAGAATCAGGGGCATTGTTGCGAAATTGCTTGTTGAATACGAGCGACTTAGCTAGTCAATATCTCTTCAACTGCTCTCCTGGCTGATCGAGCCGCTGTATGAACGCTACTCCAATCTTCCCCTTCGGTATAGGCTGTACCTGCAAAGAACAAGCGATTATCGACGCTTTTGCCTAACGTTCGCACCCTTCGCCAATTCTCATGATCAACGACATAGGCTCCGTTTGCATACGGTTCCGCATTCCAATTTTGAAAGATGTGCTTCACATAGTTGGGCGAGGCTTGACCGTCGAAGAGTTCGTCCAACTCATTGAGCATGTATTCGATCAGGTCGTCGTCGTTTAATTCGACATAAGGCCTTGTCCCAGTGCCAACGGCAAACAAACCCAAAACGTGCTGAGTTGTGTCTTGACCATAGGAAGCATCATAGTAGAGCTTTTGTCCTGCCGTTTCGGGGATAATTTCAAAGGCGACAGCCGCAGGGTAGAATTTTTGAGAAAATTCGATGAACGCCTTGCAGCCATCCCAGACCCGTACAGTGTCAATGGCATTCTGTTTGTCATTGGGTAATTCTGGTGTGAAGGCGATCGCACCATTTTGGAGCATTTTGACAGGAATGGTGACGATGACTCGATCAGCCGAATACGTGCCATTTTGCGTTTCGACTTGAATAGTTTCAGCGGAATAATCAACGGCTTCTACCACCGCATTGTAGGTGATGTGTTCCTCAACAAGCGGGACGATGTACTGCTCAAAGAAATCAAACCACGTGGCATTGATAAACTTGCTGTCCGCTCTGAAACCGATCTCTCGCATCGAGACCTGCTCGCCTTCGTACAGCGCATAATCCACACTTGGATCATATGGCGTCGTTTCTACCTCGATGTCTACTGAATCATCGTTGATGATCTCTTCAAGGATCTCTGGTTTGACGTGTATCCACTCCGCGCCGAGCGGAATCGGAAAGTTGGCAAACTCAGTCGTCCGCTTCATGCGACCGCCACAGATAGGTGATGCTTCTAATATTTGGAACTCAATCCCTTGTTGTTGAAGCAAATAGCCGGCGGTAAGTCCCGCAGCCCCAGCTCCGACAATAATGATGTTGCCCGTGCCGCTTGTTTGAATTTCCGCTTTACTGCGAGCGATCATCACTCTTGATAACGGCAAACTCAACCCAAGTATCCCGCACATTTTTATGAATTCTTTTCTATTCATGGTTGTGGCTGGATTGACGATGTGGAAGCTCTAAGAGCAAGATTTCTCCCTCACTCGCTCACCTGAGCCAATACGTTTAATCCTCAAATTAAGATTTCTTTTTTCTTGGTTTAAAATGCCCGCCTTCAAGACGTACGCTCAATTTCTTTGGCGTTCGGGTTCAAGCCGTTTCTAGGTGGATAAGATCGCTTTGCACAGAAGGTTCTGTTGCACTAGCTTGCCTAAAAGCAAAATGCAGCAGTAACAGATAACTCTAAACCGAGCTCAAACAGTTCTTGTTTGTCCGCTGCCGTGATGTGTTAGTGTGCGCCACTGACTGAATATAAATCACTTACTGGCACCAAGCCTCAGCGATTTTTGTATAAATCTCGACACTTTCTTCAATCTTTGACAAGTGGCAAAATTCATCTGTTTTGTGTGCCATTTCCGGTTCTCCAGGCCCAAGGATAATTGTTGGTGGGTTACCAAACGCTGGAGTAAAGACCGATGCATCCGTAAAGAATGTTGCCCCTTTCGCAACAGGTTTATTATTCAGATAAGGCTCCACAATTTGAAAAACTGACTGAATCCACTCATCATCTTCGCTTGTCGCAATGCTTTGAGCTTCATTAAGGAGAGTGATTTCTACGTCACCACCTAAAAAGGTCTGTAACTGTTGTTGGATTTCCTTATGACTCTGTCCAGGCATCGTGCGAATATCAACTCCAATAACGCAATCATCCGGAACAGAATTGATATTGATTCCGCCAGAGATCGTGCCTACATTGAGGGTTGGCTTGCCGAGAATTGAATGTGGATTAATCTGAAAATCGAACTCCTGTAGCTTAAGAACTGCTTGGGCAGCTTTGTAGACTGCATTAACGCCTTGTTCTGGCATAGAAGCATGAGCAGTGATACCTTTTGTACGAACTTCGAATCGCACGGCTCCTTTGTGCCCAATCCAGGGATAGTTAGCTGTTGGTTCACCCACAACAACTGCACCTGCTTCACCCAAGGCATTATCTAAACCAGCAAGATGATAAGCGCCTTGGCAGCAAGTTTCTTCGCCCGCTGTCAATATCAACACTAAGCCCGTTTTTAGTGTTCGGAGTCGCGCCATTTGTATTGCAGCAGCAACCATAGCAGCAACCCCTGATTTCATATCAGTTGAACCACGGCCATAAACTTTATCGCCTGCAATTTCTCCAGAAAATGGATCGTAATTCCATGCTGTTGCTCCTAAAGGGACCGTATCAATATGGCCTGTAAAGCATAAGGGGAAGCGGTTATTGGTACCATTTAAACGAGCAATAATAGTGGTGCGTTGAGGCGCAAACTCATAGCAACGAACATCAAAACCCACTGACTCTAATAACGAGCCGAGATACCTAGCACATTCCTGCTCTTGCCCTGGTGGATTCATTGTGTTGAATGCCAGTAGGTCGCGAGTTAAATCAATTGAGTCAGTGGAAATAGTCATACTCTACTGCCTGGTTGCAAATTATTTTATGACCAGAGAATTGTAAGATCATTTACATATAGTCAGATTTACTTTAACTAGTGCAAGCGCCTTGTAGATATCTGTACTGCAAACTTTTGGTAAAAACAGCAATGCGTAGCTTTTAGGGATGATTCATAAGGTTTTATGCGACCTTAACTCCAGATCTCAAGGAGATTAGACGAATTCGACGTGTAACTCCTCATTTTGGGGTGATATGCGACAGTTTTGATGTCTAAGAACCCAAAAGTCGCGATGTATCCCGATCTGGTTATCGCTGCCGGGTCGCTGGTTTGGACATTTATGGCATCTACTGATGAATTCACCTTAGCTGCCCTGGTTACTGGATTAGGTGCGCCAAGCGATCTGGCTAAAGCACGATTTGGTTCGAGTGGGCAACAGCTATCCGTGCAGAGCTGTGTACTGATCTGTCTGTTGAGGATAGCCCCAAATCACTGTTTCCTGCTTGTAGATGACCATGCCAGGTTTTGCACCCTTGGGTTTGAACACCTGTGTGGGCTCAGTGTAAATTACTGGGGCTTGGGCACTCTGTCGGGCACGGCTATAGCGAGCTGCTAAGTCTGCGGCACATTGCAGGTCTGGATCGTCGGCAACTTGTCCGGCGGGAATTCGAAGCAACACATGGCTACCTGGAATTTCTTGGGTGTGGAACCACAGATCGTAATCGTTAGCGAGGCGGAAGGTGAGTTCGTCGTTTTGACGGTTGTTGCGACCGATGAGAATGTCAAATCCGCTGGGTGATTGATATTGGTAGAAGTTCGTTGGCTTTTCTGAGGTCCCCTGACGCTGTTGATCAGGATTAAGGTAGCCTTGCTGAATTAGCTCATCCCGGATTTCGTAGAGAGCGGCAAGGTGATCGTCGCTGGCCTGCTCTAACGTTTGGGCGATCGCCCCTTCGACCTGTTCTAGATAGCGAATCTCCTGGTCGGTTTCTTGGAGCAATGGAAGAAGTGCAGTGCGCGATCGCTTTGATTTCTGATGTTTCTTATAGAGTTTCTGGGCGTTTTGAATCCCGTTTAGCGTTGGATCGAGGGAAATGCTAACCTCATCACCCGTTTCGAAATCAGGCAGCTTAATGGCCTTCATTCCAGGCTTCCACTGATGTTGGTAGGCCATGAGCAAGTCGGCTTTTTGTTTGAATTCATCCGATTGCTCAGAGTCCTGTAACCGCGTCTGAAAATCTTTGGCTTTACGATAGAGCTTTTTGAGATAGCCATCGAGCTTTTGAGTGAGTTGATGTCCTACCTGGGTGAGCTCTTGTTGAGTGAGTTCCTGTTTGTAATAGTGACTGATGAGATGCTGTATTGAGTCGGCTGGACGATACTCTCCCCAGCCTGTGACCGTATAACCAGAGCCTTGCCAACCTGAATGGAAGGTTTCGTGCTGGAGTTGACGAAGCCACTGCTGCCACGCTGTGTGCATCGTGTTCCAATCTGTTGACGTCATCTCATCGGTCGAAATGGTGGGCTCTAAATTCGCCTGAGCCGCCATCGTACGAGCTAGAACTGGGCTAACGCCTTGATACAGCTTCACTAAATTTCGCCAAAGCTGACCAGGAACTAAGGCGAGGCGCTCTTGCCAATCGTCAAAAGATTCGTCTAGCGACGGGATAGCATCGGACTGAGAAGGCGGGGGTTCATAGGGTTGACCGGTTTGAATTGAGCGAACACTGGACTGTTTTTCGCCCACTTGTTGAGCTGCCGTAATGACCTGATTCTTTTGGTTGGTGAGGATAACGTTGCTGTACTTGCCCATCACTTCTAAGTACACATGCCACAGCACGTCATCTCCTGGGCGCTTCGCAAATTGCAAATCAACGGACCGTTCCCAGGGGGCGATCGCTTCAATACTGACAAGGGCCAGACCAGCCAATTGATGACGAAGCTGTTGACTAAAGGTAAAGGTGTCGGGTTGGCGTGGGGGTGGTTCGTCAATACACAGCCGTGCCGCTTGTGGATGCCATGCTAAGGTTAGCCATCCCCGGTTTTTTAACGTACGGAGATGCATCGAGATGGTGTGGCGATCGCGCTGATAGACGTTTTCAAGGCGAGCTGGAACCCAGTGCTCACGAAGCTCTGCACAGATTGCCATTAACGTTGTAAAGTCAACCGTCTGCACCGCAGACACCCTCCATTCGCATTATGTTAGTGCTGCGGCCTCTCTATCGTGGCCTGAAGTGAAAACTAAATAGCCTCTAATACAGGCAAGCTGAGCTTTCATGTATCGGTTGAATCTCTATAGGGCGCGTAAAGCGTCTAGTATTAGATTCACCAATAAAAACGATTGTTATTTGTAATGGAATCTCTGTACCAAGAAGATTCCACATCGCGTAGATTTGAATCCTTAAAGCAGATTTGATATGCGAACGATATGAGATGTGCGGCGATCGCAAATCATTTTAATAGAGAGCCCATCCTCAATACATCCTAGGATTCTCTGACAAGAGGTTCATTGTCTAGGGTGGTGATAAAGAGATGCAATCGATACCATATACGTAGGTGGGGTTGTGCATTCCCCACTTGATGACGCGATTAAACCATCTGCTTCACTGTTGAGCCCATAAGGTTGGCGTAAAGTAGCATTTGTTACACCCACTCATAGCTCCAATGGGCTATTGACCCTCATGGACATCAGACTCATCAACATCGGGTTCGGCAACATTGTTAGTGCAAATCGCATTATAGCAATCGTTAGCCCTGAATCAGCACCCATCAAGCGTATCATTAGTGAAGCTCGAGACCGTGGGCAATTGGTGGATGCGACCTATGGACGGCGAACCCGGGCAGTAATTATCACGGATTCGGGGCATGTGATTCTTTCGGCTATCCAGCCAGAAACAGTGGCTCATCGATTCATCCTTGACAAGGAGCACCAGAGTTCTTGAGACTGTTTAGACCAACTCTTTCATCTGACTGTTGCAAAAATCTAAGGGTGTTTGATTTGATATTGTCCTGAGGAAGGATAGATTTAAGTTCAAGCATCGTGGTGATGATAAGCCTGTTTTGCGATTTCATGTGCATAGGTGCTCCTGAAGAATCGGGACATACTTTTTCTTCTCAAACACCTAGCACAATGAACCGAACTACAGGCAAATGATGGTCATCAGGAATTTGTCTAAAGTTGGTAGTCTTTGTGTTTAATTTTTATCGATCCAGCAAACGAGCATGAGTCAAGGAAAACTGATTGTCCTCACCGGGCCAAGTGGTGTTGGTAAAGGAACATTGCTAAAGCTGTTGTTAGCGCATCATCCTGAATTAAAGCTTTCGATTTCTGCGACAACGCGATCGCCACGTCCAGGGGAAGTGTCTGGAGAGCACTACTACTTTTTGGATCGAGTGTCGTTTGAAGACATGATCGATGCTAACGAGCTGCTGGAATGGGCTGAATTTGCAGGAAACTTCTACGGCACCCCTAGAGAACGTGTGGAAACTGCACTAGAACGAGGGGAATCAGTCATTCTAGAAATCGAATTGTTCGGGGCTCGACAGATACGACAGCAGTTTTCATCAGCTTTCTCAATCTTTTTGCTGCCTCCATCATTGGATGAGCTGGAGCAACGTCTTCGAAGCCGCGGGCACGACTCTGAAGAGTCGATTACGCGACGATTGATTCGAGCTAAAGCTGAAATTGAGGCCGCAGATGAGTTTGACTTGACGATTGTGAATGATGACTTAGATAAGGCACTAGAACGCATCCAGGATGCTCTCTTCTTCTCAGTCAAGTGTTAAGCGCTGCCTATTCGCTAGAATTTTTGGTTATCTTTCCAACAAACAAGTTGATTCAAAGGCGCACGGCATGGGCGTAGGGGCGATGATCATGGAGCGAGCGATTCACTTAGGTCGAAAGTCCAATAGTCTTTGATTTGGACTTTCGACAAGCCAGAAAGTCGCGCCCTTCTACGAGAAGTACAGGGCACAAATCACCTCGATTACCAAAGATGGATACGGGCCGGGAATAGACCAAGTAGAAATGCTGCTTCCGCTCTGACAATCGACATTGTCAAGCGGCAATTCAGCGATTATTTTGCGTATTCGACTTCACGGGTTGAAGTAGCCGAGGCGACGGGCTGTTTGCGGTCTTTGCCTTGAACGACAAGCACCATACAGGGGGCATGATGAAGCACGTAGTTACTGATGCTGCCCAACAGCATTTCAGTCAATCCTTGGCGTCCCCGTCGACCGATAACGATCAGGTCAGCGTCCCATTCCTCTGCTTTCCGACACAGACCAACGCCAGCATCGCTGACTTGGTATTCAAAATTTACCTGAAGCTGGTGTTGCTCAGCTTGCGCTTTGTAGTGTTGGAACTTGGCGATCGCCTGTTGAATATGTTCCTGGAGCTGCATCGTTTGCACTTGATACGCTTGATCAACCAGGTGAGGCGATAGCCCCAATTCTCCTGAAAATGGGGGAGGGGTCATTAATGCATCCACACTAATGCAGTGGAATAGAAAAAGCTCGGCTCGATTTTGACATGCGAGATCGAGAGCTTCTTGAAACACGTGATCGCTGAGTGACGCAAAATCAAGGCCAACCAAAACTCGTTGAACGCTCATGTGTCGCCCTCCGTGGCAATTCGTTCATCTTAAACCTACCGTAATCACTCAATGCTGAATGCATTTTGCAACTTACAGGTGAATAATTTAATACGCCGTAACGTATGCATACGCTGTAACGGATGAACGCGTCTCAGTTGTGTTTCATCGAAGGATACAGCCCTTACCCAGTCCACTACCAGCCCACTACAGCGCACTAAGTTTAGCTTTCACGAGCTCTTGAACTTTTTTGCCGTCAGCTTTGCCTCTTAGCTGCTTCATCGCTAGTCCCATCACTTTTCCCATGTCTTTTGCTGACGATGCACCTGTTTCAGTAATGAGCGCATCCACAACAGCTCCAATTTCTTCATCCGTGAGCTGCTTGGGTAGAAATGACTCAATGATTGCTAGCTCTTGAGCTTCTTTGTCAGCTAGCTCGTCACGCCCAGCGTTTCGGTATTGCTCAATAGAATCACGACGTTGCTTAGCCTGCTGCACTAGAACGTCCATATCTTCTTCATCTGTTAGACCTTCTTGCCCTTTTGCCCGAACGCTGGTCTCCTTCTCAAGAATGACCTTCTTGATGCTTCGAACTGTTTCAAGACGAATCTTGTCTTTCGCTTTCATGGCCGATTTGATCTCGTCTGAGATGATGTCTTTGAGACTCATAGGATTCACGATGTAAACGACTGATGATTCGATTGTAGTGATTTGAGCTTGGTGAACTCGTGCTCTATATAAGGAGTGATACGGCATAAGCCCGAAGATGACATCGTCAACGAGCACGTTTACAAACTTGATCAACCAAGCTTAAGCGTATTCAACTACCGAACTAAGGTTGCCCTATCTGACTATATTCAGTACAGCATATGACTTGGCTACGTTTCCAGAGGGCTGAGGGAGAATGCAGTACGCATCCAAACCCTTCAAACCCCTTAATCAAGCTCAAGGACTTACGCAGCTGAAATGCGTAAGTCCTAAATCTGAGAGATTTGCCGAGTTCGCCCCAACACTGGGATGCAAAATGGCACCGTTCAAAGGTAGAAGTCTTAGTGCTGTCCAGTGGACGAGTGGTGAATTAATAGTCAGTTTCTTCTTCGTATTCGACGACGCGCTTTTTCTCAGGAATGTTGATTTTCTGAGGACGATAAGGTTTTGGACTATCATCGTCTTCCCAAGCGTCTCCCGTTACGTCATAACTCTCATAGGGCGACTCTTCGACTTGAGGCTCTTGATATTCTTCATAAGTGGCCTCTTCGATATAAGCTGCTTCTTGCTGAGCAGGCTGTTCGCTTCCCCAGTTATCTTCGTAAACGGGCTCTGGCTGACGCAGTGGCTCTTGTAACGGTTGCGGCTGATTTTGATTCCAGTTATCTTCGTCCCATGTCTCACGCGCTTCGGCTGTCTCCGTTTGCAGTACTTCGGGTGCTGCTGTGGTGGAACCGGTACCGAGCTGGTTGGCTGGAGATGTGGGCATGACGTAATAGTCGTCCTCTCGATCCCAGGGAGCATTACCAATTCCTAAGCGTTCGAGAACACCAACCGATAGCTGAATCAGCTTATCCTCTGACCCTTCAAATACAATGAGCCGATCAGGGCCACTACTCACCACTTCATCCATTGAGAGCTCGTAGGTGCTGATCACTTGGTCAGGAATTTGAGGCAGTCCGACAGATGCAATCACAATCGAGGTGACGCGTCCGTCATTGGCATTAAACTTGAAGCCACGAACTTTGCCTAGGAGTTCTCCGGTCTCAGTGATGACTTCACAGCTAATCAGGCTGCTGTATGACTCGACATCAATCTCACCATCGAGAACCGTATCGTCATCAACGAGAATCACATCACCGACTTGACGAACATCGCTGAGCAGCATCGTTTGCTGAATGTTTGACATGACCGTGGATAATATATTTTCACGGAGTCCAAGGGCGACAACTTCACGTCGATCAATATCAACCCAAAGCTGGGTGACGATGCCAAGCCGCTTTCCCGTGTCACGGGTGATTACTTGTGTTCCTAAAATATCTGAGCGCTGGCACGATTGTTCCAAGGTCATGGTCATGTCCTACTATCAGGGAAGGCGTCAAAGCACCTAATAATATTGTTTGTGTGTGGTTTATAACAGGTATCTCTCGATAGTTATCAATCTTACGCTATCTGTTGATACTCGTCAGCGGCGATCGCCACCAGATTCCTGCTATGTGGAGATGGAGATTTCCGCCATTGACAGGGAGCTGTATTAGACGGAAGCGGCCTGAGGTGGAAGCTCGATGCCCAACACTTGAGTATAGGCACCTCTGGCTTGGGTCACTCCAATGGTTCGCTGAGAGGCTTCGATCATCGGACGACGGAGGCTTACTACAATAAATTGAGCCTGCTGGGCCTGCTTTTTAATCATTTTGGATAGACGCTCCACATTGGCACCGTCTAAGAACATATCGACTTCGTCAAACGCATAAAACGGAGAGGGGCGGTAGCGTTGGAGCGCAAAGATGAAGCTCAGGGCGGTCAGAGACTTCTCGCCTCCAGACATGGATGCAAGGCGACGTACAGGTTTTCCTTTGGGGTGAGCAATCAAATTAAGCCCACTACTAAACGGATCGTCACTGTTATCGAGCTGGAGATATCCGTCTCCGTCAGAGAGCTCTGCAAAGATAGATTGAAAGTTTTCGTTGACGGCATCGAAAGCTTCGCGGAAGGCCCGTTGTCGTAGGGTTGTGAAATTTTCAATGCGAAGGAGAAGCTCTGTACGCTCTTCTTGCAGCGTTGCGAGTTTTTGAGAAAGCTCTTCGAGTCGCTCTTGAGTGCGGTTGTATTCTTCCAGCGCCAGCATATTGACTGGCTCAAGGGCTTGCATTCGCTTTTGGAGCGATCGCAGCTCCGACTGTAGCTTTTCTAATGTCAGATCATCGGGAATATCAGGAATTGGGTCTGGCACTTCAGCTGCTTTTTCTGCCAGTACGGTTTGATGCGTCAGCAGCTCGACCCGGGCAGCATCTTGGTCTTCTCTCAACTTGTTGACTTGCCATTCGAGCTGCTGGCGTTCAGTTTGATGTTCTCGAAGGACGTGCTCAGCGCGATCGCGCGCCCTTTTCTCCAACACTAAGGTTTGCTCAAGCTCTCCAATTTGCGTCCGAATGGTCTCAATTTTTTGAGTGAGTTCAGTTTGCTGCTCGGTTAATGTGGCTTGCTGGGCAAGGTATTGACGTTGTTTGGCCTGGCACCCGTGCATCTGTTGCTCCATTTGCTCAGACTGCTCATGAAGCCGCTGCTGATGATTTTGCAGGTCATTGATTCGTTGTTCTACAGACCGGAGGGCTAACTGCGCCTCGTTCAATACGGTCTCCTGTTCTTGAATGCGAGCCTGCATCTGCTTCCACTCTGAATGGGTTTGAGACGCTTCAAGCTCAGCTAAGGCCTGTCTTTGTTGCTGAAGCTCCGTTTCTAGGGTTGGGAGACTGGCATTGAGTTCGGTTAACCGAGCATGGGCTTCCGTCAGCTCCCCTTCGTCTTGTTGGAGCTGGTCTGTTCCACTGGCGCGCTGTGATGTCAGGAGGGTGATGTGTTGGGTGAGTTTGTCGAGGGAAAGCTGTGCATCGCGCTGCTGCTGTCGAGCGGATTCAAGGGAGGTGGCGTGATTTTGGATATCCACTTGATCTTGGGCGATCGCCGATTCACATCGATTGAGCACCTGGTCAATTTCTGCGAGGCGCTGACGCAGGGCGATCGCTTCGGCTGATTCTCCAGCCTCAACGGTGCCGAAGTGTAGCGTGCCCTGTCGCCCAGACATGCTGCCGCCTGTCATTGCGCCGCTGGTTTCGAGTAATTCTCCATCCAACGTCACCATGCGATATTGCCCCATACATTGCCGTGCATTGGCGAGGGTATCAAACACAACTGTGTTGCCAAACACGTAAGAAAAAATGTCTCGATATTTGTTCTCGCAATCGATGAGATTGACCGCGTAGTCGATGAACCCTTCAGGGCGTTTCCAGGCTGGAGCGGTGTTGCCGCGAGATGGACGAATTTTGTTGAGTGGCAAAAAGGTAGCACGACCTGCTTTTTGCTGTTTTAGGAGCTGAATACCGGCTGCAGCGACTCCATCGTCTTCCACCACGAGATGCCCGAGCCGCCCTCCAGCG
>JBCBLF010000026.1:15829-23243 GCA_038520475.1 Cyanobacteria bacterium J06627_8
CTTGCATCGCCTGACTCTGAGCCTCAATTTTATCGAGCTCTCGCTGCTTCTGCCGCTGTTCTTGTAGGAGTCGCGATTGCGTTTCCTGCTGAATTTTCAAGTCTTGCTCAACTGAAGCTAAGGTTTGGGCGATCGCCTGAACCTGCTCAATTTGCTGCTGACAAGTCGTGTCGGCTGTATGTCGATCAGCTTCTTGCTGACTCAAATCTTGGCTAATGGATTCGAGAGATGACGCCTGAGTCTGAATTTTGTGATCCAGTTGATTAGCTCTTTCTTGGAGCCGAGCGTGTTCAGTCCGCTGAGGCTCAATAGATTGCAGTAAGGTATCAATCTGATGACGGAGGGCAGTTTGTTCCTGAATCCAGGCATCAGAGGCAGCAGCAATAGCGCTGGCATCCTGACGACGTTGTTCGAGCTCTTGTCGGGCGCGATCGCGCTCCTGCTCACACTGAGCCAAACGATTCGTTTGACTGGTTTTCTCTGTGGCTAGCTCATCAAGTTGCTGCTGTTGGCTGGTTCGTTCGGTTGATAGACGCTCATACTGTTCGGTTGCGTCTCGGTAGGCTTGCTTTAGTTCATGGTCTTGTCGCTGAAGCTGCCGAAGCTCCGCTTCTTGGTTAGCCAAGGCCGATTGGAGAGCCAGTTGCTCATCTTCTCCGAGTGCTTTGACTCGTGCATTGAGTCGGTCGAGTTCTTCTTGAGCCGACTGAATCTGTCCAGTTGTTTTCTCTATTTGCTGAGCGATGTCAACCGCCCGTTGATCCGCAGACTCGATTTGATGCTCGATGCGCTGCACAAGGCGTTGCTGATTTTTCCAGGCGAGTACCAATTCCCACTGACTTTTGTCTTGAAACTGCTGGCGGAGTCGCTGATATTTTTCTGCTTTGACGCGGTCTTTTGCGAGGCGATCGCGTTGATCGGTCAATTCCTTCTCAACAATGCGAAACCGTTCCTCTCTTTCTCTGACGGCCTCAAGCTTGTCTTTGGCCTGAATAATCTTTCGGTCAAAGGCGGCGACCCCAGCCAGTTCGTCAATGATTTCCCGGCGTTCCCGAGGATTCATGGAGATGATGCCGGTGACATCCCCCTGGAGCACCACGTTGTAGCCTTCAGGATAGACTCGGAACCGCTGGAGCTGTTCGTGGAGCTGCGTCAGCGTGCAGGATTCTCCGTTGATGAAATAGGTTGATGTGTACGTTCCTTGGGGAGTCACACGCAGTTTTCGAGTGACGGTCCATTCCAATAGCTGGGATGCTGAGCCATTCGCATCTTGAGGGCGATCGCCCTCAAGATGCGAATGGCTCAGATTCGATTCAGGATCGTGGCCATTGGACTCAGAACTTAGTGCTTCGTCGAGTTCGTTGAGAGGCTCATCTTCCTTGTTGATTAAGCTATCGTCGTCGTCGTCACCGGTAATCAGGCGTTGAGGTAAATCACTAACGTCAAACGTGACAGTTACGCTTGCCTCAAGGGTCGAGCGGCTACGAGAGCTATAGTTTTGATTGACTAGATCAGGAAGGCGGTCTGCCCTCATGCCTTTGGAGCTGGATAATCCAAGAGCAAACAATAGAGCATCCAGAATGTTCGACTTTCCAGAACCGTTTGGCCCAGAAATGACCGTAAAACCATTCTTCAGTGGAACGGCTGTTGTGCCACCGAAGGATTTGAAGTGAGAAAGCTCTACGCCTTTAATAAACACTCAGAAAGATATCGCGATTTAGTGCAATTATACTATTACCTTGATTGGTGTAGATGCGTCTAAGTCACACAACAGCCGATTTTATCTAGTGAATTTTCGCTCAGGAAGAACCGTTTTTGCTCTTACGCTAAGAGAATTTAAAGAATTGCTGAATGCAGTCGATACGCCTGTTGAAATTCTACTCGATGCTAAGTTGCGCACTCTAAAAAGGAATTTCGTCGTAGTTCGTTTCGGCAGGTGGTTCACTGGCTACAGGCTTTGGTGCAGGACTGGAAGCGGGTGCGCTAGCTGCGGCAGGTTTGGATGTGCCAGCTGATGATAGTCCGCTTAAGCTCGTCTCAGCCCCTTCGCCCATAATGTGAATCCGCTGTGCGGTGAGTTCAGCGCGCTTTTCTCTAAACCCTTCAGGTCGTTCGACGGTGTTCATGCCTAGTCGTCCTTCAATGAGAACGCGATCGCCCTCTTTGCATCCTTCTTGAATTTCTTGCGCTAAATTTCCCCATCCGACGACTTTGAGCGACTCGACTGGATCGGTCTCACGAACGGGATCAAATTGGACCACCATTTCAGCAATTGGCGTTTGAGTATCAGATGTGTAGCGAAGCTGAGGTGCCTGAACAATTTCTGCCATCAAGACGCAATGATTCATTTGACGCTCCCCTCTCTGGTTCCTTAGTTGCAGTCATAGATGATATTGACTCTTTAGTATACACACTGCCCAAAGTGTGCCTGAGAATCACAACAAATGAAGATGATTCTGGTACCTGAGGTTGTATCGCGCTACGTGCCTAAGTAAAACCAATAAAAAATGTGGTTTTACCTCTGTGCGGATTGCTATGGGCGCGTGCTTACACCCCCTAGAACTCCTAAGTGATCGGGCAAGATACAAGATGGCAGTGTTAACAGTACTAATCGTCTTTGGTCGATATCGTTTGTTGTGTGCCGATTAAGATGCCGAGTGTTAATGCGACTCCAGCTGCGGCATAGAATACGGAAGTTAGCCCAATCATTTTCCACAGCGGCCCCAGCACGATCGGAGACATAAACTGACCGAGAGAATTGGCTCCAGTGCCAATGGCTAGTACGCTTGACCGGACATTAGAGGGCGATCGCTGCGCTAGTGCGTCATAGATATTCGGTACAGTCACCCCAAAGCCAACGCCAAACAAAACGGCGGCTGGGACGATCCACCTCAGTTCAGTTAGCAACGGAATGGTTCCTAGCATCAGCGCCATTATGATGAAACCCATTCCAATGGTGAGGTCGGCTCCAAAGCGCTTTGCGCATCGACTCGCAAGAAAAGCGGAGACAAGCGCAGCTCCCACCGCTCGAATAGCGAGTACAAAACCATTCAGTGCTGGCCCTGCTCCAATGATGGCTTTCAAATAGAGCGGCGTATAAATAACAACGGTGTAGACAATGCCCGCAGCTAAAGCAATCGTCAAATAGAGTTTTAGGATTGAACCTTTACGAATGACGTCTAACAGCTGCTTATTTTGCGAGGTGTCGACCATGCTGCCAGACGATGAGCGTCCCTCTTTTAAGACTACAGCCGATGCAATGGCAGTTGGAATTCCAAAGCCATAGAGATAGAAGGCATAGTGCCAGTCAAAGGACCCTACCCATCCGCCAACCAAAGGAATAAGGATGCTAGCTGTTGTCATCGCACTGGTGGCGTAGCCTAAGATTCGGGTGCGGGCCTCACCGTCGTACATGGTGCCCAATAAACCAATACTCGCGGCGGCAATGCCTGCGCTTGACATTCCTAATCCCACCCGAACAGCGAGGAGAGGAGCAAGATTTGGAATAAAGGCTCCAGAGACTCCAAAAATGGAGTAGATAATCAAGGCTGGAATGAGAACGTTCAACTTCCCGATTCGGTCAGCAACGATGCCAAACACTGGCGTAAATAGGGCGATCGCCAGAGCATGAATGCTGACGAGCGTTCCAGCCCATCGGGGGTCAAACTTGAGTTGAACCAGCATTTCAGGTAGAACAGGTGCTACGATGCCCCCTGTCATGGTGGTTAAACACCCTGCTGCAATCAAAACCCCCAACTTAATCCACTGTGGAGACAACAGAGATGATTTTGCCCGATGCGTATGGGTCTTAGATTGAGGCCGCATAGACTCGTCGACGATATTGTATTCGCTTTGGCTTGTGGCACCCTCCGGAGAAACGAATCTCACGCTTGCGTCCTCCAAAAATATGAAGGAGGCAAGGCAATCAATCGTGGTGTTAAATATCGAACAGTCGGGCGATCGCCCTTACGCGTTATTGACGAATGGACTACAAACCGTTGATGATGATGTCTAATCATATGCTAGGAACGGGCTTAATTTCCTGATTGTGTGGATAGGTTGGCCAAATTGCAGATGCGCTAATGTAATCATCATTCCCTCAAAGCCTTCTCCCAAAGCCTAAAGACTGAATCAGCGGATTCAAGCCTTGCTGGTCGAGTGACGCCGATTTGTCTAAGAAGGACTCCGTTAGGATGGAGATTTAGCTTGTGCCAGAAAGTGGATTGTTCCTAGAACTCCATTTCTTTAGCTGCTAAATAATCCTTTCGGGGGAAGTTGAGCTTAGCCTAGCCTCGTCAACATAGAGAAACTCAGTCACGTTCACTGATGTCATCGTAAGGCCCAAAGCAAGATATCGACTTCATTACTGTAAAAAACGTAATTTGCATATCTGTCATTTTGAAGAACGTGAGGAAAGCCGAGATACATATGGAACTGGCAACAACGCTTAGAGGAGAGACGGTTCAAACCGCGATTCGGAAGGTTGGTATCAACCCAAACCACTGGTACCCCTTAGGTTGGTCAGATCAACTGAAACCAGGCGATCTGAAATCTGCTGCCGTGTGGCAGCAGCAACTTGTCGTCTATCGTGACATTGACGGCCGCGTCCACGCCCTCGACGATCGCTGTCCTCACAGAGGCGTGGAGCTCCACCTTGGAAAAGTTCAAGGGGTGGGTGTTGCCTGTGCATATCACGGTTGGGTCTTTGACGGAGACAGTGGAAACTGCACCAATATTCCGTATCTTCCACCGGAGCAAAAGCTGCCCTGTGCAAGTGTTCGCAGCTTCCCAGTACGTGAAAAATATGGATTGATTTGGGCATTTCCAGGCGACCCTGACTTAGCTGACGATCGGTTACTTCCTGAAGTGCCCGAGTACGATGACAATGATTGGCTAATGATCCCAATCACAGCTCACTTTAAAGCGCATTTCTCTGTTTGCAATGAAAACGCGATGGATGTGTTTCATGGGTTTCTACATCAAGAGCTTCAAGGATGGTTTAACCCAACATTGCTGGATTTGAAAGCGACTGATTCTTCTGTTTATGCCCGCTACAACGTCTCTTACAAGGGGCATTTGGCAAAGTTTTTAGGTCTTAGCGAAAGTGCAAATGAGGTCACAACCTTACCCATCTCAATTAACTACACCTATCCACACTATGCGAGTCAGCTAGAAGGCGTATCGTCGGTTTATTTAATGAGGTTGCCGGTTGATTTGGCCGAGAGTCGCTCGTTTGCAATGTTTTTCTTTAAGATACGATTGCCGCAATGGTTGATTCGTCCCTTTAAGCCGCTGCTCCAGCGAGCAATTCGCAGATTTATGCTTCAGCCATTCCTCAATCAAGATATTGAAATGATGGAGAGCGAACAGAAAAAATATGATGCAGAGCCAACGCGTCGATTCATGGAAATCAATCCAGCAATCATCGCGCTTCAGCGGCTGATCGTCAGGCAATATGTGCAATATATGCAACAATCGAATCTATCGTCAGAAATTGATGTGGGCGATGTGCCTACTGATGACCGGTTGGAAAGTGTACCTGATGTTGAGGCAAATACTCTCACAAAGCGGGAGTCAGAGGCTGTTGCTTAGCCAAGCCAAACGCTATTGTTTGGGCGTGTGTAGACTTCGATAGACGAATCGTAGGCACATATTAATTGATAGGCACATATTAATGGTCAGAACTGTCACATCGTCACCAGACGGAAAAATTAGTTTTTGGCAAAGTCATAAGTGCGGTTGCAAGTGATTCATATTATCGATCGTGATCCAGATTCGAGTCGGAAGGCTGTAAGACTCAGATTTAAGAACCAGGCGTCATCCACTTTTAACTTGGATGTCGTAGAGTCTTTACAACAGAGTGTTTGTCACAGTTTTTGTGTTCAAGCGCCAAGGGTTCGCCCACTGTATGGCAAGCCGTAATTAAAAACCGTATAAGGTGAGGGGAGTTTATCGTGCAAGTTGTTCAAGAATACGTCCAACGCTGGTATGAGAGTGGGCTTGACCCAGACGAATACATTTGCCATGGACGTTCGGGTAACCATGTAGACATTGAAGAGGCCAAAACAGGTCTTCGCAGAAATGTACTCACATTTTGTACGAATGACGTATTGGGTCTCGTGCAAAATGAGGCGGTACAGCAAGCAGCGGTTGATTCAATTCGGCAGTATGGAACATCAAATAGTTCTTGCTCAGTATTGAGCGGTCGGATTGACCTCCATCGACAGCTTGAAGAGGAAATTTCAGAGTTTAAGCACTTAGCTCATACTCAATTGTTTTTGAATGCATGGATGGCCCTTCAAGCACTTATGGATGCCTTTTGCCATCTAGCTATTCCAGTGCCGAACTTCCAGCACACGCGAGAAACTCTGATTTTGAGTGACGTTCTGAATCATGGCTGTATCGTTTCAGCGATTACAAACGCAGGAACTCGTTCGGGTAAGTTGTTTGGTTACAGTCCACGGGTCCGCGTCCGTGCCTATCGCCACTGCGACATGGATGATCTCGCTCGCAAACTAAAGCGCTATGCACGCCCAGACGATCGCATCATGGTGGTTTCTGATGCAGTTTTCTCCATGGATGGAGATATTGCTCCGCTGCCTGAGATGATCGACATTATGACCGCTTATCCAGACAGTGTCTTGTTGATGGATGAGGCTCACGCGAGTGGTGCGCTCGGAAAGACTGGACGCGGTATCTACGAGCACTTTGGCATTCTGCCGCAAGAGGTGCTGGACAAGGGTGTGATTCCGCTGATTATGACGACGTTTTCGAAGTTTGCGGCGTCTGCAGGGGCGGCAATTAGTAGCCCGGTTCCTGAGCTCAAGCCTCTGCTCAATGTGTCTCCAACATCAATCGGAACAATTTCACTACCACCCCCGGTAACGGCAGCAGCGCTAGAGAGTATCCGTGAGGTACGAAAGCATCCTGACTTGGTTCAGCGTCTTCAAGAAAATACTCGGTATTTGCGATCGCGCTTGATTGAGCATGATTTTGAAGCGATCGGTGAAACCAACGTCATTCCAGTTCTCTTGCCAACAGATCTAAATCCGAAGGATTTTGCCCGTCGATTGATCACAGAACATGGCATTTGGGTGTCTCCGATTTGGTTTATTGCAAAGCCAAGACTTCGGATTACAGCGAATGCTCTTCATACAACGGATGAGATGAATCGCCTCATCGATGCGATGGTGAAGGTTCGCAATGACTTGTATAAAACAACTCCTCTGACTCCAGCCTTAGATGTTAGTAGCTTGGAAGCGGTTTAGCATTGCCGGCTAACTGCGCACTGGTTTGATTAATGCTGAGGTTCGCCCGTATCGTGTAGTTTTCGTATCAAAACGATGACTGTGCATCACTTGTATCTGATCGAGGGCTGTGTTTAAGCAAAGGTTGATGTTCCGAGATCTGGCGG
>JBCBLF010000026.1:23343-32155 GCA_038520475.1 Cyanobacteria bacterium J06627_8
ATATAGAGCCCGCCCCACAATCGCTCCTCTCACACCCAATGGTTCGAGAGTCAAAAGACTCAATAAGTCTCGAATTGAGCTAACGCCGCCAGATGCAATCACTGGAACGGATGTTGCTTCTGCCACGTGTCTCAGAGATTCGATATTAGGGCCTTCAAGGGTTCCATCACGATGAATATCTGTATAGATAATGGCACTGGCACCATTCGTCCCCATCTGTTGGGCGAGCTCTACGGCGTCAACATTAGATGTTTCTATCCATCCACGGGTTGCGACTTTACCGTTACGGGCGTCAATTCCAACCACAATTTGACCTGGAAACTCCTGGCAGAGTTGAGTCACTAGGGCTGGATCTTCAACTGCAACGGTTCCCATAACAACCTGATTGACTCCGAGGGAAAGCATGCTCGATACTCGCTGGCGATCGCGTAACCCTCCTCCAACTTGGACCGGAACGTCAATTGCGTTAACGATGTCAGCGATGATGTCTTGATTGACTGGGCTTCCACTTTTTGCCCCGTCTAAGTCGACCAAATGCAATCGCGATGCGCCCTGTTGGGCCCACTGTCTTGCGACATCGACAGGATTTGCATCAAACACCTGTGATTGCGCATAGTTGCCTTGATAGAGGCGAACACATTGTCCGTCAAGCAGATCAATTGCAGGAATAACGTCCATGCTGGTTCTGTGCTGTTGAATGGCTGTACAGCACCTTACTTCAGAGTAGAGCGTGTTGTCACAAGCAATCTATCCAACCGTGCTAGAACGTAACAATTCTTGTAAGACGACTGGGGTAACTGGTCGATGGGATTGTGTTCACATCGCACCATGGGATTGTGTTGAGCCCAGCCGCAGCTTGGTACGTTTATCAAATCCATAACGAAGAAATAGGGGGGTGGGCGCTGCGCCCACCCCCCTATTTCTTCGTAAAATTCATAATAATCCGCAAATAGGTTAGGACATTGTGTTTATTTAGGCACGTAGCGCCATCCCAAGTTACGTACAGAAAAAGTGGTGTGGGCCGCGTCGCGACCCACACCACTTTGCTTAATCGATGTGCACAGCGCTGTAACTCTCTTCTATCACTCTAGGAAATGGAAAACTGAAAGCTTCATTCTCTTGTGAGGATGCAATTGGAATATCAGCGTTTTACAAACGCAGTTTCAGCTGTGCAGATTTCATCCAACGAAAGTGACAAAAGAGGGATAAGGTTGATGATTATTTTCTTAGGTTTACTCTCAAGACACCTGTCTAGGGCTTTGACCAGTCATGTGTGCTAGAGAGACGGTCTGCCACCGCGCCGGTGTTGACCTCTTCCGCTGTGGAAGGAACCATCTGGAATTAGTTCGGCAAGCTGGCTACGCTGTTCTTCAGTCAATACGTCACGAATCTCGAGCCTGACGTCTAACATGGCATCGCCAAGTTGCTGCTGGAGTTGCTGAATTTGATCGTGTTGCTGACGAATTTGATCGGCGCTGGCGTCAGCTTCTAGCAGCGATCGCATTGCTGTTCGAGCTTGTTCCAGCTCTTGGCGAAGGCCCTCATTATCTGCTCGGGCTTGTTCACGAATGGCCTGAATGTCCACCTGCTGAGCGTCAGTTAAATTGAGTTGTTGGAATACTTCACGGCGGCGTTCTTCGAACCGAGCGCGGCGATCGATATTGCCGTCACCATCTCCTCTCATTTGGGCAACGGCAGCGAGGCTACTGACTCCAATGAGCACTGGAATTGTCGCAATTAGTGCAAGATATTTCTGTTTCATTGTTTATCTCCTTAACGAAGCGGTTCCTTTTTAGGACACTTTCATCCTATGAAACGCCTGTATGACTTGGCGTGAGTCCTAAATCCCAAATCTGGACATTGCTAGATTAGTCCTTTTCTCCCATTATTTTGTTGTCAAACGTAGGTCGTGATGCTCTGGTTCAACGGTTGATTTGCGCCTTAGACTGTGGATGACCGTATGGTGGAGCGATCGCCTCAGTCAATGAATGCCGACTTAATGAAACGACTGCCCGGGTATAGTAATCCATTCCAAGTGCTGTTGATTTTGGAATGGCTCTTGCTGGGTGTTGCGATGTTGACCCTATTCACGTCGTTTCGATTTCCCCCATCCCACCGAGGGGGGCCTGTAGAGCTTGCTGGTGCTTTGAAGCTAGTCTCTCTTGGCTTTCTTATTGCATTGGGCCTGTTGGGCCTGCGCCTGCCTCCGCCATCACGCGTAGCCCAAGTGACTTACATTGCCCTTGGGTTAGTGCTGACCTGGATTGTTGTGTTGTTGGGTGGACACGGGCTCAGGGCCTTTCCGTCATTGTTACTCGTTGTGGTGATGCGTGCCTGTCTGTTGTTCCCCTGGGGAGGGCGCTTGCTTGTGGCTGGAATTGCCTATGGGTCATTCTTAACGTTTCATGTGATGGCCCTAATGGGAATACGCTTCTTTGGGATTCCACTAGGACGCTCTCTGTCGCGGATGGCCCGTCAACTTCCGCCTGACGTTTTCCGCGGTGCAGTTGCTGGATTAACGATTAACATTGCCGTTTTGTTTGGGTTAGTGCTGATTTTCGTCTTGCTGCTGGTGAGCACCGTTGTGTCGGAATATTGGAATCGACAAGCACTAGCAGAGGCAAATCAACGACTTCGAGACTATGCGTTGGTGGTTGAAAACCAGGCCACGCTTCAAGAACGTACTCGAATCGCCCGAGAGATCCATGATTCGGTGGGGCATTCATTGGCTGCCCAGAGCATTCAGTTAGAGAATGTAGCGGTCACCTTGGCAGATAGAAAGATTGAGGCAGCTGCTCAGCATCTGCAAACAGCCAGGCATTTGGGCAGAGAGGCATTGCACAGTGTTCGGCAGTCAGTTGCGTCATTGCGGACGAATCCCCTCCAACATCAGACGCTGCCTCAAGCGATCGCCACCCTATTGCAAGAATTTCAACAAACGCATTCGATGGATGTAGACTCCCAACTATCATCGGTGGGTTCTATAAGCGAAGACCAAAAAATCGCACTTTACCGAATTACGCAAGAAGCATTGACGAATATTGTGAAACACAGTCAGGCTAAGCAGATTCGACTTCACTTGGGTGAGACGGCATCCCAGGTTTTCTTGACGATTCAAGATGATGGGCAAGGCTTTAATCCTGATGCGAACACTACAGGATTTGGCCTCCAAAGTATGCGCGAACGAACCGCAGCGTTAGGTGGTTCGTTTAATTTGAGCAGTCGGCCTGGACATGGGTGTCAAATCAATATTTTGGTTCCTATCAACCAGTCGACGATGGTGGATTCAAAGGTCGATCGGTCAAGAGATGGGAGGGGATAGTCATGATCAAATTACTATTAGTGGATGATCAAAGCCTGGTTCGTGAAGGATTACGGAGTTTGCTGCAAGTGAAACCTGATTTAGAAGTGTTAGGAGAAGCAGAGAATGGTCAGGTTGCCGTCGAACGGGCGATCGCCCTCCAGCCGGATGTAGTGCTGATGGATATTCGAATGCCGGTGATGGATGGAGTGGCGGCAACACAGGCGCTACAGGACCGAGCGCCACAGATGAAGATATTGGTCCTAACTACGTTTGATGATCGCGAGTATGTGGCGCAAGCCATGCAATATGGAGCCAAAGGCTATTTACTCAAAGATACGCCCTCAGATGAGATAGCCGAGGCGATTCGTGCTGTCAACAAAGGATATACCCACTTAGGTCCAGGAATTTTTGAAAAGGCGATCGCCCCACTCCCATCGACATCAGAGCCAACTCAACCTGTATCGGCTGAACTTGAGCAACTGACGCCCCGTGAGCGCGAAGTACTTCAACTAATTGCTGAGGGATGTAGTAACCGAGAAATCGCCCAAACGCTCTATATCTCGGAGCGGACTGTGAAGAATCACGTGAATAGTATCTTGAGTCGCTTGAATGTGCGCGATCGCACTCAGGCTGCAATTCTAGCGATGAATAGTCAACAGCAGCAATAGGGCTTTTGGCCTTTTTGCTTAAGGTAATTAGATTATTGCCATGGCTTAAGCCGTGAGTAACTGACGTAGAACGTAATGTAGAATACCGCCATTTCGGTAATACTCCACCTCATCCACGGTATCGATGCGACATATCAACGGAACTTCTTTGGATTCACCATTGGCGTAATGGATGGTGAAGTGAACGGTCATTCCAGGTTGAATACCAATATTGAATCCCGTTAAATCGAAGGTTTCGCTACCGTCTAAATTTAAGATCTGTCGTGTTGTTCCAGCTTGAAACTGAAGCGGTAATACGCCCATGCCAACTAAGTTCGAACGGTGAATGCGCTCGAAGCTTTCAGCAATGACGGCTTTCACACCCAATAATCGGGTTCCTTTAGCGGCCCAGTCACGAGATGAGCCAGTGCCGTACTCTTTACCAGCAATAACAATGAGGGGTATCCCGTTCTCAACGTACGTCATTGCTGCATCGTAGATCGACATCTCTTTCCCCGCAGGCATCAACTTCGTGACCCCACCAGATGAGCCAGGTACCATCTCATTCTTCAATCGAATGTTGGCGAATGTACCGCGCATCATCACTTCGTGGTTTCCACGACGAGAACCGTAGGAGTTGAAGTTTGCGGGAACGACATTGTTTTGAACGAGGTAGCCGCCAGCAGGACTTTCCTTTTTGATGGATCCTGCTGGTGAAATGTGGTCTGTCGTAATGCTGTCACCCAAAATTGCAAGGGGACGAGCACCTTTGATGTCTGCAAAGCTACCGCCGTTAACGCTGGCTTCCATTTCAGAGAAGAAAGGAGGATTTTGAACGTAAGTGCTCGATGTGCTCCAGTGATAGGTCTGACTCTCATCGGCCTGGATGGTTTGCCATTCCGCGTTGCCTTTGAATACGTTGCTGTATCGGCTTCGGAACATTTCAGGCGTGAGTGCGGCATTCATCACCGTCTGAATTTCTTCTGTAGACGGCCAAATATCTTTGAGATAGACAAGATTACCTGAGGCATCTGTGCCAATGGGTTCTGTCTTGAGATCGATAGCTAAGGTTCCGGCGATCGCATAGGCAACGACTAAGGGAGGTGACGCTAGGTAGTTGCACTTGGTGTGAGGACTAACGCGTCCCTCAAAGTTTCGATTCCCGGATAGAACCGCACACGTCACCAGATCTTCTGCCTCAATGGCCTGAACAATGGGAGCCGCTAGTGGCCCTGAATTTCCAATGCAGGTTGTGCAGCCATAGCCCACTAGATTAAACCCAAGCGAGTCTAAATCAGCTTGAAGTCCTGCTCGTTCTAAATAGTCCGACACAACCTGACTACCCGGTGCTAATGACGTTTTGACCCAAGGCTTGACCATGAGCCCTTTTTCTTTTGCTTTTCGTGCAACGAGTCCAGCTCCAATCATCACAGATGGATTAGATGTATTCGTGCAACTGGTAATCGCTGCGATGACGACGGACCCGTCCTTAAGGTCGTAATCAGTTCCTTCTACAGGAATCGAGTGCTTTGTATCATAAGGGTTGCCACTGAAGGCAGGAAAGTCTGTTCCTTTAAATTGTGATGCAGCTTGCGACAGCAACACGCGATCTTGAGGACGCTTAGGTCCCGCTAAGGAGGGTTCAACGGTTGCCAAATCAAGCTCTAACTTATCGGTAAAGATCGGATCAGGGCTGTCAGCATCACGCCATAGCCCTTGCTCTTTGGCATAGGCTTCGACGAGTGCAACACGCTGAGGTTCACGCCCCGTGAAATTAAGAAAATCGATGGTGACTTGATCAATCGGGAAGAACCCACAGGTTGCTCCATATTCTGGGGCCATATTACTAATGGTGGCTCGATCGGCTAAGGTCAGATGCGACAGTCCGTCGCCGTAAAACTCAACGAATTTTCCAACAACTCCTTTGCTCCGGAGCATCTGAGTAACAGTGAGCACTAGATCCGTTGCTGTTGCTCCTTCAGGAAGTTGCCCGGTCAGCCTAAAGCCCACAACTTCTGGGATCAGCATCGATATAGGCTGGCCGAGCATCGCAGCTTCAGCTTCGATGCCGCCAACGCCCCATCCAAGGACTGAAAGCCCATTAATCATGGTGGTATGGCTATCGGTACCGACGAGTGTGTCCGGATACGCAACCGTCCCTTCGTCTACTTCTTTCGTCCATACGCCCTGAGCCAGATATTCTAAGTTGACCTGGTGACAAATGCCGGTTCCAGGAGGAACAACCCTGAAGTTGTCAAATGCTTGCTGTCCCCATCTCAAGAATTCGTAGCGTTCTCCATTGCGTTGAAACTCTTGTTTAACGTTGTCGTCGAACGCAACGTTACTACCAAATGAATCAACCATCACCGAATGGTCAATAACGAGGTCAACGGGGGAGAGGGGGTTAATGGCTTTTGGATCACCGCCAAGATTAACGATTGCATCACGCATTGCTGCGAGGTCAACAACGGCAGGAACGCCTGTAAAGTCTTGCATCAAGACACGTGCGGGACGATACGCAATCTCACGGGTAGACGATTGGGTATCCAGCCAACTGGCGATCGCCCGGATATCGTCTGCCGTGACTGTGCGGCCATCTTCGTGGCGCAACAAATTTTCTAATAGAACTTTCAAACAGCTCGGCAATTGGCTGATATCACCTATCATCTCAGCTGCTTTAGGCAGGCTGTAGATAGTGTAGGTAACGCCGTCAACAACTAATGTTTGTTTGGAATTGAAGCTGTTCAAAGTAAGTTCCCCTGGTCAGATGGTCAAAGAAGCGTTTCTGTTGAATGTGAGGGCTCGAACAAAGCAGCAATAACTGCAAGAAATAAACTGTGCAAACGAAGTAACGCCAACATAAATGAATATGACGCGAGTGGGATGCGGACTCAATCTTATGCCAACTTCCTGAACGAACTCAAGAGGGAAATCAATATCGCAGTTTCCCAAATCGAGTAGTAGTTAGTAGAGCTGACAGTTAGTTGATCTAATCAAGCAATTCAATTCATCCGTCATCTGTCAATGAGTAAACTTGCCCGTCAATCAGAAGTCGAGTAATCCCCTTAGATTGCAGGTATGGCATTGTCTTCCGTAAAATCCGGCTATCCGGCACTTTTACAATGCGCTGAGTTCGACGATTAGCGAATCGTTTAGCCACTCGATGATTATCAAAAATAGGGAGCGTGCTTTCCATCAGCTCAGCAGATGGAAAGTTCCCAAGTTCTCCAAATTCTTGGAGCGGTCGCGTGATCAGCTCAGCCGACCGATCAATCACCAAATAGCAGGTTCGAGGCAGTTCTGCTGATGAGAATGGAAAGATTTCAACTAACTCTACGGGCTTAATTTGAATGGGTTCAACGGCGTCGTCATCGTCATCGTCAAGGTCATGATCGAGGTCGTCGTCAAAATCATCATCATCCATCAAGTCGTCATCAAGGTCATCATCGAGTAGATTTGCTGCATCATCAGTATCGTCAGCATAATCTGCATCATGCGCTGAAAGACGGCTATCAGTATCCTGAAATGACTCCTGTTGGTCTGCAGCGTCTGTGGAAGAGTCTGTAATCTCAATGATGGGCAGCTGTGTCGCTTCTGCTTCAACTTCAACGGTTCGCGATCGCCGACGCCGGCGACGAGAACTTCCATTATCGGACGATGCCGATTTTGTCTTCGGTTTCGCTGATTTCGATAGGTGTCCCCGTTCTTTCACGTCATCAGATGATGATTGATCCTTTTGAGAAGAGGGTGTGGAGATTAATTCTGTTTGGTTCTGTGATGGCGATCGCTGATTGATGAACCCGTCAGCAGCCTCTGCTTTGGTTTTCTGTCCTGCGGTTTCTCCCTTTGAAGGGTCTGTTTCTGCTAATGCTGACTTGCCCTTGGACGATGATTGAACGAAGGCGCCCCCAGTTCGTTTTTGTTGAACAAGATGGTTGTAATCATCATCTGAGAGGTTTTGCTTAAGGATTCGACTAATCGTGCTACTGCTAACCCCAAAGCGACTCGCTAGGGTAGCTGTCGATTCTTCAGGTTTACTGTAAAGTTCAACAATTTCTTTCTTCTCAGATTCAGATAGTTTTTTGGGAGCCATCACCTAGGGCCTTAGCAAAATATTGAGTTAAATAGAGACACGTCAATCAAAACGCGAGTATTGATTAGCGCGATATGGATTCGTTCAACCAAACACTTTTGGGACGTAGTGCCCTTAAACACACGATTCTATGCTTAATGAAGTTGTGAACTAATACATTTCCAATACTATAAGTAAAACCCTTGATTAAGGTACATGTTGCGTTACGTGTGTCTTCAAAAAAGGTTTCTCCTTTCAGTTTTTTTGCAGGCAACCGCATTACACGCTGCTACGACGACGCCCCCGACGTGAGCGAGTCGATAAACTGTATTCCAATGCAGCTCCAATGCAAAACAGGACGCCACTAAAAATCCAAAACACTTCGGGTAGCCCGCCTGATTCATAATTCTCGATGTTATCGAGCGCGTAGTAATACCACATGTCTGCGATGTAAAAGCAGAAACCGGCAGCTGCGATAAAGCGCCATGACAGCGAAAACCTCCCACCCCAAAAGGCGAGAAGTAGCGTTGTTGCCATCACGACTAGAAATATGTCAGCCGCTAGATACAGAATCCAGATGATATCAGCCATGGGCTCCATTTGTGCTGTAAGGCTCTGCATCCACGATGGCATGTTGTTTGAGATGGCTTCTGCTTCATCAAGGACCGGGTCGATAATATCAGGAGTCGCTTCTCCATCTGGGGTCGGTGTCTCACTCGGTACGACAGGCAATGCTTCTGGTGAGGGAGTCTCGCTAGGAGCAGTAACACCTTCAGGAACAGGTTGTTC
>JBCBLF010000270.1:0-6362 GCA_038520475.1 Cyanobacteria bacterium J06627_8
TCTCCATGCCGGTCTTGGATATGAATACCTTCGATGTGGTTCATGGTGGCTACCACCCCTTCTCTGATTGCCTCATGGATGCCAGAAGGCTCTATTTTGGCGACATCTTACTGGTTGAAAGCTTCTTATCAAGGAGCTTTGAGCAGATTCAGTTGATTGAGCCCCTGATTCTTCATCGTCATCAATCCGTTGTGGCCGCATGAGCAACGCCACACCGTCATCCTCTTTATCTGAGCTGGCTGATCTCAAAGAGGTTATCGCACGGCTTTGGAAACAAACCGAATCCTTGGAATCATCCTCAGTTAGCCGCTATGAGCAGTTGCACCATAAGGTAGACACATGGGCGGACACCAACATTCAGCTACAGAAGACAACCCAGACACTGATCGAAGCCATCGTCACCAATTCTACGGAATTCGCGAGATGTGCGGAATCATCGCAGCACGGCAAGCAGCAACACGTAGACTTATCACAGCAAATCAGCGCCTTAGAGCAGCACATTTGCACTGCGAAGCAGCTCTTAGAGCAGATATCCAAACCAATCAAACAGAAAACAAACTTACCTGGCCTCAGCTCAGACTCAAGCAGCTCAGAGCCATCCTTAGCCGTCATTCAAGCAATAGAGCGCAAGCTGAGCCTTAGATTCACCCTCACGATGCTAATCGGAGCATTCCTAATTGCATTGGCTGGGGGTGCATTTGGATGGTTCATCAATGACCAAACTCAAATGCGCCACTTCGATAGCCGCGCCGAACACGCGTTATTCCTGAAATTTTGGCATCTAAACTCTGAGGAGCTTCTGCAATGTATCAACACAGACCAAGACAATTGCACCGTCGACGTCGAGCGGTGAGGTTTCCACTTTGGCCCTATCTACGACAACGGTTATTCGATTCCAAGAGTGACTCGCATCTCAACCCCTTCCGTTACTGGAGAGAAGTCAGACGACAGCATCTTGAAAGCTGTCATAGATTGAGTGATGCCAGGCTTAATCAGTCAGACCCGGAGTCAGGAAAAAATTGATGCCAAACCTTTCTGGGTTTGGCATCAATTTTTTCCTTAAAATTCCTCATACTCCACAACAGCAGCCATGGGCTTCGGCCAAGAGATCGTCCCATCGTGGTTGAGAGGCATCGATTTTACTCCTCTCACGTACCCTGCTAAATAGGCATCGTTTGAGTACTGCGGCAACTCCCCAAAGACCCCATCTGTAAATCCTTGTGATGCCCATTCACATCGAGCGGCATCTGATTGATTGAACCTGTCTTGATTGGCTAGCGCAACCTGATACGGGGTCATATGCATTCCCTCTTAAAAAACCAACTCGACAACGAGATATCGTCCGCTGTCGAGTTGATTATTGGCAGGGGACACCAAGCTAATCGATATAGCCGAACGCAAACTGGGTCTCTGGAGGGTTCTGTCGCAAGAATGACGAGATGATACAGTTGAACTCTTATTCTCTTGATGTCATCTACTGATCGTCCCGAGGCCATGTCCTATCCATCTCTGTTCAAGTGGAAACACTTCCAGCCTGAAATCATTCTGCTCACTGTCCGTTGGTACTGCCGCTACGCCTTGAGCTATCGGGATTTGGAAGAGATGATGGCGGAACGGGGCCTATCGGTGGACCACAGCACCATCCATCGATGGGTCATTCAATATGGTCCAGAGCTAGACAACCGCTGTCGCCCTCATCTGCGCCCGACCACCGACTCGTGGCGAGTGGACGAGACGTACATTCGGGTCAAAGGAGCGTGGACATATCTGTATCGAGCGGTGGATTCGAGCGGTCAAACGTTGGATTTCCTGCTGAGTGCCAAGCGGGATACTAAGGCGGCGAAACGGTTTCTCAAGAAGGTGCTGGAGGTACGTCATACCCAGATACCACGGGTCATCAATGTAGACAAACATGCAGCGTATCCGTCTGCCGTTGATGAGCTGAAACAGGAGGAGGTTCTCAGTGAAGACACCGACCTCCGACCGACGAAGTACTTGAACAATCTGGTTGAGCAGGATCATCGCCGCATCAAACGCTTGGTCAAACCCGGTTTAGGCTTTGGTTCCTTCAATACGGCTCGACGGACGCTCAAGGGGTACGAAGCGATGGCAATGATTCGCAAAGGACAGATTCAAAATGTCGATAGGAATGATGTGATAGGACAGATCTCATTTATCCATGAAATTTTTGGAATCGCTGCATAGATATGGATAAGGAAGAGGGATTTCATATCCTGATTTTGTTTTTGCGACAGAACCCTCTGGAGTGGATGGCGCGACACTCCAATCGATATAGCCAGAAGCAGTTCTGGGCAGCTGACTGAGTTCTGCACAATAAGCGGTAACGTATGGGTAGGTTGTTCGCTGCGGTCGTCTTCCAGCTCTTATGTCTGCGATCGCTTCTTCAACCTCTGCCCTTACATCGTAGTTGGGGATGAAGGCTGATTGGATAGGTGCTTGCATGTTCATGATTGTCTTCCAAAACATTAGCTATCGCATCAGCGAGGAATCGCCAATGGATAGCCAAATGTGCAGTGAATCGTTAGACGGGGTGAAGGGCAGTCGCTCTCTGCTCATCCACAAGCTGGTGAAGTTGAGTATTGAACTCAGTCAGCTCAGAGTTTGTAAGCTTTGCGCGAGACCGTTTACCAAAATGCTCCTGAAGGTAAGCACCTCCACGAGCTGCATCCCAGTCAAGTACCGTTAGGTTTTCGGATACCTGCTCAAGCAATCCATTTCGGTCAAACGGTGGCTCGGGCTCCCCACCTTCCATTAATGCGGCGATCGCCTCAGATGCAAATTCAGCGCCAGGGAGGGCGTACTCTTTTCCATCGAGGGAATCGAGGCGAGTCTTTGTGATATGGAGAATATGGCCTAGATCCATCTCCCCACAAACGTCAAACTCATACTCGATGCCAGAGGATTGAATCGGTGCAGTCCCAACCTTCGTGGGAATATTGGTTTTTTTTCCTTTCTTGTTTTCACCCTCCTCAACCAGCCACTCGGTTTTAGACCGCATCGTGACAATGAGATGTCCACGAAAGTTCAGCATTTCGTCAACCAGGGCACGCTCAAGAGGTCGGACCTTCGACCAGTCCGTGAATGCGTTGACGGTGTTCAGCTCCCAAAACCAGGCGTGAGAGAGGGAATCAATAATCAGTACGTCATATCCATTTGCAGCCCGGATGGCCTCGATATACTTGTTTGGATGGTGATCCTGTAGATCAACCATGTCAAACTCATACAAGTGGGAATAGCGGCAAGACGACTCTTTTTCCGTATCAATGAGTGCGACGTGTCCGTTAGGAACTAGGTTCTTTGCGACCTCAAGAGCCGTTCTAGTTTTTCCAGAACCGCTAGGTCCTTGTAGAGCCATGCGTAGAGTGATATTTTTCTTGGTTGCACGTTGAAACATCTGAGATACTCCAATGAATAATTCTCCAGTGCATCAAGGCGAAAGCCTCCTCTTATGAATAATGCTTTCACAAGAACGTTTATTGGTATCAGGTTGGATACAACTGCATTGAAGCGAGAGTTGTATCCAATTCCTTTGTCGTCTATTTAGCCTGTCGTGCTCAACTGTTGCTTACTCATCATCACCTGAGCAAGTCGTGCAGCTAGCTGAGGCTTGTTCCCGCTGACCTTGACCTGGTGTTGCTTACAATAGGCTTTGAGCTGTTTCCCTGTTTCTGCCATAAACTCAGATACCCAATCATCAACGGTCTTGGTAGGGGGAACCTCTACATCAGCACTCTTTCTCTCTTTATCATTGACTGCGATAGTTTCAGATTCAGCACTGAGGGCAACAGGCTGTTCATCCAACAATTCAACAGCATCTGTCACAGGTGGCTCACAATCAACTGCAGCCTCTGACAAACCCGTAGCCATTACGTTCTTCTGCCCATGGCGCTCACAGATGAGCCAAAGGGACACGATAAAGGCGATACCGTAGCAAACGATCGCGGACTGCGTAGTGATGTCCATCATAATTCTCCTTTTTGATTGAAATGTGTCGATAGTCGTAGTCACGGTCTCTCGCTGACCGCTTACGTTGTCCCTCGTGCGCATCGAGGGGAAGATCTTCATCTCATCACGGCGATAGCCGCACAGAACCAAAAAACTCACAGGCAAGCCTCAGCCCACCTGTGTGCAGCAATTAGATTCAGACTTCATCAGAACTCGTCCAATGATTCGGATGATTCGGTGGGAGACGAGCTGGAAATGAGGCTTATCTGACTGCCTTTAATGACAGGCGTCGATCGCTCGTCTCCTGACGTTCTGTCCTTCCAGTGGTCAATCACAACTTGGCCGATAATCCCTACTTGTCCACCCTTGCGGGTGTAGTCTGCCGCCACCTCAGCCGTTTTCCCCCACAGTTCAACCGTGAACCAATCAGGATCGCTATTGGACGAACCTCGTACAGCAACAGAGAAGTTAGAGACGACATTGCCGGACCCGAAATAGCGAACATCTGGATCTTGTCCGAGTCGTCCGATGAGGCTGACTTGGTTCAGGTTAAGCTCGACTTCTGGCAGACAATGCACTCGACTGGCGGTAATTGAAATGTGCTTTTCCTTATGCTCGTTAACCTCACGGACCGACGTTTTCAGTCGCCCTTCAACCACCACCGTGGTAGCTTGATGGACCGTTTCTGCAAGCTCTTGAGCCAAGTTATTCCAAGCCACAACCTTTATCACGTCACTGTCCGATGTTTTAGGATTCTGTAGCCGAAGCATGAATTCACATATCGGAGTTTGATTATCAGCAGTGTAGCGGAGTTGAGGTTCACTCGCCACGAGACCAGACATGATGATTGATTTCATAGTCTTGAGTTCCTTTTTTTCAACGTTTCAGATAAACAAGGCGATAGCCTTTCTTGGCGCTACTGGACTTGAAGTTGGGGTGTTGGACTACGGGGCTGGATGAAGGGTCGCTGACTGAATGCTTGAACGTCACGCCTCATTTGTGCAGCTTGGGGCTGAGATAGGGTGACGGATTCATGCCGATACTCCAGGGGTGGTTTACGACTTGCTACCCCATAGCTGGAACTCAACCGTTGACCTAGTGCCAAAATCTTGTCGGCTTTTGTTGAATTACCCTCATCTTTGGCCGCAACATACCAATCTAGAAGTTCGTTCCGGGTTGGTTGATATCGACCTGACGTGTCAGACTCGATTCGTCTCGCGATGTGCTCAAGCGTCTCGCTCCCTTTAGCCTCATCCATCGCATTCTCAACAAGTGCCTGTTGATAGGCTTGTAGCTCTGAGAGTAGTCGGGCATCTGGATGACCGCTGCCGAACCAATGCTCAAAGTGGATCCGATCATTGGTTCGCCCACTCTTCGGTGTTAATCGAGCCGTCCATCCATTCGTTGCTCGTGCCATGGACAGATATTTTTGGTCAGCGCCAACAGCACCGAAGAAGTCTGCATCCTTCATTGCTTCATTCGGCGTTTGAGGCGTATCGAGCCGCATCGCATGGACGCCATTTCGAGTGGAATACATCGCCCATACTTCATTGGGATGGGCATTGCACCGTTGTTCGAAGTGGGGGGCAACCTCAGACAGCGGCCGATCAATGTCGATCGTCACTAGATCAGTGAATCTCGCGTAACTGTGATCGTGGGTGGTGAAGTGAACAGATTCAATATCCAGAGCTGAGGTTTTATGGCTAACAACTGTGAAGCTTGGATCTGGCTCCAATCGGCTGAGCATGGTTGCATTGGGCACTGCAACCATGCCACATGCTGATAAGTCGTCGGCCTCTTGCGCTTCTAGAAACTGAAATCCTGCCGATAGCTCTCCCTCATATTTGAACTGGAGCGGGAGAGGCGTAATGGACTGTTCGAACTGCTGAAGGGATTCAGCATCGGGAAAATCAATCGTGAGCACTGTCTGTGCCACCCGCCCCTGGGTCAGCCGTTCCGTTTTAGGCTTCAATCCCAAGGCTTCAGCATGCTCTATTACTGATAGAATCGCAGGGTCCTGGGGCGTGTAGGGCTCACAGCTATCGTTATTCACGAAGCGATACAGGCAATGAGAAGCATCGGTATCCAGGATTGTGGCAGGGGATCGGTCTGGTTCAGGCAGTGACACCGCAATGACATCATGAACTTGCACTTCAGCGATGGTTCCATGATCTCGATTGAGTGTTGCAGTGAGCATTTTATTCAATGATTGAGTTCGCGCCAAAGCGTTTGTGTCAATCTTCGAGACAATCCCGATGGTTTTGCTGTTGCTCATCGTTGTGGCGATCGCACTTCCATCGCCCTGGCGCTCAAACTGTACCTCGACGGGTTCCTGCTGCCACGGGTGGTCTGAGAAATCGTGCTGACTCAGTTTCTTAATCTGAATAACCTGACTG